>JBEHXR010000114.1:0-10274 GCA_048498595.1 Bacteroidota bacterium
GGCGTCCATCTTAATAAATAATAAATAAAAAAACAAACGCATATTGTATTCAGCATAAAATAAAAAGCCCTCATTAAAAATGCAGCTCAATCTTTTTTGTGGAAAAGGTGCTTGTTTTAAAGCAACCGAGTCATTCAACTTTCTTCCAATCAAACAAACATTATAACCGGCATTTGCAAGCGAAGTGCAAATGCGTTGCATGCGCTGGTCGTAACTTAAATCATTGGTAACTGTAAAAATTATGCGCTTCAAGCAGAAGAATTGTGAGGGCAATTTATCTTTTCTTTTTATACTTCAGCTCAACCTGAACAACACCATCGTTTATCATATCAATTCTGCGCGCAGCTTTTTTACTCAGGTCAATTATTCTTCCTTTTACAAAAGGTCCCCGATCAGTTATACGCACTTTTACTCTTTCGTGATTGGTGAGATTAATCACTTTTACTTTTGTACCAAGTGGTAATGTTTTGTGTGCTGCAGTTAATTTATGCTGACTAAATTTTTTTCCATTTGCCATTGGCCGGTGTACAAACTCATCGCCATAATAAGAAGCTACGCCGGTTTCGGTAACATATTTTCCGCAGGAAGAAAATACAAGCGATAGAACAAGAATGACAGAAAAGAATTTATAGTGCATTAAACGATTTAAATCATCTCTTCTTCCAAATCGAAACTCATTTCCATTTGTGCAGAAAGAATATTAAAGCTTTTGCGATGATACTTGCACAAGCCGTATTCTTCAATGGCGCGGCGATGTTCAGGCGTTCCGTAGCCTTTGTTTTGCGCCCAGTTATAATGCGGAAATTCGTTGTGCAGTTTGCGCATGTATTCATCGCGATATGTTTTCGCCAAAACACTTGCAGCCGCAATGCTTGCATAAATGCCATCACCTTTTATAATGCAATGATGCTGCACATTGCGCCAGGCAGTAAACCGGTTGCCATCTACCAAAATTAAGGCAGGCTCAACAGGCAGTTGCTCAAGCGCGAGATGCATTGCTTTAAATGAAGCGCGCAAAATATTTATCGCATCAATCTCTTCATGATCAACCATGGCAACCGCATAATACGTTGCTTTTTTTTCAATATAAATTCTTAATATATCGCGCTGCTCGGGTGTGAGTTGTTTGCTATCGTTAAGTTCGGGATGATAAAAATTTTTTGGAAGAACTACTGCAGCCGCCGTAACAGGTCCGGCAAAACAACCTCGTCCCGCTTCATCACATCCTGCTTCTGTTTTTCTTTTTCTGTGGTAAGGCTTCAACATGCTGCGTTGAATTTTTTTCCAAAGTAAACGATTCAATTAATTGTTTGTTTATATTTTGAAAACCTGTTGATAATTTTTTTCTTTTACATACACATAACTTTAATTTTAATTTCCATTTAAATTACAGATAAACGATGCAGCCATCACATATTCTTAAAACCTTTTTACCAACCCGCTATTCAAAACGCACACAGGAAATTTTTCGTGTAAACCCAACTATTGATCCTGTGCGTGAAGAAGCACAAAATATAAAGGTTGGTATTTATGATTATGATGCGCACACATTAGATCATCATGAATTTACATCTGTACATACCTGCAATCGTTTTAAGGACAATGGAAAAATTACATGGATAAATATTGATGGGCTACGTAAAACAGATGTTGAAACGATTTGCAACGAGTTTCATATTCATCCATTATTAATTGAAGATATTTTAAGCGTTGGGCAGCGACCAAAAATGGATGAACTGGACAATGTTTTGTTTTGCCTGTTAAATATGCTGTACTTTAATGAAGAAGACGGTTGCATTGAACAGGAACAGGTTAGTATTATTCTCGGCAAAGATTATGTTTTAAGTTTTCAGGAAGAAGCGGGCAAAGATGTTTTTAATCCTGTGCGTGAAAAGATACAAATGGAGGGCAGTAAATTGCGTACTTCCGGTGCTGATTATTTATGTTATTCATTGATAGATATTATTGTTGACAGTTATTATGGTGTGCTTGAAAAGCTGGGAGAATATATTGAAACGCTTGAAGAACAAATCATCCACATTGGAGATGCACATTCACTTACGAGCATAACAACTCTACGAAAAGAGTTAATTGTTTTAAAACGCAACATGAATCCGGTGCGGGATATTGTAAATGCTTTTATGCGTACCGACAGCGATTTGCTGAATGAAAAAATTACACGTTATTTTAAAGATGTGTATGATCATATTGTACAGGCAAATGATCTTGTAGAAAATTACCGTGACATGATGATGAGCCTGCAGGATCTTTATTTAAATAAAGTAAACCTGCGCATGAATGAAGTGATGAAAGTTATGGCAATTGTTACGTGTTTGCTTGCGCCGGCAACCGTTATCGGCGGAATTTTTGGGATGAATTTTGAAAGCATCCCATACCTGCACAATCAATATGGATTTTGGATTGCAGTATCTGCAATGCTTTTAATTCCGCTTTGGATGATATATATGTTTAAGAAGAAAGGCTGGTTTAATAATTGATTACTTCAACACTTCAGCTAACTTATTATTCAGATCGTCGCCGCGTAAATCTTTTCCTATAATTACACCATTTGGATCGAGTAAAAAGTTTGAAGGAATGCTTTCAATATCATATTGTTTTGCTACGGCATTATCCCAGAATTTCAGATCTGAAACATGCGTCCATGTTAAACCATCTTTATGTATTGCATTCAGCCATTTTTCTTTTCCTGTTGGTTGATCTAATGAAACACTCAACACAGTAAAGTTTTTATCGTGATATTTATTATATGCAGCAACTACATTAGGATTTTCTTCACGGCAAGGTCCGCACCAGCTTGCCCAAAAATCGAGCAATACATATTTACCACGAAAATCTTTTAATGAAACGGGTTTACCTGCTGTATCAGATTGTGTAAAATCCAAAGCCGTTTTACCAATACCGGTAAGCTTGTTTACTTCAATTGCATGCTCAACCTTTTTTGCAGGAAAATTATTTTTTGCTGTTGCACTTAAATGATTGTACAAAACATCCAGCGTATCAAAGTTTACAGAAAAACGCATGTACTCGAGTACATATCCGCAAACCGGAGATGTTGCATGTTTTCTTATCCATTGCTTTTGCATTTCCGTTTTTATAGAATCTATCGCATCAATTTTTTGTTCAATCAATTTTAAATTGGCGGTGTCACCCGCTTTGTAATATTGATTGCCTTGTGCGTATAAGTCGCGCTCATTTTTTACCGCTGCATTTGATTGCATGTAATTATTGTAATCGTTCAATTGTACTGCGGAAGGCGCACCTGAAAACTTTGCATCTTTAAAAAGCGGGCCGTTGCCGGTAATATTAACAACGCCTTTATCAAGAAATATTTCTGTATAACTATCCGGATCATCAAAATTTCTTTCAACAGAAAAAAGAAACAGGTCGCCTTCGCCTTCTCCTATATCAATTTTAAACGTAAATCCTCCTGCAATACTCTTTACAGAATCTTTTAAATCATTTCCGCCCTGCTCCCGATAAAAAACCCATTTACCTGCAGGCAGATCTTTAATTTTTGCATTTACGATTACAGTGTTTGCTTTTGCTGAGCCCATCAACAAAAGAAAGAAAGCGGCAACTATTGATAATTTTTTCATGTTTGTTATAAATAAATGATTTAATTTTTTTTCTTGAATACGGGCACTGTGCTGCATGGCTCACCATACATAATACTTTTCACATGCGGCAATAATAGCGCCGTTATTTGCATATAAATGCTATCGGGAATAGCAACATCACCACAACCTTTTACTACAACGCGTTTATCCTGATACTCATTTATATTTATTTGGTTGATGTTTTGCAGCAGTATTGTTTCAATCAATTTCTTTTCATCACCCAAAACAATATTTTTTGCAACCGACTGCAAATATGTTGCAATAAGCATATATGCCCATACCGGAATGATCGCATCTGCAGTGCAGGTTACGGCAACATTTATATTTGCATACTGTTGCCAGTTTGTATTCTTTAATGCTTCGCGAAAATCTTTCTCTTTTACTATCAATCCGCGAAACAAATAGTCTTTTAAATCAAAAATTTTTATTTCTTCTTTGGGATAAAAAGTTTTCAGATCAAGTGTTATAAGACCACTCTCAGTTACACGATTTATAATTACATCACTTACTTCCATCACAAATTATTTTTACCAAAATTAAACTATAGCTGTTACAAAAAATAAAGGCGGCGCAAAGCCGCCTGCCTTTCACTAAATATTTTTTACTAATAGAATTTAGAACGATAATCTTTAATGTTCGCAGCTTTTTTTAATACGCCTGCTACCTGTGAAGATTGTTGTTTAAGCATTTGTTCTATTTGGGTTTTTTGCGTTTCCGTTGTTTGACCAAGATTTGAAACTCCTGTTACACCACCACTTTTTACAACAAATACGCCTGTGTTGCCGGCAATAGGGCTGCTCATTTTACTTTGTAACTGCTTGTTAAACGCTGCGCCAATAAATTGCGGCTCGTTACCAAGTTCCGGAACAACAAAAGAATTAAAGGCTAAGCTGTCAACATTTTTAACCGGCTGATGTGCGCTTGCTGAAACCTGCTCTAAAGTTGAACCTTTAAATTGTTGTGCAATTATTATTTGTGCTTTCTTTTCGTTGCGCACCAATGGCTCAACAGTTTGTTGTACTGAATGTGGTGAAGCAAGTCCTTTTTCATTAATAGCAGAAAGCATCGCAACAATATATTTATTGTCTACATTTTCCGGATCTGATACATCTCCGACTTTGTTATCATAAGCCCACTTTACTAAAGTTCTGCTTTCACCCAACCCCTGGATATTAAAATCATTTTCCATAAAATCGGGTGAAGTGCTTATAGTAAGATTTTGCTTTTTTGCGTTTGCCATAAAATCCTTGCTGTTCCTGCTGTTTGCAGAAAACTGCTCGGCGGCATTGCTTGCAGCATTATCTGTTTCTGTACTCGCCACAATTGGTTTAGATAAGTAAGCAATTTTATACCCCATTGTTGAGCCTGTTTGGCCAAGTATTTCTATATAATGATAACCGTAAACTGTATGCACTACTTTGGTTTGGCCCGGCTTACCCGTGAAGGCAAAATCATTAAAGTTTGCATCCATTTGACCGGAAGGAAAATTATTATAAACGCCGCCGGTATTTTTACTTCCCGGGTCATCAGAATATTTCATTGCAACAGAATCGAAAGACACTCCGCTTTTAATTAAGGCGATCGCACTGTCTAATCTCTTCATAGCAGCACTATCATCCATTACCTGCACAAGGCTTCCGGTGTTTGGGTCTTGCTGATGTGTCGCAACTAAAATATGCCGAACTTTTGCTGAATCCGGAATGGTTTGTTTTGCAACCATTTTAGCAAGTACGTAATGATCGCCATCGAGGTAAGGTCCGTAAACAGAGTCAACCGGAATTTTAAAGAGTGTATCTTTTATGGCCTGCTTAATTTCTTTCGCGCCAATGAAGCTATTATAATATGGCGCATCGCTGCTTTGTGTGCTTAAAAATGTTTGTTCATCTTTTGTATCAGCAAATTGAGCCTTCAAATCGTTTAAACTATTTTTTACTGCTGCAGAATCATCTGCACTTGGAGCTGCGCTGAATGTAACATAAGAAATAGCACGTGTCTCCTGGTCTTGTTTAAACTGGCTTGAATGCTTTTTTATGTACGCCTCCATTTCATCTTCAGACACTTTTATTGTGCTGTCTGAAATACTTGAATAAGGAACAAAAACATAAGAAGCTTTTGCAACAGAATTTGCATCGGCATTCATTTTCTCGCTCATCCATTTTGGAACATACACGGCTCCTGTTATAAGTGCCTGGTATTTTTGTTCAAGCGTTTGTAATATGGTTGGCTGAATATATCCTTCTTCTAAATTTTGTACCTGCGGGTCGTTAGCTCTGCTTTTAAGCGCATTAAATTGTTGCTTCGCCAATGTAACATTAAATACACCGGTTTTAGGATCGGTAAAAGCCTGTTGCATCCACTGCGGCGGATTGGAGCCAAATAATATATCAGAAAGTTCGTTTGGAGAAACAATTAGCCCAAGTTTGTCTGCCTGTTGTTGCAAAATAATCTGGTTTACCATGTATTCCCAAACGCTGCCCACCAACTGGCTGCGCTGAACCTGGCCGTTATTTGCCTGGTCGTAAAAACTAATTTTATGTTCAAAATCGCTTTGCTCAATTGATGTACCGTTTACTTTGCCCACTGTTGTGCCAGTACCAAACAGGCTGCCTCTGCCTTTATTAAAAAAAGCATCCTGAACAATAAATGCAAGCAGAGATAGACCAATTGCCCCTGAAACTATCCACGCTGCTCTTTCACGAATTTTCTGAATAACTGACATTAGTGATTTTTAAAGGATGGCAAAATTAGGGGAAATGAACGTTTGAACAAATTGTGGATATTTTTGTTTGCTGCTGCCTGTTCCATACAATCGTGAAACTTCTTTTAACACGATGGTGTTCATATCAACCATTTGCTGTTTGTAAACCGGGTTTGTTTTTGTTTTATGTCTGAACAAAAATAGAATAACATCATCCATTTTCAACTTTCGCCAAACATCATTCATTTAAAACACAATTTACTTCTCTGTTTATAACATGCATAATGTGTGAATGAACGCTGTTGATTTTTGTGCATCGAGAAAATCAACACACGTTAATATCCTATTAAAATATAGCAGCAGCGCTGTTTTGTTCTTTGCGATTGGTGTGCATTTCTATTGAATAAACTGCACTTAATTAACTTTGCCTGTTGTGCATAATTAATTTATTAAGAAATGCACAGCCGTAATAGTAGTATTCTTTTTAATAAAAAAAGATTTTTAATAAATATACTATGGCAGATATAAACATTTCTGGAGCTGAGTTGAATTTGAAAGCCAAAGGTTTTTTAGATATTGAAATTGATCCCGCGCTTGACTTGTTTCATGAAATAGAATTGTTGAAGAAAGAAAAAAATGCCGTGCTGCTTGCACACTATTACCAGGAGCCGGATATACAAGATGTGGCAGATTATATTGGCGATAGTTTAGGGCTTGCGCAACAAGCGGCAAAAACAAATGCTGATATGATTGTTTTTGCCGGTGTGCATTTTATGGCGGAGACAGCAAAAATTTTAAATCCGGGTAAAAAGGTTGTTTTGCCTGATTTGCATGCAGGTTGCTCACTTGCAGACAGTGCGCCTGCAAATGAGTTTAGCGCATTTAAAAAATTACATCCGGGTCACATTGTGATTTCTTACATAAACTGCAGCGCAGAAATAAAAGCAATGAGCGATATTATTTGCACCAGCAGTAATGCGCAAAAAATTATTGAAAGTATTCCTGAAGAGCAGCCCATCATTTTTGCACCCGATAAAAATCTTGGCGCTTACTTAAATAAAAAAACAGGAAGGAACATGTTGCTGTGGAATGGTGCATGTATGGTGCATGAGATTTTCAGCCAGCAAAAAATTGCAAAATTAAAAATGCGTCATCCAAGTGCAAAAGTGATTGCACATCCGGAATGTGAAGAAGCTGTTTTACAGCACGCTGATTTTATTGGCAGCACAACGCAGCTTTTAAAATTTGCTGTGAATGATTCAGCCAACGAATTTATTGTAGCAACAGAAACAGGTATTTTACACCAAATGCAAAAAGATGCACCGCAAAAAACTTTTATTCCGGCTCCGCCGGATAATATGTGTGCATGCAACGATTGTCCACACATGAAATTAAATACACTTGAAAAACTTTACTTGTGTATGAAATATGAGCAACCGGAAATTTTAATGGAAGAATCGATAAGAAAGGCTGCATTAAAGCCAATAGAACGCATGCTTGAAATAAGTAAAGCTGCCGGACTTGGTGGTTGATCTTTAAAATTTGTATCCCACGCCAATTCCGCCGAAAAAGGCCCAGCCGCCACCTTCGCCAAATTCTATTGCAGGTGATATTACAATTCTTGCCATTAGCCCATTGCCTGCTTGTTGATAGCGATAGCCTATGCTTGGGAACAAAAGGCCACCATGTCCTGAGAAAAATTCGTCTTGACCTGTGAATGTGGCGTATGTATAACCAAGACCTGCTTCAAGAAAATTTGGTGCTTTTCCTGCAAGATAATTTAAGCCAATAGGAACAGTTAAAATGCCTCCGCCCGAACCACCAAAAAAACCTAAGCCGATTCTGCCACCAATTCCATTTTGATGGGGTGTAAACCTAACATCATAGTTAGCGGAAAAAAGTAAACCATTTCCGCCAACTTCAAGAAATACAGATTGTGCCGGCGAAGTTGTTTCATTCTCTTTTTGGCAAAAGCAAATAATTACTGAAAAGCAAAGGAACAGTGTTATAAAAAATTTTTGCATCAGAGTTAGTTTTAGGATTAATAAATATAAGATTATTATTTTAATATATAAAAGATAATCATGAAAGAACGCAGCAAGTAAAATATCTGCCTTTATATCGGTTAGAGATATTTTTCCCCTTTATGTTTTTTAACGATAGATAAAAAATCTTTTACCTGTTGCTCGTTTTCTTTTTTGCAGATGAGTAAAACATCGGGCGTATCAACAACAATAAAATCATCTAATCCCTGCAACACAACCAATTTTTCATTTGGCGCATGTATCATAGAATTTTTAGCATCGATCACAACTATATTATCGCCTGCAATTGCATTTTCTTTATTATCCTTTTTAAGATTGGTATAAGCGCTGTTCCAGGTGCCTAAATCACTCCAGCCAAAAGACGCAGGAATTACGTAAACATTGTTCGCTTTTTCCATTATTGCGTAGTCAATAGAAATGCTGGTGCATAAAGGATAGATACGCTCAATAGCTTCGGTTTCTTTATCCGTATTAAAATTTTCTTTTTCTGTAGCGAATAACTCAAACATTTCCGGCTGAAATTTTTCGAACGCCTCAATTACATCTTTCACATTCCACATAAATATACCCGCATTCCATAAAAAATCTCCGCTGGCTAAAAATGTTTTAGCCAATTCAAGATCTGGTTTTTCAGTAAATGTTTTCACTTTAAAAACGCTATCCTCATGTTCTGCAGCAGTATCGTATTGAATGTAACCATAACCAGTATTTGGATAAGTTGGTTGAATACCGAGCGTAACAAAGGCTTTATTTTTTTCAGCGAACTTCAATCCCTTCAAACTTAATTCTTCAAAAGTTTTTGTATCTGTTACCAAATGATCGCTTGGCGCAACAATTAAACAAGCTGAAGGATCTTTCTCCAAAAGTTTGAAAGAAATATAAGCAACACAAGGCGCCGTGTTTTTTCTGCTGGGTTCTGCAAGAATATTTTCGACAGGAATTTCTGGTAACTGTTTTTTTATGATATCAACATATTCATCTGAAGTAATTACAAAAATATTTTCAGCGGGAATGAAGTTGCTGTATCGTTTATAAGTTGATTGAATAAGCGTTTCACCAAGGTTGAGAATATCCAAAAATTGTTTTGGAAAAGATGCCCTGCTTTTTGGCCAAAACCTCGTTCCTAAACCGCCGGCAAGAATAGCGGCATAATAGTGTTGTTGCATAAAGGCGCGCAAGATATTAAATTATTCCTTCGCGGATTAAGTCGTGTAAATGAATTATACCTAAGTATTGATGCTCAGTATTTACAACGATAAGCTGGTTAATATTAAACGCGTTCATTTTTTCAAGTGCATCAACAGCAAATGCATTATACAAAATTGTTTTAGGGTTTGATATAACGATATCTGATGCTTTTAATGTTTTTATATCATCGGTTTTTTCTAACAATCTTCTTATATCGCCATCAGTAATAATTCCTTTTATTTTGTTTGATGCATCCAGCACCACCGTTGCTCCCAATCTTCCTTTTGTTATTTGAAAAATAATGTTTTTAAATGAAGCTTGTTCATCAACAAAAGGCTTTTGATTCATTTTATAAATATCATCAACCTTTAAATATAAACGCTTACCCAAATTTCCACCTGGATGAAACTTTGCAAAGTCTTTGCCGTTAAATCCATTTAGCTTCATTAATGCAATTGCAAGTGCATCGCCCATTACCATTTGTGCAGTAGTGCTTGTTGTAGGTGCAAGATTGTTTGGGCAAGCTTCTTCACGCACCGTTGTATTTAGAATAATGTCTGCATTTTTTGCAAGGAAGGAACTTGTATTACCTACTAATGCAATTAGTGTGTTTCCAAAATTTTTTATGAGTGGAGTCAGTGTTTTTATTTCATCACTGTCACCGCTTTTACTAAGCACAAGCACAACATCGTTTTTTTGAATCAT
>JBEHXR010000115.1:0-10205 GCA_048498595.1 Bacteroidota bacterium
TTCTTTTGCTCTTTTTACAGAACGTGCAATGGAAAGATTGGTGAAGTTTACACAGGCAAGCAACAAAATAAATATTGCAAGCACTGAAAAAATATAAACGTATTGTATATCGCCGTTGGGTTCAATCTCACTTTTTGTATGCGCGTATAAATGAATATCAGTGAGTGGTAGTAAAGTAAATACAAATGTGCTTACTGATTTCTGCGCTTCTGCTAAGCTTACGCCCATATCATGCTGCACTTCGGGCACAACATATTTTTCAACCAACTGCGGAAACTTTGCCTGCAGTTTTTTTGGATCCGCATTTTTATTCAACAATAAATAAGTGTATTCACCAAGATTACTCCACGTTGGGTTTGTGATGTGCCACGTGGTCATGCTCATAAATGCATCAATATGAAAATGTGAGTTGTCAGGCACTTTATCAAACACGCCTGTTACTTTATACAATGCATTATGTAAGCCGATCACTAAAGATTTGCCAACAGGATCTGCATCGCCAAAATATTTTTTTGCAAATGCTTTTGAAATAACAACGCTGCTGGGTTGAAGCAGCGCATCTTTATCACTTCCTTCAATTAAAGGAATAGAAAACATCTGCAAAAAATTCGGACTTGCAAACGCCAGCTTATCTTCCTTGAATTGCTTGTCATCATACTTTACAAAATCAGTTGCAGTTGCCAATCGTGTATAATCTTTTACTTCAGGAAAAGCATTTTTCATGCCTTCACCAACAGCATAATCAACGTTTGGATAAACCGCTACATCACCGTTGCCGGTAACTGATAATTGCACGCGATAAATATCTTTTGCATCCGTTGGATAACGATCATAACTCAATTCATTAAAAACAAAAATGGCAATGAACACAAAGCATGTTAGCCCAATTGCCAAACCAATAATATTGATGAATGAAAAAGTTTTACTCTTCATCAAATTTCGCCACGCCGTTTTGAAATAATTTCTGAACATAACTCAATTTTGAAATTTTGAAATTGGGAGATCGGGAAATTGCAATTCCAAAATTTCCCAATTGTACTTTTCCCAATTATTTATTCTGTTCTCAAACTCTTCACCGGGTTTGATATCGCTGCTTTAATTGCTGTATAGCCAACTGTTAACCATGCAATGATTAAAGCACATAAAATAGTGGCGATAAAAAACCAAATACCCATTGTAATGCGGTAAGTATATTGCTGCAACCATTGATGCATGTAATACCATGCAAGCGGAGAAGCAATTAAAAATGCAATGATTATTAGAAACGTAAATTCTTTTGATAACATAATAACAATATCACGAACCGGCGCCCCGAGCACTTTGCGAATGCCAATTTCTTTTCTGCGTTGCACTGCCATAAATGAGATCAATCCGTATAAACCCAAACAAGAAATGAAGATGGCAATCCCGGAAAATATCTTGTATAAAATGGATAACTCATTTTCCTGCTTATAATAATCTGTAATGGTTTGATCGAGGAAATTGTATTCAAAAATAAAATCAGGAAAAAGTTTACTGTATATATTTTGTATGGATGCAATGGTTGGTTTTGCCTGGTTCATGTTTATCTTAATATTTGCCAGTCCGTAAGCGTTCTTCATTGTTGTTAATACAACAGGTCCTATAGAATCGCGTAAAGAATAAGCATGAAAATTTTTTACTACGCCAACGATTGGTAAGAGTTTACCATTCACGTTAATCAACTTGCCAATGGCATTATGCGGATCATTGTAGCCTAAATTTTTTGCGATGGCTTCATTCACCACAAATTCACGCATCGTATCAGAAGGAAAATAAACCCTGCCTGCAACCAGCTTTAAATTATATAAACCAAAGTATCCTGTATCTGCAGGTTTCATTGAAACGATCATGTGAGGGCTGTTATCCTTTTGATCATTTCCATTTATCAGATCGGTGTACCAACCGCCACCGGCGGCAGGTGCAAATGCGCTGAAACTTACGCGCTGCACGCCATTCAGCTTAGTTAGTTCGTTATATAAAACATTCACTTTTGTTTTACTTAAACTATCGCCCGGAATATTTGCGTTGATAATTGCATTTTTATTAAAGCCCATATCTGCATTGCGGAAATAGTTCATTTGCGATGCAACGATGAGCGTGCCGATGATTAAAGCCTGTGCAATTACAAATTGAAAAACAACCAGTGCTCTTCGTAGTGAAATGCCTTTGTTGTTAATGGTGAATGCGCTTTTTAAAACATTGATCGATCTGAAACCGGATAGAATTAATGCAGGGTAAAATCCTGATAAGAATGTTACAACAATAAAAGCCAGAATGATGAATACAATAAATTGCGTATTGAATAGATCTGTTGTTGAAAGATGAATATCGAGCAATGAATTAACTGCAGGCAAACAAAGAACTGCAATAATTACAGAACCGGCTAATGCACAAAAAGTAGTGATACCGGTTTCGCCAAGAAACTGTCCTATTAATTGTTTGCGGCTGCTGCCTAAAACTTTTCTTACGCCAACTTCACGTGCACGGTTAATCGCCTGCGCCGTTGTTATATTAATAAAATTTACGCATGCAATCACTAATAAAAAAATACCGATCAGGCTTAACGCAAAAATCAAGTCTTTACTAAATGTGCGACCCGTAAAATTTCCATAACGTTCATCATAATGAATTTCTTTCAACGGTTGAAGTGAAAGATCATAATTAGGATTTACCGGTTTTATGTGCTTGTTAGTAAATTGATCAAGCAGTTGATCAAAATGACTTACAGAAGCATTTTTATTCAATTGCACCAAACAATAATTCTGATCTGAAATACTTCCCCAATCATCGGGATTGGAATATTTCATCAGTGTTGCATACGACACCACAACGTTTAAAGGAAAATCTGTATTGGTGGGTGGGTTTTCAAGCACGCCGGTTACTTTCATCGATAAGCCATACAGGTTTATTGTTTTGTTCATTGCTGCATGCCAATCGCCAAAATATTTTGAAGCAACATCTTTTGAAAGCAATACTGTGTTTACATCTTTTAATGCAGTATTTATGTTTCCTTCCACTAAAGGAAAATTGAACATCTGAAAGAATTGCGGCTCTACACTAAAAACATACTTTTCTTTAAATTTTTTTAGTATGGAACCATCTGCAGCAGTTATGTTCACCTGCACGTTATTATCCGCAAAAATGGCTGATGCATTTTTCAACTGCGGTAAATCGATGCGCAATGTTTGCGTTACAGGAAAAGGCACTCCCGATCTGTATTCATTTTCCCTTTCGTTTTTGCCGATGCGCACAACACGATAAAGCTGATTTTTATTTGTATTAAAATCTTCAAAGCTTTTTTCATATTGAACTACAAGAAATATCAGCAGGAAAGCAGCAAAGCCAACCATTAACCCGGCGATGTTTATAAAAGCATTGCTCTTATGCCTTACCAAATTTCGCCAGGCAGTTTTTAAATAATTTCTGAACATGTTTTTGAATTTAGTTAAGCTGTAATTTTTAACTTTTGGCTGGACTGGGACAATGACTTCAAAAAAAACAACAATGCTGATGCCAATGCTTTAAATGCTTTGCAGCAAAGGCATTTAGCCACGAATAGAAATAAAAAAGTGTTCGAAAGCGAACACTTTATGATTAATAATGTACAGTTTTTTATCAGCGGTATTTTACTCTGTTCGCAGCGATTTTACAGGGTTTGCAATGGCTGCTTTTATTGCCTGGAAACTGATTGTTATTAATGCAATGGCAACTGAAATACATCCCGCAAAAACAAACACCCACCAGCTTATATTTATCCTGTATGCATAATCCTGCAGCCAGCTATGCATTATCCACCATGCAAGCGGAATGGCAAAAACAAATGCAATTGCAACAAGTATCAAAAAATCTTTAGATAAAATGTATACAACATTTTTTGTTGATGCACCCAACACTTTTCTTATGCCGATCTCTTTTGTTCTTTGTAAAATATTGTATGATGATAAACCAAGCAAACCAAAACATGCAATAAGAATTGCAAGGAAGGCAAACAGTGTAAACATTTCGCCAAACTGCTGATCGGCTTTGTATTGCTGGTTATAAAAATCATCGAGGAAAAAATAACTGAACGGATCATTCGGAAAATATACATTCCAAACTTTTTGAATGGCTGCAATGTTTTTTTGCATGTTTGCAGATTGCAGCTTGATGGAATACTCGTTGCGCATATCCGGTACCAGCAGCATTAATTGCGGATCAATTGGTTTTTGTAAGCCAAGATGATGATAACCTTGTGTAACACCAACTATCGTTAACGTATCGCGCACTACTATTTTTTTGTTGATGGCATCTTGCGCATTTTTAAATCCAAGTTCTTTAACAGCTTGTTCATTTAATATAGCTGTTTTACCAGTCGCATCAATTGGAAAATCTTTTGAGAAATTTCTTCCTGCTGCCAGTTTTAACTGGTACTGCGGAATAAAATCATAATCAAACCCGAGCAGGTACATAGTAGAAGATGTTGCAGAAGATTCTAATCTTTTTACACCTCTTGTCCAGTAAATTTCCTGACCCATTACAGTGCTGGATGCCGTCATACTTTTTACAGCAGGAATTTTTAGCAGCTCATTTTTGAAAGATTGATAAACGTTTCGATAAAGTGAATCGTTCAATGATTGTGCACCGTTTAAAACCAAAGTTTGATTAATGTTTGCACCCAGTTTTTGATTGCGCATATAACTCACCTGCTGGTAAACAATAATAGTTCCTGCAATAAGAATTACTGAAATGGCAAATTGTAAAATGATCAAACCCTTACGCAACACCAAACCGCCCGAAGTATTTTTAAATGCACCTTTTAAAACGATGACAGGTTTATAACCCGATAAAACAAATGCCGGATATAAACCGGAAAGCAGTGTTCCAAAAATAAAAATACCGGCAAAGATGAGCGCATATTTTGATGTAAGATGAAAAGCTGTTGCAACATCTCTGCCCATCATCAAATTAAATGATGGTGATAACAATACGGCAACCATAATCGCAAGAATTAAAGCGGTAATATTCAGTAAAGCGCTTTCCATCATAAACTGGCTAACAAGATCGTTGCGCATTGCACCCAATACTTTTCTCACGCCAACTTCTTTTGCTCTTTCAACAGAACGCGCAGTAGCCAGGTTGATATAATTTATCCATGCGATGCCCATGATAAAAAATGCGATCATGAACATAAATGCAACAGACTGCCCGTTTCCATTCACTTCTGCTTCCTGGTTATAATTTGAGTACAGATGAATATCTGACAATGGAATCAGCGATAAAACATTCTTTACATTATTTGTTTTATTCCATTCCTGGCTGTTGATATATTTATCACAAAATGCGGTGAGCTTTTTCTGAAATAAGTTTGGATCTGTTCCTTTCTTTAATTGGATGTATGAATAGAAATCGTACCAGCCAAATGAAGTGTTCACTGCATTTGTAGTATCTCCGCTTATGCGCATTTCTTCTTCCAGCGTTGACCATGAAACAAGATAATTAATGATGAGATGCGAATTATTTGGATAGTCTTTAAAAACACCGGTTATAAGATAACTAAGATTTGATGGTGCATTACCGGCACGAACCTGCAACTGCTTACCAACTGCATTATCACTGCCGAAATATTTTTTTGCCATTGTTTCCGAAATCACAATTGTGTTTGGTGACAGCAAAGCTGTTGCTGTATTGCCTTTCACCAGGTGTACACTTAACATGTTTAATGCAGAAGGATCAGCATAATAACCTTCTGTTTCGTTGAATTTTGCATTTGTTTGCTGGTTAGCGAGTATGCCATTCCAGTCAATCAGCCTGCAATAATTTTCTACTTCAGGATAATCTCTTTTTAATCCCGGTGGAATTCCCGGATAAGATGTTGCAGATTTCCATTCAAGACTTCCCTGTTTATATTCATCAAGACGAATACGATAGATTTGGTTTGATTGCTTTTCAAATGTGTCATAATTTCTTTCATACGAAACATATTGAAAGATGAGCAGGCAGCAGCTAATGCCAATTGCAAGACCGAGCATATTAAGCAGCGTGTAACCTTTTCTCTTGAAAAGATTTCTGAAAGCAAGCGTTAGATAATTGCGGAACATAAATATTGATTTATGATTTTGTGATCTTATGATCTTTGGTTTATTAATTCACGATTGACATTTCACGTCTCATGTTCATCATTCCGTTCTCAAACTCTTCATCCCGAAATAACCGGGATTCCATCACTCCGTTCGGAGTGATTTCACAGGATTTGCAATCGCTGCTTTTATTGCCTGGAAACTGATTGTTATAAACGCAATCAGCATAGCTGCCAAAACAGCAATTACGAAAATCCACCAGCTCATTTCAATGCGATACGCATAATCCTGCAACCATTTATATATACTTAGCCATGCAAGCGGCAGCGCAATAACTGAAGCAATAAATACATACTTCAAAAAATCTTTTGACAGCATTGTTACGATGTTGTTTACAGATGCGCCTAACACTTTTCTTATTCCAACTTCTTTAATTCTTCTTTCAGCAGAATAAGATGCAAGACCAAATAAACCCAAACAAGAGATAACAATTGCGAGCCCCGCTAATATGCCAACAATAGTGCTCACCTGTGTATCGGCACGATATACTTCTGCAAAATGATCATCAAGAAACTGGTATTCTAAAGGATGATCTGGAAAATTATTTTTCCATACAGATTGAATGTATGCAAGTGCAGCAGCAGCTTTATTGCCATTTATTTTTACTGATATATTATTGAAGCCCCAATCTTTTTGATTGTACATAAACATTGTTTCAATCTTATAATGAAGCGAATTAAAATTGAAATCTTTTGCAATGCCTGCAATAGTTCCTGTTGAATCAAATCCAAAATTTTTTCCGAGCAACCACGACATAGATTTCTTCGGATTGTCTTTCAATAATTCTTTTGCCAATGCTTCGTTGATGATATATTCTTTTCCATTCTCTGCAGGATCTGTCGAAAAATTTTTGCCGAGCAGTAAGTGAATTTTGAACACATTGAGATAATCATGATCAACAATTAATCTTGTTGAAGTAAGTTGGCGCAACGGTCCATCGCCAATAAATTGTACGCCTGATTGATCGAGATGACTGCCTAAAACATCCTGAGCACCTGTTACACCAGTAATTAATGTGCTGTTTAAAAATTGTTGCTTTACAAGATCAAATTTTCTGAAAGTAATATCATCAAGCGGAATGGTTACAATTTGCTCGCGGTTAAAACCAGGATCGCGTGCTTCCATAAAGCTTAATTGTTTTACAGCAAAAATGGTTGCGATCATTAAAAAGATAGCGCTTGAAAATTGCGCAACCACCAGCACGTTTCTCAAAAGCGATTTGTTTCTTCCTGTTTGTGCAGAGCCTTTTAAAACACGCACAGGTTGAAATGCAGATAAATAGGCTGCGGGATAAAGACCAGAAATAATTCCAATAAAAAGTGTTCCTAAAATAATTAATGGAAGGAGCGATGAACTGCTAAATAATGGCAGCGACAAATTGCGCTGGCTTAAATGATTTACATAAGGCAAAACCAATTCAACTATAACAATTGCCAGTAACGTTGCAATAAATGAAAGAACAACAGATTCGCTGATGAATTGCAAACTTAGTTGCCAGCGGTGCGCACCAATCGATTTTCTTATGCCAACTTCTTTTGCTCTTTCTGCAGAGCGTGCAGTTGAGAGATTCATAAAGTTGATGCAGCCAATAACAAGCACGATCAAAGCGATTGCAAAAAATATGTTTGTATAACCCGCATCAAATTTTTGATAGTTAAGATAATCAAGTCCAATATCATTTGCTTTTGCATGCACATCTTTAAACGGAAGCAGAAACAGTTCATAATTTTTCCAGTTATCGTTTTGTGCTAAATATTTTTTCAGGTATGCCGGGAATTTTTTTTCAAGTGCCGGCACAGTAGCATTTGGTACAAGTTCAAAATATGTATCCAGCCAATTACTTCCCCAGTTATCAAACATCCAGGGCTGGTAAATAGAACTGAAAGAACAAAGCGCATCAAACTGCAGTTGAGAATTTTGCGGAACATTTTCTAAAATACCGGTTACTATAAAACTTGTTGTATCGCCTGCATAATGTACAACTGTTTTTCCCATGGCATTTTCATCACCAAATAATTTTTCAGCAGTTGCTTTTGTCAGAATGATGCTGTTAGGTTTTTGCAGCGCCGTTGCCCTGTTGCCTTCGAGTAATTTAAAATTGAAAATTTGCAAAAAAGTAGAATCAACAAAAAATGACTGCGGCAAATACATTCTTTTATCGCCATAGGTCAATTGATATTTATCATTCCAGTGAATACGTGTAAAATTTTTTATTTCCGGAAATTCTTTTTTAAGCGTTGGTCCCATCGGGAACATAGAAAGTCCAACCTTTTGAGAAGAAACCATTCCTTCAAACTTCTGCACTTCATTAAGACGATAAATATTTTTTGATTGAAAATTATCAAAGCTTTTTTCATACGAAACAAAAAGCATGATAACAATACAAGCAGCTATGCCAATAGCAAGTCCAACAATATTTATTGCTGAATAAATTTTATTCTTCCACAAATTGCGCAGCGCTGTTTTGAAATAATTTTTAAACATTGACCACGATTTATATGATTTAACTGATTAACCTGTTTTGTTTATTCATATTGCTCCGAATCGTTCCTCTCGGCACAGGCATTCACGTTTGACGATTCACGATTATTATTCCGTTCTCAAACTCTTCATCCCGAAATAACCGGGATTCCATCACTCCGTTCGGAGTGATTTCACCGGGTTTGCAATAGCTGCTTTAATTGCCTGCACACTTACCGTAATAACAGCAAGCAGAATGGTTGCTAAAGCTGCAATCACAAAAACACTCCATGTAACGGATGTGCGGTAAGAAAATCCTTGTAACCATTTTGCTGATGCCCACCATGCTGCAGGAATAGCAATTATAATTGCAATACAGGTAAGTGAAATAAAATCTCTTGATAATGTTATAACGATATTGCCAACGGAAGCACCTAACACTTTTCTAATTCCAATTTCTTTGAAACGTTGTTGCACCGTGTATGCTGATAATCCAAACAAGCCAAGGCATGCAAGCACAATTGCAATTGCTGCAAAAACATTCATGATGGTGCCCAGCCTCATTTCTGAGCTATACAACTTATTATAATCTTCATCTAAAAAATGAAATTCAAATGGACGATAAGGCACTAAAGTTTTCCAGCTCGATCCGAGATAAGCAATTGTTTGTTGCAAATGCGCACCAGATACTTTTACGAGCAACTGTCTTCTCCATCCTTCAGGAAATAAAACAAATGGTTTTATGGGTGAATGCAAAGATTCAAAATGAAAATCTTTCACTACGCCTTCAACGGTTCCCTCGCGTTCATCGCCTATAAACATTTTTTTGCCTATGGCTTCCTGCGCATTCCATCCTAATTGTTTTGCAGCCGATTCATTTAAAATAAAGTGGTAAATATTGTCGTGATAATTATCATGCGAAACATCTTTTATATCCTGCGCAGAAAGATCTTTCCCTGCAATAATTTGCAACCCAACAGTTGAAATATAATCTTCATCTATCCGGTCTGCAAGTACTGCTATCTGTTTATCTTCAGGCATAGTTGCAGAGCGCATACTGAAACCTCCGCCACCTTGCACCGGCGTATTAGAACAGGACGCAACATTTAAAACATCAGGATTTTTTTTGAATTGTTGCTTTATTACAGCAAGATTGTTCATCGTTTTATCATCGAGTGGTAATACAATTATGTGATCCTTATCATAGCCCAATTTTATATGTTGAATAAAATATAATTGCTGCTGCACAATAAAAGTTGACACAATAAGAAACACAGAAATCGCAAACTGAAAAACGATAAGCGATTTTCTTAATGCTTGTCCTGACGTTGTATTTTTAAACGCTCCTTTTAAAACTTTTGCAGGTTGAAATTTTGTTAGAATAAGTGCAGGATAAACACCGGCAAGAAAACTAATGATCAGCGCAACACCAATTGCAAATGAAATAAACGGCAACGAAAAAAGCGCTTGTGTTTTTAGTTGTTCGTTAGATAAATTGTTGAAGAACGGTAACAATAATGCCGACAACAATAAACTCAGCATAACAGCAATTAAAGAAAGTAAAATTGATTCGTTGATAAATTGCCAGAACAATTGTTTTTTTAATGC
>JBEHXR010000116.1:0-10186 GCA_048498595.1 Bacteroidota bacterium
CTTCATTGCATTCCAAATTTTGTTGATGAAAAAGCTGCCTTGTTTTAAAGTGCTTTCTTCTTTTACATCAAACAAAAGATCATTGCCGGCAGGCGAAGAAATGATTGTTCCAAAACGAACAGCATCGGCGCCATATTTATCAATCAATGCAAGTAAGTCGGGTGAGTTACCCAAACTCTTGCTCATCTTTCTGCCCAATTCATCCCGCACAATACCGGTAAAATAAACATTGGTAAAGGGCTTTTCATGTTTGTATTCAAAGCCACTCATGATCATTCTTGCCACCCAAAAGAAAATGATCTCAGGTGCTGTTACCAACGTTTGCGTTGGATAATAATAATTGATATCATCATTGTTTGGATTTGAGATGCCTTCAAAAACTTCTATCGGCCAAAGCCATGATGAAAACCAGGTGTCGAGTACATCCTCATCCTGTTTTAATTTCGGATTTCCGGTTTCGGATTTCGGATTTTTTTCCTGCCACTTTTCAATTACTTCGGCTTCGTTATTTGCCACATAAACGTTTCCCGCTTCATCATACCATGCAGGAATTCTTTGTCCCCACCATAACTGGCGACTAATACACCAGTCTTTAATATTTTCCATCCAGTGTTTATATGTGTTCACATATTTCTGCGGAAAAAATTTTATTGACTCTTCAACTACAGCTTTTAATGCAGGCTCACTTAATTTTTTCATGCTCACCCACCATTGCAAACTCAATCGCGGTTCAACAACAGCATCACTGCGTTCACTAAAACCAATTTGATTTTTATAGTCTTCGATCTTTACAATATGATTTGCTTCTTCTAATGCAGCAACTATTTTTTTTCGTGCTTCAAACCTGTCTTCACCAATAAATAATTGCGCAGCTTCACTCATCGTGCCGTCATCATTCAAAATATTTATAACATCGAGATTATATTTTTTTCCGATGTTATAATCGTTCATGTCATGCGCCGGTGTAATTTTTAAAGCACCTGTTCCAAAATTCATTTCAACATAATCATCTGCAATAATTGGAATACGCCGATTAATCAATGGCACCAAAGCAGTTGCACCAATAAGATGTTTATAACGTTCATCTTTGGGATTAACTGCAATTGCAGTATCGCCCAAAATTGTTTCAGGACGAACCGTTGCGATAACAATGCCCCCAACCCCTGAAGGGGAGAAATCATGAAGCCCAACACTTGCTTCTTCTAAAACTGTATATCTAACATAATACAACTTGCTGTTTACTTCACGATAAATTACTTCTTCATCACTTAATGCAGTTTTTGCTTTTACATCCCAATGTATCATGCGCTCACCGCGATAGATCCATCCTTTTTCATATAAATCAACAAATACTTTAGTTACACTTTTAGAATAATGATCATCCATTGTAAACGTAGTGCGATCCCAATCTGCACTGCAGCCTAATTTTTTTAACTGCTCTAAAATTATTCCGCCATATTTTTCTTTCCATTCCCACGCGTATTCTAAAAATTTTTCGCGGCTTAATGATGATTTTGTAATTCCTTTTTCGCGCAGCATTTGTACAACCTTTGCTTCCGTTGCAATAGATGCATGATCCGTTCCCGGAACCCAGCATGTATTTTTTCCATGCATGCGTGCGTGCCGTATCAAAATATCCTGGATAGTATTATTTAGAGCATGCCCCATGTGCAACACACCGGTAACATTTGGTGGTGGCATAACCACAGTATATTTTTCAGGGTTACCGTTTGGCTCACTTTTAAAATATTTTTCTGCAAGCCAATGCGCATACCATTTTGCTTCTGCTTCTTTGTGATTAAAATTTTTTGTTATCTCCATTGATCTTTACGCTATAAGAGCCGGCAAAAATAACTTATCTACGCTATAATTTTTTAGTTGTTGAATACACTTATATTTCATTTTTCGTTCTTAATTATAAATTTTTATTTTGTAAGATGTATGCAATCGTCGATATCGAAACAACTGGCAGTCATCCTGATAAAAATGGGATCACTGAAATTGCGATTGTTTTACATAACGGAAAAGAAATTGAAGGACGTTACGAAACACTCATCAATCCGCATATTCAAATTCCAAAGTACATTTCTTTTTTAACGGGCATTAGCAATGAAATTGTTGCAACCGCGCCGGATTTTTCAGAAGTTGCGCCGCAGATTTATAATTTATTGCACAACCGCATTTTTATTGCGCACAATGTAAATTTCGATTACAGTTTTATTCGCCATCATTTAATGGAGTGCGGTTATTACTGGTTGCCAAAAAAATTGTGTACGCTGAAACTTAGCCGCAAAGCTTTTCCGGGTTTGCCGAAATATGGCTTGGGCCATTTGTGTAAAGAATTTGAAATTCCTGTTCAGAACCGGCATCGCGCCGGTGGTGATGCGGATGCAACTGCTATTCTTTTTCAAAAAATTTTGATTGAAGGCGGAGAAAAAATGATTAAAGATTTTTTGAAAAAAGAAAATCATGAACAGATATTACCACCCAATCTTTCAAAAGAAAATATTGACCAGTTGCCTTATGTGCCCGGCGTTTATTATTTCCACAATGAAAAAGGAAAAATAATTTATGTAGGTAAAGCAAAGTGCTTAAAGAAAAGAGTGCTGAGTCATTTTACCGGTTTGAACACAACAAAAAAGCGACAGGATTTTTTGCGCAATATTTATTCTATAACATTTACCGAATGCCCTACCGAATTCACTGCTTTTATTTTAGAAAGTATTGAAATAAAAAAATATTGGCCCGAGTATAATTTCAGTCAAAAAAAATTAGATCAGTTCTATGGAATTTATTTGTTTGAAGATTCGGCAGGCTTTAAACGTTTGGCAATTGATAAAAAGCGCAAACACCTGGAACCCGTAGCCAGCTTTAGTTTGCTGATAGATGCACACAGAACTTTATGGACGTTGGTGAAGGAATTCAATTTACATCCGGCATTATGTTTTCTGGAAAAACAATCCTTCATTCCAAAAAATATTAAGCCTGAATTGTATAATATAAATGTGTTGAATGCAGTTGCCTTCATGCAAAAAAATCTTGGAACGTTTGCTATTGTAGAGCCGCCGGTAACAGGCAATCAAAAAAGTTGTGTGCTGATAGAGAATGGAAAATTTTACGGCATGGGTTTATTGCCAGATGATCATTCAGATTATGAAACGATCTCTCTTAAAAACTTTATGACGGAGTACCCGGAAAATGAAATGATAAGAACATTGGTGAAGACATACATTCAGCGAAACGGAATGAATGTTGTACCGCTATCATAAAAAATATGCTGAGAAAAAAATATTGTTTGTAAAAATTATTTTTATCTTTTTGCCATAAAAAAAAGCCGTATGATAAAATTCAATGACATTAAAATGGGCGATTACCTGATGGGCGAGTTTGACGGAAAGATGTGGCAGGGTGAAGTAATTAACCTTAACGGAGATGAAAAACAAGTTTGCCTGGCAACAGATGTACAGGATTTCTGGTTTGAAACCGAAGACCTGTATCCGATTCCGCTGAGCGATGAAGCAATGAAAAACCTGAAGTTTGTAAGAGAAGACATGCCCGATGGTTCAGTGAAATATAAAAAGGATTCTTTTCGCATGCTGATACCAAAGCCCGATGATTTTACACATATGGATATTTGGTACAGAGATGACAAGCGTTTGAATCCGCAAATACAATATGTACATCAATTGCAAAATCATTATTTGCAAATGACGAAAGTGCATTTAACTGACGCGCTTAATTAATTTTCTTACTAATTTATTTTATAAATGCGATTGAATGTACTCACCTCCATTTGATCGCATTACTTTTTTATAAACTCTTATCATTTGCCAAAAACACTGCTTCAGTTATTTGAAACACTTCCCGAAAATGAAAGAATTATTGCAGATGTGCTAAGGCAAATAATTCTTTATAACCTGCCATCACACTGCAAAGAAAAAATTTCTTTTGGTGTGCCTTATTTCTATGGCAATTAAGGTATTTGTATTGTTTGGCCGGCAACGGTGCCACGTGGCGGAATTAAACATGGTGTACTGCTTGGTTTTTGGTATGGAAATAAATTAAAAGATGAAGATCATTATCTTGTGCATGGCACTAACAAGCAAATCTTTTATAAAATATATCACGAGCCTGAAAAAATAGATGAAGCTGCAATAACAAAACTTTTGCGCGAAGCCGCAGAAGTTGATTTGCAATTTTCAAAAAAGAAACTTTAATACCTCGTGTTAAGCTTTTACAACCTTGCTTTTCGCCATTTGCTTTTAACAATTTTATTCTTAGGTTTGATTTTACCTTCACGCGTTTATAATTCCACCGCATGAATAGACTTTTATTGGTAATTAATATTGTTTTACTGGTTGCATTAGCTTACTTGTACTACGCATTTTATTCCAAGCCCACATCGCCCCAGATCGTAAAGAAAACTTCAGACACTTCGCTTACTCATATCAAGCTTGCCTATTTTGATATGGATACGCTCGAAAAATATTATGCCTATGCAAAAGAAACCCGCGATTATTTAAGCAGCAGGAAAGATGGGATGGATGCTAAGTTAGATAAGATTAAAAGTGATTATACCAGTAAAGTAAATGATTATCAGAAACGCGGCGCCAGCATGAGCCAGACGGAACAAACACAAATGCAGGAAGATCTTGCACGCTTGCAAAATACATACGATCAGCAATATCAAAGCTTAAACCAGCAGTTCCAGGGTGAATACATGCAAAAAATGCTTGACCTTAAAAATAAGATCCAGGATTTTTTAAAAACATACAGCACTCAAAAAGGTTTTGCGTATGTGTTTGCAACAAGCAGTGATGATAATGTGATCTACTTTAAAGATTCGCTGAGAGATATAACAAACGATATTGTTGCCAAACTAAACGAAGACTTTAAAAACTCAAAGAAAAAATAAGCGTCTTATAAATTTCATTTTTATATTGCTATCTTCAAATCCCGTTCAGCGGGATTTTTTATATATATGAGTGAAACGCAAACACACTTTAAGCCAACACTTGGTTTAATAGATGCCACAATGATTGTTGCCGGCAGTATGATTGGCTCAGGTATTTTTATTGTAAGTGCAGATATTATGCGCAACGTTGGCAGCGCAGGCTGGTTAATTGTTGTGTGGTTGATAACAGGTTTTATGACGATTACTGCCGCTGTAAGTTATGGCGAGTTAAGCAGTATGTATCCAAAAGCCGGCGGGCAATATGTTTATTTAAAGGAAGCCTTTAATCCGCTAGCTGGTTTTTTATACGGATGGAGTTTATTTGCCGTAATTCAAACAGCAACCATTGCAGCAGTAGGTGTTGCGTTTAGTAAATTTGCTGCCTATCTAATTCCATCAGTAAGTGAAAATCATATTTTATTTACGCTTGGATTTTTAAAAATTTCCGCAGCACAAATTGTTGCTATTCTTCTCATAATTTTTCTTACGTATACAAACACAAAAGGAATTAAAGGCGGCAAGATTATACAAACAACATTTACATCTGCAAAACTTATTTCTTTATTGGGTTTAACATTGTTTGGATTTTTATTGGTGAAACAAAACTTCTGGCATCAAAACTGGCTAACAGGTTTTACTGCTGCGCAGGATAAAGGTGTGATGGATACAACAGGCACATTAACTGCTTCGCATTGGCAGCCGATAAGCTTTGGTGTTTTAATTGGAGCGATCGCTGTTTCAATGGTGGGCTCTATTTTTAGCAGCGATGCCTGGAACAATGTAACATTTATTGCAGGCGAAATAAAAAATCCGCAACGCAATATTGGCTTGAGTTTATTTTTAGGAACATTGATCGTTACAATAATTTATGTTTCTGCAAATCTTATGTATTTATATGTTTTGCCGATAAACAATATTGCATTTGCACAAAACGACCGCGTAGCAATTGCTGCTGCAAATAACATTTTTGGAAGCGCCGGAACAATTGTAATTGCAGTAATGATTATGGTTTCAACATTTGGTTGTAATAATGGCTTGATATTATCCGCAGCACGCGTTTACTACACAATGGCAAACGATGGTTTATTTTTTAAGAAAACAGGAACGCTGAATAAATTCGCTGTGCCTGGTTTTGCATTATGGATTCAATGCATTGTTGCATGCGCACTTTGTTTAAGCGGCAAATACGGAGACTTGCTCACGATGATCTCTTTTGTTGTAGTAATATTTTATGTGCTTACTTTAATTGGCATTTTTGTTTTACGCAAAAAACGCCCTGATATTCCGCGGCCTTATAAAGCATTTGGTTATCCTGTTCTGCCTGCTATTTATATCATTTTAGCAACTGCATTTTGTATTGGTTTGGTTTATACTTCGCCAACTTATTCACTTTGGGGGCTGGGAATTGCGATGATGGGCATTCCTTTATATTTTCTTGCTATCAATGCAAAAAAATAATTTAAACCTCGCAGTTTTTAAAAGTTAAGCTGACAGGTTTGATATTTGTAAAATGAATTTCGAAAATCTTTTTGCTGAATTTTCTTCTCTGCATGTTGCTGTTATTGGTGATGTAATGCTCGATACATATTGGTGGGGAAATGTTGAACGCATTTCGCCTGAAGCGCCCGTGCCTGTTGTTGCTATGCAACATCGCGAACAAAGAATTGGCGGCGCAGGCAATGTTGCATTAAATACAGTTTCGCTGGGTGCGCAAACAACTTTGTTTACGATAACAGGAAATGACGATGATGCAAAAACGCTGAACAGCCTTTTACAACAACACAACATCAACACAAAATATATTGTACAAAGCGATAAAAGAATTACTACAAATAAAATTCGCGTGATGAGCCGCAACCAGCAAATGCTGCGGCTTGATTCAGAGATCACCAATGATATTTTAAGTAACGATGAAACGCAATTACTTAATAATTTTTCATCTTATATTAAAATAACTAAACCTGCTGTTGTAATTTTTGAAGATTATAATAAAGGCGTACTTACTCCAACGCTTATTCAATCAATAATAAAAATTTGTCAAGACAATAATATTATTACTGCCGTCGATCCAAAGCGAAAAAACTTTTTTGAATATAGGAACGTTGACATTTTTAAACCGAATTTAAAAGAAGTAAAAGATGGTTTAAATATTTTGATAGATGATGTTTCAAATGAAGTGCTTGAAACCATTCACCACGAATTACACCATCTTCTTCATCACAAGGTTTCTTTGATCACGCTTTCTGAAAAAGGCATTTTTATTCATGATGAAAATACTTCAAAAATAATTCCTGCACATGTGCGCAACATTGCAGACGTGAGCGGCGCAGGCGATACGGTTATTGCAGTTGCATCGCTTGTTTATGCAGCTACAAAAGATATTTTGCTCACGGCAGAAATTGCTAATCTTGCAGGGGGAATTGTTTGCGAAGAAGTGGGAACGGTTGCTATCACTAAAGAAAAATTATTGAGTGAATGCAAGGAATTAGTTACAAATAATTCTGAAAGCTTTTAATCTATTCATTAAAAATTATTCATGCAGAAATTTACGTTGGCAATACATGGCGGTGCCGGAACAATTTTGAAAGAAGACATGACGCCGGAACTTGAAAAAGCTTATGTTTTAGGCTTGCAGGTTGCATTAGATGCGGGCTTTGCCGTGCTGGAAGAAGGCGGCACAAGTGTAAATGCGGTGAAGGCTGCAATAGTTGTTTTAGAAGATAATCTTTTGTTTAATGCAGGCAGAGGTTCTGTGTTTACAAAAAAAGGTGTGCAGGAAATGGATGCTGCAATAATGGATGGAATTGATCTTGCCGCAGGTGCTGTTTCAGGTGTGCGCAATGTGCGTAACCCGATTGAACTGGCAACAGAAGTTATGCGCAACAGCAATCATGTTTTTTTAAGCGGAAAGGGCGCAAATGATTTTGCCATTAAGCAAGGCATCAAGCTTGAGCCTGATGAATATTTTTTCTCGCAGTTTAGATATGACCAATGGAAAGCAATTCGTGATTCAGATAATTATTCGCTCGACCACACACATCAGGGAATTGAAGAATTAATGCGTGATAAAAAGTTCGGAACAGTTGGCGCAGTTGCCTGTGATAAAAATGGAAATATTGCTGCAGCAACAAGCACCGGCGGAATGACAAATAAAAAATATGGCCGCATTGGAGATAGTCCGTTAATAGGTTGCGGCACATATGCAAACAATAAAACGTGTGCTATAAGTTGCACCGGTCATGGCGAAATGTTTATTCGTGCTGTAGCTGCTTATGATGTAAGTTGTTTAATGGAATATAAAAACAAGAGTCTTACAGATGCAATGGATTTAGTAGTGAATAAAAAACTTGTTGCGTTTGGCGGTGAAGGTGGAATGATTGGTGTGGATGCGGAAGGGAATTATGCAATGTTGTTTAACAGCGCAGGAATGTATCGTGCTGTAAAAACAAGTGAAGATTTTCAACGCGTAGCAATTTATAATTAAACGTTTTGCATTGGTTCAGTTCAGCACAACTATAAAAAAATTTAATGAGCAAGGCGAGAAAACCGGCTGGACTTACATTGAAATCCCCGCGGACATTGCAGAACAAATCAAACCAAACAATAAAAAATCTTTTCGCGTAAAAGGCCGGCTGGATGATTTTAAAATTAAAAGTGTTGCATTAATGCCTATGGGCAATGGAATTTTTATTATGCCTTTTAACGAAGTAATGCGAAAAGGAACAGGCAAACGCAAAGGTGCAATGATTAGTATAAGTATTGAAGAAGATAAAGCGCCATTAAAACTGAATGAAGATTTTTTAGCTTGTTTAAATGATGACCCTGATGCATTAAAACATTTTAATTCGCTTGCAGGCAGTCACAGAAATTATTTTAGTAAATGGGTTGACAGCGCCAAGACCGAACAAACAAAAACAAAACGAATTGCAATGGCTGTTGCTGCTTTGTCAAGAGGTTTGGGTTATACTGAAATGATGAGAGAAGATAAAGCAAAGCGAAATTTATTTTAGTTATGAACAGTTGGAGCTTGCTGCTGTAATGGACCGGTTTTTTCTTTTTCAACATATTCAATCCATACTGCATAATCGTTCGGATAAATTCTTCTGCCTTTACACTGCGCATAATTTTTTGTAAATGCCGCGCCAAAATATAAAATGATCGCAGAATAATACACCCACAATAACACGAGCACAATAGAACCTGCTGCACCGTAAGTATTTCCAATATTCTTCGCGCCGAGATAAAATGAAATTCCAAATTTTCCCAGCATAAAAAGTATAGAAGTTGTTATTGCTCCCGTAAGAATATCTCTCCATTTAATTTTTGCATCAGGCAGAATTTTAAATATTGTACCAAACAAAAATGTTGTAACAATAAACGTAAGCAACAAGTTTCCTGCATAAGCAAGATAAACTGTTATATGGGGAAAGATTTGAGTAAGCCTGTTTGATAAAATATCCAGCACTGTACTAACCAATAACGAAACAAGTAAAATAAAACTTACGCTAACAATAATTGAAAAACTCAACAAGCGGTTCAGTAAAATTTTAAAAATTCCTCTTTTGGGTTTTGCTTTTAGCCCCCAAATAAAATTGATAGAATCCTGTATCTCACCAAATATTCCTGTTGCGCCAATAACTACTGCAATTATGCTTGCAATAGAAGCAAAAGCATTTCCCTTTGCTATGGTTGCATTTTTTATCAGTTCCTGTATTTGCAACGCAGCAGCATCACCAACAAAGGAACGGATCTCACCATAAACACTGCCTTCAATTGCACTCTTTCCATAAAATATCGTACTTAAACTTATAACTAAAATTATAAGAGGTGCAATTGAAAAAACGGTATAATAAGCCAACGCTGCACTCATGCGGGTGATACGAAAATTTATAAAGTCTTGTCCGGAATTTTTAATGATCGTCCATATAGATTTAAGAGAAATTGCCATTGCTCAAATTACTGCAGTATTAAAGAAATTATCAAAATAAAAAACCGGTTAAATATTACTTAACCGGTTTACAACAACTATGCTATTTTATTTTCTTTTGCCATTTCTTCTTCCATTTGAATCCGGTGCGCTTTGCTTTGGCGGATTTTGTTTTCTTACCTGCTGATTATTTTTATTTTGTTGTTTTTGCTGCGGCTTAGGTTGTACATGATTATTTCTTTTTACAACAGCCGGCTCTTTATTATTGTTTGCATTTTTGTTTACTGTTGAATTATTCTGTGGTT
>JBEHXR010000117.1:0-10145 GCA_048498595.1 Bacteroidota bacterium
AATCATCTTAGTTATCATGCTTCCTTCTTCACTCATAGAAAGTGCCAGTATTTTTATGTGCGGCATTTCTTGTTTTATTTTAAGCGAAAAATCATAACCATTCATACCGTGCGGTATAGTTATATCAGTAAGAACAACATCTATCTTTTTTGTTTTAAGCAATACAAGCATTTCTTCTGCTGAGTTTGCTTCAGCGGCAATATGTAATTCGGCGTTAGCCTGCAATAATAATTTAAGGCCATCAATCACTATCTGGTGATCATCTAAAATTGCAAGATGTATAACTGGTTCGCTCACTCAAAAACTAAATTATCTTTTATAAAGGTATGTATATAGCAACAACCGTTCCCTTACCGGGCGTGCTGTTTATATCTGATTTGCCATTTAAGAACGCTGTTCTTGATTGAATATTTTTTAAACCTGTTCCATAATTAATTTCATCTGTATTAAAACCACAGCCATTATCTTCTATCATAATATCAGCTTCGTTATTTACACATATCATTGAGATATCAAGTCTTGTTGCAGAAGAGTGTTTTAATACATTTTGTATACATTCCTGAATGATGCGATATATAAGCAATGACTTGTTTTCTTTTATTATAGAAAAATCTCCTTCTGCGTTAAAATTTATTTTCAGATTTTTCTTATGTATCTTATCAAGAAAATCTTTTACAGAATTTATTAATCCATAACGCTCAAAAGCATGCGGCATCATGCTGTGGCTTAGGCTTCTTACTTCCGTGGTTGATTCTTTTAACAGCATATTAATGTTGTTAAAAATTATTTTTTTCTGATCTGAAAATTCAAGCTCATTGCCAAGCGCCTCAAGATTAAGTTTTGCAACTACCATTTTTTGTGCAACACTGTCATGCAAGTCTTCTGCTATACGTTTACGTTCATCTTCTTCTGCTTTCATTACTGCATGTGTGAGCTTTTTTTTCTGCTCTATTTCAATTGCCTGCAATTTTAACCGCTGGTTTTTTCTTCTGTTTTGAAAAAAGAAAAAACCGCTTAAAAGCGTTATTGCCAATAATCCGCTAATAGTATAAATGAATAAATTCTTTTTTGCTAAATCGTAGTGTTGCTGAATTATGGTATTTTCTTTTTTTTGAACCTCATATTTTGTTTGCATTTCTGCAAGTGCATCTGCAGAATTTTTTTTGTATAGAGAATCTTTAAGCATTATCAGCGTATCAAGTGCGCTGCTGTATTGCACATAGTTACCCGATAATTTATAGTTCCGCGCAAGAGCGGAATATAAGATGGGCAGCTTTTCAAATAAACCACTTTTAGTAGCCATCGAAATACCTTCACGTAACACAGCAATGCCTTTATCTGCTTCTTTATTATCAGCATAAAATAAACCCATTTGATAAACATCTGAAACAATGTAAAAAGGATCACCAATAATTTCTCTTACATGCAAGCCTTTTTTTAAAAGGGTTTCTGCTTTAGCTATTTCACCCATATCTGAGCAAATACCGCCATAAATAAAATATGTATTCGCCAAATAAGAAAGATCATTTTTCTGCAGCGCTTCATTTAATGATTTCTTTATATAAAATTCTGCTGAATCATTTTGTTTGAATTCATTATAAACAGCAGCGATATCAGAATACAAAAATGGCTGCCATTGTTTTTGAGGTAAATTTTTTTGCAGCTTTTCAGCATTAAAAAACCAGTTGAGCGCATCGCGGTTTTGGCCCAATTCCATATAGGCCCATCCAATTAAAATTTTTGCACGCACCTGCGTTTCAATATCTTTTGTTTCTTCTGCCGTGTGTAATAATTGCAGGCTGTTACTCATTGATTCTTTTTGCCTGTTTGACCTGATAAGCATGTTTGATTTTAAAATAAGAAACCGGTTTTTAAGCTTTGTGTTTTCAGACTTATTTAAAACAGAAAGACAAGAATCAATTAAATTTTCAGCAAGCTCAAAATGCCCTTCTTTTGAAAGAAATATCGCTTTATATAAATTGGATTGAATAATATCATCCCTGAGTTTGCTACGTACTGTAATTTCATTTGCCAGCGTGCAATATTTATATAAGGTATCCGGATTTAAGGAATTTGACTCATCGCACATAGCAAAAACCGCTGCTGTTTTTTGTTTATCATTTTTCGCAAGCAAAATATTGGTGCGCAAACTATCAATGTGCTTTGTTTGCGAAGAGCAAATAAATGCATGCACCGTTAATGCAAAAAGTAAAAAATACTTTGGTTTATTACAGTATAAAAAAAGTTTGGTTTTGGTATTGCTCATTAAAACTTTACTTTCTTTTAAATACGAAATAATTATACGGAAATAATGGTTGCAGTTTCTTTCTCACAATATATTAAGAAATGAGGAGTTCTTTTTAGCTATCAATAAATTTCATTGTGTTTAAACATAAAAGTGCTTTTATTCTTTGTAAGAAGTCTTTTTTACTTGACGACCGATCATCTGTTTTACATAACTAACTTGTAATTTGGTGTTTGTTTTACTACTATGAAAATTGATTACCGCAGGCTGCTTTTTCACTATAAAATATTGCATGTACTCTTGTGGTTAGTGGTATGGTTAAGCACATTTATAACTTATTATTCCGCTACAGATCCTTTGCTGCCACAGGTTTGCAATGCAGCGATGGTAATTATTGTATCAACTATACCGTTTTATATAACAGGATACATTTTAATTCCAAAGTATTTATATAGAAAAAGATATTTCCGGTTCGTAACATTTCTTCTTTCACTGGTAATTTTTTCCGGTCTTTTTATGATGATTGCAGTAAGAAGTGTTGATCATTATTTCAATCATTCCGTTTTAATTGTACCAACTAATAATCCTGCATTATTAAAGTTTGATATAAATATTTTTACATGGACGAGCTTGATTGCTGCGTTTGGTTCCGGAGGGCTCAAAATAATGATTGATAGTTTCAGGCTGCGTAAAAGATTATTTGAGGTTGAAAAAGAAAAAATTACAACAGAACTCAATTTTCTGCGCTCACAGATCAATCCTCATTTTTTATTCAACTTAATTAATACGATCTATTTTCAAATTGATAAGAATAATAAAGATGCACGGGCATCTGTTGAAAAATTATCTGAAATGTTGCGCTACCAGTTGTATGAATGCACAACAGATAAAATTGAAATAAAAAAAGAACTTGATTATATAAAAAATTATGTGGCTGTGCAAACATTAAGAATGGAAAAAGGTTCTGATGTGCAACTGCAGATTGATGATAAGATTGACAATTTTAAAATTGCGCCGCTATTAATACTGCCCATTGTTGAAAATGCTTTTAAACATGTTTCTAATTTTAAAGAAGTTTCACAGAACAAAATTCATATTGTACTTACCAGAAACGATACAAAAAATTTTATTGTTGAAACAATTAATACCTATGATAAAACGAATGGTGTAAATTTTTTAATGCAATCTGGCGGTTTGGGCGTGCAAAATTTAAGACGCAGGTTAGAATTGTTATATCCAAATCAGCATGAGCTTACAGTAGATCAGTTAAACGGTTTATATATCACCACACTTAAAATTAAATACGATGATTAATTGTTTGGTTGTAGATGATGAACCCATTGCCCGCAAAGGTTTACTGGAGCATATCCGGCAGGTTGATTTTCTTAATTGCCTTGCAGAATGCCGCAGTGCAATAGAAGCAACACAATGGCTGCAAACAAAAAAAGTTGAGCTTATTTTTTTGGATATACAAATGCCAAAACTTACCGGCATTGACTTTTTAAAAAATTTGCACAATCCTCCGCTTGTTGTTTTTACAACTGCTTATCCTGAATACGCTATTGAAGGCTTTGAGCTTGATGTATTAGATTATCTTTTGAAGCCTGTAAGTTTTTCAAGATTTTATAAAGCATCAGCAAAAGCGTACGATTATCTTTCTTTAAAAACAAAATATGATGGCACGCAGGTAGAAGATTTCTTTTTTATAAAGTGCAATCAAAAAATAGAAAAAATAAAAGTAGCTGATGTATTATATATTGAAGGAATGAGCAACTATATCATCGTGCACACAACACACAAAAAATATATTACTTACTTAACTTTTAAAGCCATTGAAGAACAGTTGCCGCAAAATGTTTTTATAAGAATACATAAGTCTTATCTTGTTTCACTGCATGCCGTAAAAACAATTGATGGCAATGAACTGCAGCTTGAAAAGGTTTCTTTACCTATCAGCAAAAATTATAAAGAAGAAGTGTTGAGCAAAATTTCAAATAAGTTTATAAGAAGATAATTAATTGGATGCGAGGTTTAGAAGAATCCTGTTAAAACGAGGTTCTTTTCGAAGAGCATCCCACATGGGCGATACATATAAATATTTTAACCAGCTAAATTCTTTTTTATTGTATGCATCTTCTATACAATCCAGTGCTTTTTGATTTTGTTCCATAAAAGTATAATACACTGCAAGCCCTTCATTATTTAATGGCGTGCCCGCAATTTGCAACGTTTTAATGCGCTGTTGTAATTTTATTCTGTTGTGATTACACACTGCCAGCCAAAATTCATAATCATGCAAGGCATCCCTGCCATATGCTGCATAGTGCAAAACAGAGTCGGGTTCACCAACCCAATAATAACATTCTGCTTTTTGCTGAAAGAATTGAATATTGTCAGGGAACCTGGTATTTAAACTATTTAATAAAGTAATATCATCTTTATAACGACGTGCAAATTTTAGAATCAGGCTTTTAATCAACCATGCTCTTTCCGAAAATGGTTCAACGTCTATTGTCTTATTAATGTGGGCAAGGGCAGAATCAAATTGCCCTGCTGCAGCAAGCTCCAGTGCGTACCATTGATGTGCCGCCGCATAATTCGGGCTGAGCTTTAATGCAAGCCTGAATTCATTTATTGCATCATTTCTTTTGCCTTCAAGGCTGCTCAAAAAAAGAGCACGGGATGCTGTTATTTCAGCAGATTGGGAATCCAGCATAAATGCGTGGTCAAGCGCCTTGCGCGCCAAATTGTAACCCGAGTCATAAGAGATGAAACCGTTATCAATAAGCAATGTATAATTATCTGCTACGCCCGAATACGCAAGTGCAAAATTTGAATCTATTGCAAGCGCTTTATTAAATAGAAAAATCGCATCCTTTAAACTTTCATTTGTTCGCTTGCTCTGTGCGTAACGACCCTCTATGTATAAGGCATATGCCTCGGGGTCAGGAGATCTCTCAACAACAAATTTCTTTATAGTTGTGGTGTTAAACTTGGCATTTAAAGCATCTGAAATTTGCGCCGCTACATCTTTCTGCACCTGCAATAAATCATTTATCGACTGTACATAAGTATGTGCCCAAATAACTTTGTTATTTGATGTGTTTAGCAAATGCACAAATATTATTACACTGTCTTTAATGTGTTCAATGCTCCCTTCCAGTACACTTCCCGCCTTAATATCGCTGAACATTCCTGAAAGAGTTAATGCATTTTCATGATTAATGGCTATAGAAGGTACTTTTTTTATGGTTAATTGTGTATTGGCAGTAAGTAGAGAAAACATTTCTTCGGTTAAACCACCGGCTAAATAATTATTGTTTGCATCTTCGCCCATATTTTTAAATGGAACAATAGCAATTGTTTTATTAAGCTCTGTAGTATTATTATTGTTTGAAATTCTCATCCACCAACCTAATAATAACATTGCCGGCAGAATAAAAAATGTTGCGCGGTAAATTTTTTTGTTATTTAAAAGTTTAGCAGCCGTATTTTTTTTGCGCTCTGAATTAAAAGAAAGCGCTTCGCTTTGATGGTGTAAATGTGAAGCATGCGGAACTTTTAAGCCCGGAGCATTTATTGCAAAAAGGTTTACAGCATGAGACACATTTTTTAAATCAAAACTGCCAAGTGGCACTACAGAAATTTCATCATGATTTTGCAATTCATCTTTTACTTTTTCTGATATAAGAACGCTGCCCGCAATACCGGAAGTTTGAATACGTGAAGCCAGGTTTACAGCATCACCAATCACATCTTTGTTTTCTAAAATAACATCTCCCTGGTGAATGCCAATGCGAACCGGTATGCATGGGTTTTTTTGAAAAGCTTGTTGTAAAGCGATAGCACATTTTACTGAGTGTATAACAGATGAAAATATAGTGAGTGTTCCGTCGCCAATGTATTTTATAATTTGCCCGTTAAATTGTTTTACATAGCGCACATAAATTTCCTTTTGTCTTTCCAGCAAGTGCACAGCTTTCGCCTCATCTTGTTGCATTAGCTTAGTAAAGCTCTCAATGTCCGTAAACATTATTGCAGCCAGCTTGCGCATGAACAGTTGAATTGTCTATAAAATTAATTAAAGAAAAATCGCACAGCAATTATTCTGTCATAAGATTTGTTTTTAAAAAAAATATTAGTATATTAACAGGTATTTTATTTTTTAATCAAATATGAAAACTTATGCCACAACAAACTGCCGGACTTGCCAAACGCCTTGCCGAAGCCGCCGATAGCTACCGCGATGGGCAATATTATTATTTTGTTTGTCTTTTAAATCCTACCAGTGATCATCCTGATTATGATGTGCATACTGTCAGCGGTAGTACAAATGACTTTGCAAGCAGTAGTGCGGATGATTTGCTAAATCAATTAGGAAGTAACTATCAAAAATTTGGACCCTTCAAAACCGATACCGGTGACCCGGCATTTTTAGATTTTGATTCGCTTCAAATAAATCTGATAAAGAACAATACAGTTGCCACCACTATTACGATAGACAATTGTCATGTTGACGCCATTGTGCTTAGTTTATCTGCGTTCGACAAATTCTTCTTGCCGTATTATACAAGACTTTACGGTACTGGTGTAGCTTCAGATTTTAGATCGCAGGCTATTACGGCACTTGTGTCTAAAAAGCCACCAACACATGGGGATGGTACAGCTTATAGTACAAATGCCAGTGTACAGGAAAGTGTACAGTCATAGAAATCTTTTTGGTAAGTTGATCAATAATCAATCACTTGTTCAACTATAGCTTCCGGAACTTTTCTCCATTCATACTGTTGATTGCGCAACTGAGGTTCAAAGCCTGCTTCTGCAATGGCGGTCTGCATTGTTTTGTATGTAAACCGATGTGGCGCACCTGCAGCGCTTACTACATTTTCTTCAATCATAATACTTCCAAAATCATTAGCACCTGCATGTAAGCATAATTGTGCAGTTTGTTTGCCCACCGTTAACCAACTCGCCTGTATGTTTTTAATATTGGGCAACATGATGCGGCTCATCGCAATCATTCGTATATATTCTTCCGCTGTTGTAAGATTATGCACACCGCGAATTCTTGCAAGCAATGTATCAACATCCTGGAACGTCCATGGAATAAATGCCAAAAAACCTTTTGCGTTTTCCGGTTTTTGTGCCTGCACTTCGCGAATGCGCGCAAGATGAATAAAACGTTCTTCAATTGTCTCAACATGACCAAACATCATCGTTGCGCTTGTTGTAATATTTAATTCATGCGCTTCGTGCATAATAGCAAGCCATTCATCAGCACCACATTTTCCTTTGCTTATTAAACGCCTTACCCTGTCAACTAAAATTTCTGCGCCGGCTCCGGGCAAAGAATCAAGCCCTGCTTCTTTTAAAGCAATTAATACTTCGCGATGCGATTTTTTTGAAAGCTTGCATATATGCGCAACTTCGGGTGGTCCTAACGTGTGCAGCTTAATGTTGGGAAATTCTTTTTTTATCTGCCTGAATAAATCAGTATAAAATTCAAGTCCAAGATTGGGATGATGACCGCCCTGCAATAACAACTGGTCGCCTCCATATTTTAAAGTCTCTTCAATTTTTTTTCTGTAGGTTGGCATATCTGTTATATATGCTTCAGGACTGCCGGGAATACGATAGAAATTACAAAACTTACAATTGGCTATGCAAACATTAGTAGTGTTTACATTTCTATCAATTTGCCAGGTTACTTTTCCGTGCGGTACTTGTTTTTTTCGCAGTTCATCTGCAACGAACATTAAATCGCTTAAAGGCGCATGCTCAAAAAGATAAACACCTTCATCAACACTCAAAAAATCAAATTTCAAGGCTCTTTCGTACAATGCTGCAACATTCATCATAATATCTTTGTCTTTTTTAAAACGATTGCTTTTCTCTTTCCTGATTGCAAATTTACTGAGGAAAAAATTCTGTGATGTGTATTTTAGGATAGTTTAAAACTGTTTTTTATAAGTAGCAAATTGCTATTAGATGTTTTATATTTAAATGTATTTAGTGCAACACTATTTTTGAATAGCCATAATTAACTATATATGGTTTTAACTTCAAGATCAATAAATTTTTTCGTCAGGACTGCCGATAAATTAAAACTAATATTTAGTGTAATTGCAGTTTTTTACTGCGCATGTTTTACGGTTAAAGCGCAGGAAGAATTTGTTCCTCCGCCATCGAGATTTGTCGCTAATATTTCTTTTACACTGCTAACTGGTGGCATAATAATTTTACACGGCACTTTAGATGATTTTAAAGATAGCCTGAATTTCGTGCTCGATACAGGTAGTGGCGGCATTTCTCTCGATTCACTTACCTGCGAATATTACAATCTGCCTACACAGCCAAGTGATAAAATTGTTCGTGGTATTGCAGGCATAAAATATGTTTCGTTTGCAAACAACCATATTTTGCATTTGCCTGGAGTTACTGTTCCCAATCTCAATTTTCACATAAACAATTATGAAATTCTTTCCAGCGCTTATGGAATGAAGATCGATGGAATAATTGGTTTTAGTTTTCTTCGGCAGTTTTTGGTTTATCTCGATTATGATAACCAGCAAATGAAAGTGTACACCCCCGGAACAGTTAAATATCCTCGTGGCGGATATTTATTAAAGCCTCAGTTTTCAACGTTGCCAATGCAAAGCGCATTGGTAAAAGATAATAAAGCCATTGCGGCTAAGTTTTTTCTTGATACAGGGGCTGGGCTTTGTTTATTAATGAATGATGATTTTGCACACGACAGCGCTGTATTTAAGAGGAAGAGAAAATTTTATTTAACACAGGCGGAAGGCTTGGGCGGTAAAACAGATATGCAGTTGTCTATTGTAAAAGAATTACGGTTGGGTCCTTATCGCTTTAGAAATGTTCCGGCTTATGTTTTTGATGACGAGTTTGGCGTAACAAATTATCCTGTTTTAGGAGGACTTATTGGAAATGATATTTTAAGACGTTTTAATGTAATTCTGAATTATCCCCAGCAGGAGATTTATATCAAACCAAACAAACATTACTCTGATTCGTTTGACTATTCTTATACCGGCTTAGGATTTTATTTAATTGATGGCGCTATTACAGTTACTGATATCATTAAAGGCTCTCCCGCAGAAAAAGCCGGGTTCCAGGAAGGGGATATTATTTTAGGCGTAGCTAATAATTTTTCTAACAACATACAGGCATATAAAGTACTTCTTCAAAACGCAAAATCAAGAATAAGCGTTGTTGTTATGCGTAAAGGCACGCCCGAAGTAATAGAAATAAAGGTGAAAAGCATATTGTAATTTTGTGCTTTAATACAAACCTGTTTTCAGCATTAAAAAATAATTTTTTAAGAATGATAGAATATAATCGTTTTGTTTTAGCTAATGGATTACGTGTATTGGTGCATGAGGATAACTCCACACCAATGGCTGTTGTAAATGTTTTGTATAATGTTGGTGCAAGAGATGAAGAACCTTCTAAAACCGGCTTTGCACATTTGTTTGAGCATTTAATGTTTGGCGGAAGTATAAATATTCCCGAATACGACGAGCCTTTGCAACGTGCCGGTGGCGAGAATAATGCGTATACTACTAATGATCTTACAAATTATTATTGCCAATTGCCTGCAGAAAATATTGAAACGGCTTTTTGGCTGGAAAGTGATCGCATGTTAAGTCTTGCATTCAGCAAAAAAAGTTTGGATGTGCAGCGAAAAGTTGTGTGTGAAGAATTTAAAGAACACTACATTAATAAACCTTATGGTAATGCATGGCATAAAATGCGTGAGCTGGCTTACAAGGTACATCCTTATCGTTGGATGACGATTGGGAAAGAATTAAAACATATTGAAGAAGCTGAGTTAGCTGACGTAAAAAATTTCTTTTTCAAATATTACAGACCGAATAAT
>JBEHXR010000118.1:0-10127 GCA_048498595.1 Bacteroidota bacterium
AAAAGTGGGCCTTATTTAAATGCGATCATCGAACTTAATCCTGATGCTTTATCGATTGCAGATGCGATGGACAAAGAACGCAAGGCGGGAAAAATAAGAAGCGCAATGCATGGCATTCCTGTTTTAATAAAAGATAATATTAATACCGGCGATAAAATGATGACAACCGCCGGCGCTTCTGCACTTGAAGGAAATCATGCTGCGAAAGATGCATTTATTGTTCAGCAATTAAGAACTGCAGGTGCTGTTTTAATGGGTAAAACAAATTTGAGTGAATGGGCGAATTTTCGTTCAACAAATGCATGTAGCGGCTGGAGCAGTCGCGGCGGTCAAACAAAATGTCCATATATTTTAGAAAGAAATCCTTCCGGTTCAAGTTCTGGTTCCGGCGCCGCTGTTGCTGCTAATTTATGTGCGATTGCCATCGGCACGGAAACAAATGGCTCTGTTGTTTCGCCATCAGCTGTAAACGGAATTGTTGGTATAAAACCAACTGTAGGTTTGTTGAGCAGAAGCGGCATCATTCCAATTTCATCAACCCAAGACACGGCAGGACCAATGGCGCGAACAGTAAAAGATGCTGCGATCTTTTTAGGCGCTTTAACCGGTGTTGATGATGAAGATGCTGTTACAAAAAACAGTGATGGGAAATTTTTAAAAGACTATACACAAAACTTAACTGCGAAAGCATTACAAGGCAAACGCATTGGAATTGAAAAAGCATTTCTTGAAGGCAATAAACAAATTACAGATGTATATAATGCTGCAATTGATGTTTTAAAAAACCAGGGCGCAACCGTTGTGGAAATTGAATTGCAAAAAGCTTTAGATGATTTGGGCAATGCAGAATTTCTCGTATTGCAATATGAATTTAAAGATGGCGTGAATAAATATTTGTCGAATGCAAATGCAAAAGTAAAATCGCTGAAAGAGGTTATTGAATTCAATAAGCAAAACGAAGCATCTGCAATGCCTTTTTTTAAGCAGGAAATTTTAGAGATGAGCGAAGCAAAAGGCGATTTAAACAGCAGTGAATATAAAGAAGCATTAAGCAAAATTTTACGTACGCGATTAATTATTGATGATATAATTTCTGACAATAAACTCGATGCCATTTGTGGTGTAACAAATGGTTTATCGTGGTGTATTGATTTAATTAATGGCGATTATGATACAGGATTTTCTTATTCAACGCCGGCAGCCATTGCCGGTTATCCGCATATAACTGTGCCGATGGGAATGGTGCATGATCTGCCGATTGGTTTATCGTTTATTAGCGGTGCGTACAATGAAGAAAAAATTATTTCGCTTGCATATGCTTATGAGCAGGCAACTAAAAAAAGAATTGCACCAACGTTTATTAAAACAAGTATTCCGGAGAAGAGTTAATGGTCACACGCTTTAAAAGCGTTAGACCGGTTTATAACGAAGAAACAATTTTTCCAAGCTCGTTCATAGCATCGCCGCTTTCTCCATATTCAACAACGCGTCCAACTTCTTTTCCGTTTTTCATAACAATAAATGTAGGCACATCTATTAAGTGAAAAGTTTTATGAAGATTATCAAAAGTTGTTTTATCATTATCAACACCAATTAATGTAATGCTGCTATCAGCAAAGCCTGCCGCATCTGCAACGCGATAAAATTGTGGCAATAAATTTTGTGTATCAGGGCACCATGTGCCGCCAAATATCAGCATTTGAAAATCGCCCGCGTGTTGTTTAAAAGCAGCAACCGCGCTGGCATCTGGTCTGCCGAGATTATAATTTTTTTTAAACCAGCTAAATGCAGTATCATTTTCAATATCGGCTCTTGATATTAAACCGCGCAACACTTTTCTGCCTTTAGCATCGTAACTAATCTGGTAAGCACGAAATGCATTCGAAGATTTTGTTGCAGCGTTTTGTGTTTTACAGGAAAAGAAAAAAATAAAAAGTATTGTACAAAGAAGAAAGTTTTTCATGCGCCTAAATTAGATTTCAATTCTAAAAGAAATGAGCGGAGTTTTGTTAAGGTTTCTACCAACCGGGTTTGCATTTCTGCGCGCTTTTGATTGTCTTTTAAAAATTGCTTTGCACCTTCCATTGAATATTTCTGCTGCCTTAATAAATAATAAATGATGCGCAAATTTTTAATGTCATCAGGCCGAAACATGCGATCGCCTTTGCGATTTTTGCGTGGCTTCAAAATATCAAATTCTTTTTCCCAAAAACGCAGCAGTGAAGTATTTACATGAAACCATTCAGCAACTTCGGTGATAGAATAATATTGCTTTTGAGCGAGTGTTTCATCATCCGGAATTTCGAGCAGTGCAACATCAAGATTAATTTCTTTAAAAGATTTTCTTCCGCGCTTACCAGGTTTTTTATCAGATTTTTTTGATAAGGGTTTTATAAGCTGAACAGATTTTTTTTCTTTGTTTACAGCTTCATCTTTGTTATCATCAGTTGTTTTTATTTCAACTTCTTTCGGCGGTCTTAAAACCTCTTTCTTTTTTTCAGGCTCTTTCTTAAATAAATCTAACTGCTGCATAATTAAAAATAAAGATTTTAAAGTGAAGTAAAAGTAAACGTTATCTTTTTTTACACTGTATGTTTGTAAAAAATCTTCTTGAACAACGTAAAAAAGATTTGTGTTTGCGGCGCAGGTACTATGGGCAGCGGAATTGTGCAGGTTGCTGCACAAAACGGGTTTGAGGTAATTCAATTTGATGTAAAAGAAGAGATGCTGTTAGGAAGCGAAGTAATAATTAAGGATGGTTTAAAAAAATTAGTAGAAAAGCAGAAAATTACAGATAAACAAAAAGCAGAAATTTTACAGCGAATAACATTTACTACAAACATTAAAAATTGTGTTGCAGATATAATTATTGAAGCTGTTGTTGAAAAGAAAGAAATTAAACAACAAATATTTGATGAGCTTTCTTTGATTAATAATAGCGAAACAATTTTTGCCACGAACACTTCTTCTATTTCTGTTTCAGAATTAAGCCGCGATAAAAAATATGCAACTCGTTTTGCAGGCATGCACTTTTTTAATCCCGCACAAATAATGAAACTGGTTGAAATAATATGCGCAGAAAAAACCGGTGATGATGTAATTGAAACTTTAGTTTGGCTTGCAAAAAAGTTTGGCAAAACACCCGTTGTATGCAATGATTCACCCGGCTTTATTGTTAACCGTGTTGCAAGACATTATTATCTTGAAGCGATGCAATTAGTTGAAGATGGAATTGCTGATGTTGAAACAATAGATGCGGTAATGGAGGCATCAGGATTTAAGATGGGACCTTTTAAATTAATGGATATGATTGGGCTGGACGTAAATTATTCTGTTAGCAATATAGTTTGGGAAGCATTAAATAAACCGGCACGTTTGAGACCATCCATTCTGCAAAAAAATAAAGTGGATGCAAAAGAATTGGGCAGAAAAACAGGAAAGGGTTTTTATGATTATAAATTCCAACTGCCTGCATGATTCAAGAACAAGAAAATTTTTCAATAACAGATAATAAGACTGTTTTTATAACAGGTGCTTCTGGTTTGCTTGGTTCTCATTTAACAAAAAAGCTTTCACAGCAAAATATAAAAATCAAAGCGCTGTACAGAAGCGAAATTCCATTTCATGGTTTAAATATTGAATGGATAAAAGGTGATTTGTTTGACACTGAATTGTTAGAAGAAATTTTATACGATGTTGATGAAGTGTATCATTGCGCAGGAAAAGTTTCATTCAACCCAAAAGTGAAAAAACAACTTTTTAAAACGAATGTTGAAGGCACAGCAAACATTGTAAATGCATGTTTACTTTCAGGCGTAAAAAAATTTCTGCATGTAAGTTCTGTTTCTGCATTGGGCAGGTTGCGCGAGAACGTTATCGTAACAGAAGAAATGCAATGGAGCGAAGAAACAAGCAACAGCGTTTATGGAGAAAGCAAATATCTCGCTGAAATGGAAGTTTGGCGTGGCATTGCAGAAGGTTTAAATGCGGTGATTGTAAATCCTACCATTATTCTTGGCGCCGGTGACTGGAACAATGGTTCAACGGAAATCTTTAAAACGGGTTATAAAGAGTTTCCCTATTACTCAGAAGGCATTACAGGTTTTGTTGATGTGGAAGATGTAGCAACTGCAATGATTGCGTTGATAAATAGCGATATTTGCAAAGAGCGTTTTATTATTAATGCTGAAAATATTTCTTATAAAGATTTGTTTGATCTGATTGCGGAAGCGTTTCATAAAAACCCGCCGCATAAAAAAGTTACACCACTAAAAGCTGCACTTGTTTGGCGTGCTGAAGCAATGAGAAGTTTATTCACCGGTAAAGCGCCATTCATTACAAAAGAAACAGCACAGACTGCTTTGGCTAAAGTTTATTTTGATAACAGCAAGCTTTTAAAAGCTCTTCCATCTTTTAGCTATACACCATTAAAAGTTTCTGTCAAAAGAATTTGTAATCAGCTAATGGAAATTAATAACACCGCTTCTGAAAAATAGTATTCTGCCGCATCCTGTTGCCATAAAACGCTTAACATTTTCAATTCTTCTGAAGAGGTTAAGCATAATTGTTTCGGTAAATTATCCTGCGCTTGTAACATCAAGAACAAAAAATCATCACACCTAAAAAACAAAATTCTTCATTTTAAATTTTTGAATGAAGGTATTATTCAAACCCTGATAATAAATATTATCAAAATGAAAACTGTTGCAATTAATTTGCAGCCTTTATCAAATGTTCAAAGCAATTCTCATTTTTTATATCGTTTGTTTTGCGTTGTATATCTTTTTCACACGCCAGCCGGATTATATAGATGGAGAATTTACAAACGGCGTTATTCATTACGTAGCAGACAGTAATCAAAAAAAGGTGCCCAAAATTTTTTTTACGGTTGATGGGAAGCAATACGAAGCAAACGCATTTTATGCATTACGCAGTTTAAAAGAAAATGAAAACGTGCAAATAATTTATGATACCTCCAAGCCTTCAAAAGCAGCTATTTATACATGGTGGGGGTATTGGCTGAGATGGGATGAATTGCTTGCATCAATATTTTTTACCATAGTGCTATATTTTGCAGCAACATCAATAACAAACCGTCCTGCTCCTGAAAGCCTGATAGAGGAATTGGAAAATGAAGACCGATGAAAAAAATAATTTAGATTAACCGAATCTTTCATAAATGAAAGAAGGGTGACCGCATCCCGCTGGCCACCCTGATTTAACCCTGCTGCAAAAGTTCAAATAATTTTAAGCTGTTAATTCGCTTGTGCATTAACAGACGCAGCATTTTTCTTTTGGTTTAATCAGGTTTAAAAAAAAATTTAAAGATTTTTATTCATTAACTATTTCTTAGCATTTCAGGAAATTGCACGCCTATTTTTGCATTAATATTCCAGGTATGAAACTTCCGGTTTTTATTGTTGATGCATTTACAGATAAGCTTTTTGGCGGCAACCCGGCTGCCATTTGCCCTTTGCAGGAATGGTTGCCCGATAAAACTATGCAAAGCCTCGCTGCAGAAAACAATCTTTCTGAAACAGCTTTTATAATTCAGGAGGATGATCATTACCGCATACGCTGGTTTACGCCTTCAGTTGAAGTAAAGTTATGCGGGCATGCTACTTTAGCCAGTGCACATATTTTTTATACTGAATTAAATCATGCGAAAGAAGAGATTTGGTTTGAATCGCAAAGCGGAATGTTGAAAGTTTCGCGCAAAAACGAGAACACCTATACTTTAGATTTTCCTGCAAATCCACCGGAACCAGTTTCAGAAATTCCGGATGGCTTATTTAAAGGATTAGGAATAAATGATGCGCCGGTTTTTAAAACATCTTTTGATTACATGGTTTTACTTCCATCACAACAAGCGATCGAAAATCTTAAACCAGATTTCACCGAACTGGCAAAGGTTCAGTCGCGCGGCGTAATTACAACTGCAAAAGGTGGCAACAGCGATTTTGTTTCGCGCTGTTTTTATCCGCAGAGCGGCATCAATGAAGATCCGGTTACCGGTTCGGCGCACACGATAATGGTTCCTTATTGGGCAAAGGAGTTGGGCAAAAATCATCTTACAGCACAACAACTTTCCAAGCGAAAAGGTTATCTGGATTGTGAATTAAAAAATGATCGTGTGCTCATGAGTGGTAATGCTGTTACTTACATGAAAGGAGAATATATTATTTAATGATGCAGGAAAAAAAACAACTTATAATTTACACAGATGGCGCGGCGAGAGGCAATCCGGGAAAAGGTGGTTATGGCGCTATCTTAATTTGGGGAGAAATAAAAAAAGAACTTTCAGCTGGGTACCGGTTAACTACAAACAACAGAATGGAATTAATGGCGGTGATTGCAGCATTAAAATCACTCACTAAAAAAAGTATTTCAATACATATTTATACAGATAGCCAGTATGTGCACAATTCAGTAGAAAAAAAATGGCTTGATGGATGGGTTAAAACAGATTTCAAAGGCGGCAAAAAAAATAAAGATCTGTGGATGGAATATTATCATCTTGCCAAAAACTATTCGATAAAATTTTTTTGGGTGAAGGGACATGCAGAGAATGTTTTTAATAATCGCTGCGATGAATTAGCCACTGCCGCAGCCGATGGAAATCATTTATTAATTGATGAAGGCTACGAGCAACTGCAAAACAAACTACTGTAAGTAATTTCCCGCTTATTTTTGCGCACTTTTTAAAAATTGTGAAATGAAAGTAATGAAGTTTGGCGGCACCAGTGTTGGTACACCGCAGCGTATGAACCAGGTGCTTGAGTTAATAACTGCAGGCGATGAAGCGAAGATTGTTGTGTTGAGTGCATTAAGCGGCACCACAAATGCGCTCGTAAACATCAGCAATGCTATTTCTGAAGGTTACCGAGATGAGGCTAAAAATAAAATAGAAGAATTAGAAAAGCATTACCGCAAGTTTGTGAATGAACTTGTTCAGCAGGAAAAATTCAGGAAAAAAGCAAATAATATTGTTTCAGAGCATTTTGAATTTCTGAATGTGATTTTAAAAATTTCTTTCAGCGAAGCTTTAAATAAAGATATTCTTGCGCAGGGCGAATTATTAAGCACAAAACTTTTTTCCGTTTTTCTTGAAGAAAAAAATGTTGACCACACTTTATTGCCGGCATTGGAATTTATGAGCATTGATGAAAACGGTGAGCCGCAGATAGGCAGCATAAAAGTGAAGCTGAGCCAGCAACTGCAACATCATCCTAATCAAAAATTATTTATTACGCAAGGTTATATCTGCAAAAATGCAAAAGGAGAAGTAGATAATTTAAAACGCGGCGGCAGCGATTATACTGCTTCATTAATTGCGGCGGCAGTAAATGCATCCGTATGTGAGATATGGACAGACATCAGCGGCATGCACAACAACGATCCGCGTGTTGTAAACGTAACAGTGCCTGTTGAAACTTTGAGTTTTGACGAAGCTGCTGAGCTTGCTTATTTCGGTGCAAAGATTTTACATCCCGCATGTATTTGGCCGGCACAAACATTTAAAATTCCGGTGAAGCTGTTAAACACAATGCAACCGGATGCAGCGGGCACAACGATTCAGGAGAGTGTATCAGAAATTGGTGCGAAAGCCGTTGCAGCAAAGGACGGCATCATCGCCATAAAAATAAAAAGCAGCCGCATGCTGCTGGCGTACGGTTTTTTAAGAAAAATATTTGAAGTGTTTGAAAAATATAAAACTTCCATTGACATGATCACCACTTCTGAAGTAGCAGTGTCTGTTACAATTGATAACAGCACCAATCTTCAGCAAATAATAAAAGAACTTGAACCGCTCGGTTCGGTAGAAACAGATACAGATCAAACGATCGTTTCAATTGTTGGTAACGAAATTGCAGAATCATCTGAGGTGCTGAAAAAGATCTTTATTGCTATTAGTGAAATTCCGGTGCGCATGGTAAGTTATGGTGGAAGCAGGCACAACATCTCTTTACTTATTCCTTCAGAATATAAACAACAAACGCTGCAATTAATTAATAGCGGTGTGTTCGGCTTGTAGTTGACAGAAACAAAATGAGCCACTCCAAATTAATGTAATGGCTCAAGTTTAAACCCCCAAAAACGCATTCGATATTTTATTGCATGATGTTTTTCTGTGTAAAAACTATTGTAAGTTCTCAGGCTGCAACGACCAATTTTTTCATAAGTTTTTCCGATGCTTTAATCGCAGTTACTTCATCATTGGTAACAACATTTACAGAAATTTTTTAAATAATTTTTTGCGCTTTCAAATGACTACTGAAAATCACTTGCCGAAACTTCAATACAATAAATTTGTTTGCATCTACTTTGCCTCATCAGGCGTTAGCGCTACTTTAGTTGCATGAAGTATTTTTTTGCGCTGAGTATAATTTTATTTTCTGCGGTTGTTACGACAGCCTCTCCTGTAATCTCTTTAAAGAAAGGATTAATCATCACCTCCTCTGTAACCATCAGTCGCGAAACTTATTATTTAAATGCTGATACTTCAATGCAGGTTCCTTTAATTATTATTGAAGGAAAGAATATTACTGTTGATTTTAATGACTGCATTCTGCAGGGCTCAAATGATAAAGATCAGCCTAACGAATTTTATGGTCTTGCTGTGTTGATAAAAAAAGGTTCATCAAACATCAACATTCTAAATGCAAATATTCATGGGTTTAAAATTGCGGTGATGGCAGATTCGGTTCAGCATCTTCAGATCAGCAACTGCGATTTCAGTTATAATTATCGTCAGCATTTGCATAGTAACTGGAAGCGTGAAGATGTGAGCGATTGGATGAGCTATCATCATAATGAACATGATGAATGGATGCGCTATGGTGCAGGCATGTATTTAAAAGATTGCCGGCATGCTATTATCAACAATAATTTTATTACTGGCGGTCAGTGTGGGTTGATGATGATGCGTTGTGACAGCAATGAGATTTACAACAATAATTTTTCTTTTAACTCCGGAATTGGAATTGGATTGTATCGCAGCAGCGATAATAAAATTTATGCTAATCAACTTGACTTTAATGTACGCGGTTACAGTGATGGTTTTTATTACCGTGGACAAGACAGTGCAGGTATTTTAGTTTTTGAGCAGTGCAACAACAATGTGTTTGCAGATAATTCTGTTACCCACAGCGGCGATGGATTTTTTCTTTGGGCTGGTCAATATACAATGGATACAGGCGAAGGAGGATGTAATGATAATTTAATTTTTGGTAACGATTTTTCTTACGCGCCAACCAATGGAGTGGAAGTAACATTTAGCACGAATAAAATTGAATCGAACATTATTAAAGAATGTGATAATGGAATTTGGGGTGGATATAGTTATAGCACCAAAATTCTGCAAAACCAATTTGCCGGTAATAAAACAGCAATCGCAATAGAACACGGGCAGCATGTTGGCATTGTGGCGAACCATTTTACAAACGATAAAACGGCAATAAAACTTTGGTCGCGTGCACAACAACCGCCTGATTGGCTTTATGCAAAGAAGCGTGACACAAAAAGTAAACAATATATTATCTGGAATAATCACTTCGATAGCATTAATGTAGTGTATGATTTGATGGGAACAGATAGTATAAAGTTAACAGGCAACAAAGAACAAGATTGCAATACGATTTTTAACCTTGGAAAAAGGATTAGTAACCTTGATACTTCTGATGAAAATGCAAATAACGTTGCAATAGGTTTTACAGAGCCAAGATTAAAAAATCTTAAGCAAACTAAGATTCCAACACAAATAAAAAAACAAGGTCGCAATCAAATTCATATCACAGAATGGGGACCTTATGATTTCCGTTATCCATTATTATCGTTGAAAAATATTGACAGCACTGGTCTTTACCATTTTGATGTACTTACGCCTTTAATCAATGCAAATCACAAAACTAAAAACTGGAAACTGAAAGGTGTAAACGGGTTCAGCATCATTCAAAATGTAAACAATCAAATTACAGCTAAAGCAGATTCTTCTGTTCAAGATCGTTCTATTCAGCTTGAATATAATGGTCTGTCATTTACAGATGCATTTGGAAAAAGACATTCTGCAAACAAGCCATACATTTTTCAATACAAAGAATTCGATCCGCATTTTAACTGGAATATTA
>JBEHXR010000119.1:0-10076 GCA_048498595.1 Bacteroidota bacterium
TGTTGAAATAATTTTTTAAATGCAACATTATCCGGAATCAAAACAATCAATCCATATTCACCAAACAAACTATTCAGCAATTTTAAAGTTGCTTGTTGAATTGATTCTTTTTCTTTATAACTATTTCTAAAAATTTCGATTAATTTTTTTCCATAAGGCTCAACGCTGATTTGTCCTTCAATTTCATTAATTAACTGTAATAAAGATTTATCAACCTTCATTCTGCCAACAGCGCCTGTTTGCTTTGTTTCCCAAACATATTTTCTTTGGTTGATGGTGATGTTATTTAATTCATCGAGATCTGCATCTTCACTTCCCATAAAATAAACAGGAATAAAATTGTAATGCGGTAATTGTTGTTTTAATTCCTCTGCAAGTTTTATTGCATGAAAAATTTTATAAACAACATATAATGGTCCCGTGAAAATATTTGGCTGATGTGCAGTGGTTATCGTGAAAGTATCTTCATGTAACAGTAACTGAAGATTTGCATTAACCTTATCATGAATATTCAAACCTTCATATTGCTTTTGTAACGCTTCAACTAAAACTTTTCTGTGCGCAAAATTTTTTCTTTGATGAATTGATTGTTGTAAACCTTCTGTTGTTGACGGAAAATTATAAAACTGCTGAAGCTGCGAATCGCCGCTTAAATAATCAGTAACGAGCTTTGAAAAATAACCGGTTTTATTGTAAGGTATGTAACTGCAGTGTGTTTCCATTTGCTGCGCAAATTAGTGCACTAAATAACATGTTCTGCTACCGCTTCTAAAACTTCGCCTTCTAAATCATAATCAAAAGCATTGGTGATCTTCACATTTACAAAATCGCCGATTGGTAATTTCCTGTCTGAATGAATGATCACTTCGTTATCTACTTCAACGCTGTCAAATGCTGTTCTGCCTAAATAACGACCAGCTTCTTTTTTATCGATAATAACTTTAAAAGTTTTACCAACCTTTTCAGCATTTTTTTTGTAGCTGATTTCCTGCTGTACTTCCATTATTTCTTCAGCGCGTTTTTGTTTTTCTAAAGCCGGCACATCATCAATCATATTATAACCACTTGTTCCTTCTTCGTGCGAATAAGTAAACACACCAACACGATCAAATCTTTGTTCTTGTAAAAAAGATTTTAATTCTTCAACATCATCTTTCATTTCACCCGGGAAACCTGCTATTAAAGTTGTGCGTAAACAAATGCCGGGCACTTTTTCACGAATAGTATTTAGTGTTTCAACAATCTCAGCTTTTGTGCTTTGACGTTTCATCAAATACAACATTCTGTCACTTGCATGTTGCAAAGGCATATCAAGATAATTGCAAATATTTTCTCTTTCACGCATTACATCCAGCACTTCAAAAGGAAATTTATTTGGATAAGCATAATGCAAACGAATCCATTGCAAACCCTTAACATCGCTTAAGCGTTTTAATAAATCAGCCAGCATTCTTTTCTTATAAATATCCAAACCATAATATGTAAGCTCTTGCGCGATGAGCATAATTTCTTTTACGCCACGTTTTACCAAACCTTCTGCTTCAGTAATTATTTCTTCAATTGTTTTGCTGATATGTTTTCCGCGCATCAATGGAATTGCACAAAATGCACAGGTACGATTGCAACCTTCGCTGATCTTTAAATAAGCATAATGTTTTGGTGTGCTCAGCAATCTTTCACCAAGTAATTCTTTTTTATAATCAGCATTAAATTCTTGTAAGATCAAAGGCAATTCTAATGTTCCAAACCATGAATCCACTTCAGGAATTTCCGTTTCCAAATCTTTTCGATAGCGTTCACTTAAGCAACCGGTAACGTAAACTTTATCAAGCTTGCCGCGTTTCTTCAAATCAACTTGCGATAAAATTGTATTGATGCTTTCTTCTTTAGCCTTATCAATAAAGCCACATGTATTTACCACAACAATGTTATGATCGAGCTTTGTGTTTTCATGCACCACATTAATATCATTCGCCATTAATTGCCCGCTTAAAACTTCGCTGTCAACAAGATTCTTACTGCAGCCAAGCGTAATAATATTTACTTTATCCTTTTTTAAAGTTCTTGCCTTCATATAAAGCGGGCAAAGGTAATTGCATAAATTAAAAGATAAAGGTTAATAGTTTAGGCTGATTCAGAATAAAATAATCAGTAATTAATATTTTGTTTTGCTGTTAATTTGAAGCTGTGATAAACATCAATTTTTAACTATGTTCAGTTTAAAAAATAAACATGCAATAATTACGGGCGGCGGAAGCGGAATTGGTAAAGCAGTGTGTTTGCTGTTTGCAAAGCAAAACGCATTTGTTCATATTGTTGATATAAATGAAACAAGTGCTAATGAAACAGCTTCACAAGTAAAAAATGAAGGTGGAAGTGCGCAGGTACATGTCTGCGATGTAAGCAATCAACAGCAAACAGTTCAAGTTTTTAATAGAATAAACAATATTGATATACTTGTGAACAGCGCGGGTATTTCGCATATCGGCAAAGCACATAATACATCTGAAGAAGATTTTGATCGTATTTTTCGCGTGAATGTAAAAGGCATTTATAATTGTTTGTTTGCAGCAATTCCTTTAATGCAAAAAAACAAAGGCGGCATAATTGTTAATGTAAGTTCTGTTGCTGCAATTGTTGGGCTTGATGACAGGTTTGCTTATTCAATGAGCAAAGGTGCTGTTGCTTCGATGACTTTATCGGTTGCAAAAGATTATTTAAAAGATAATATTCGCTGTAACGCTGTTTCACCTGCGCGTGTGCACACTTCGTTTGTAGATAATTTTCTGGCGAAAAATTATCCCGGAAAAGAGAAAGAGATGTTTGAAAAATTATCGAAAACACAACCCATTGGCAGAATGGCGAAGCCGGAAGAAGTTGCGGCTGCAATTTTATTTTTGTGCAGTGATGAAGCTGCATTTCTTACAGGCACCGATTATCCTGTTGATGGCGGCTTTTTAAAATTAAATACATAATTATTCAGCCTAAAAAATTTAAAAATGAAACTGATTCGTTTTGGTGAATTAAATAAAGAAAAAACAGGAATTGTTATTGGCGATGTTATGTATGATACATCTGCTTTTGGTGAAGATTACAATGAACATTTTTTTGAAAATGATGGCATAAGAAGACTACAAAAGTTTGTTGATGATCATCAAAATGCTTTGCCTGAAATTTCTGCTGATATGCGTTTAGGCAGCCCGGTTGCAAGACCTTCAAAAATTGTATGTATTGGTTTGAATTATGTTGATCACGCAAAAGAAACAGGCGCAGCGCCACCAAAAGAACCTGTTATTTTTTTGAAATCAACAACAGCATTAATTGGACCAAATGATAATATTGTTATTCCGCGCAATTCTAAAAAAACAGATTGGGAAGTTGAGTTAGCTGTTGTGATAGGAACAAAAGCAAGTTATGTTAAAGAAGCAGATGCGTTACATTATGTGGCGGGATATGTTTTGCATAATGATGTAAGTGAACGCGAATTTCAAATGGAGCGCGGCGGTACATGGGATAAAGGAAAAGGATGCGACACGTTTGCGCCTGTGGGCCCATATCTTGTTACAAAAGATGAAATAAATGATGTAAATAATTTACCGTTATGGCTTACGGTGAATGGTGAAAAAATGCAGGATGGTAACACGTGCAATTTTATTTTTAATGTAGCGTATGTAATTTCTTATGTGAGCCGGTTTATGACTTTGTTGCCTGGTGATATCATTTCAACAGGCACACCTGCCGGTGTAGGTTTGGGCATGAATCCACAAGTTTATTTAAAGCCGGGTGATGTTATTGAATGCGGAATTGAAGGTTTAGGAAAAGCGAAACAACATGTGGTGGCTTATAAAAATGAATAGAAAATTTTTACCTGTTATCACCTATTGGAAACATTGCTTTAACAGGTTTTCCGATTAAAGCTTTCAAAATCTTTCTTTTCAAATTTGTTCTTACAGCAGAAGCTTTTTAGGATCAACCAATACACCAATAGCACTTCAACCTAGCAGGCAGCAGCACCTAAAACAAAATACCCGCCAAGTCATAATTTTTGCTTGACGGGGTTATGTACATTTTTTATTTCTTTTTTGTTATCAGAATATTTGGCTGATGCTTTAATATCCATTATTCGCATTCACAAAGGTTGTACCGATAAGCTGAACGTGATTAAATCATCAACCAAAGCCGTTACCGGTTGTTGCTTTCACTTCTGTTTTTTTGCCGGTTTCTTTTTATCAGCAGAAAAATAATAAACCCTAAAACAATAAAGCCTGCGAAAATGAAAATAATCATTGAAATCATAAATGAAAATTAAGGTTGAAAAATGCACTAAATAAATAATCGCGGATGTTTATATAAATATGGTAGAAGCGTTACGCCAAGCAAACCACTTATTAATACAAAACCCGCAATTAAACCATGGTTCCCGGAAAATGCCGGCGCATTGGGATGCCCGTTCAGCAATGTGGCAATTGCTATACACCCGATAGTTATAATAATAAGTGCTATGGTAAATGCGGTACTGTTTATATATCTTACAAACAAGAAAAATATTAGACCCAAAACAATGAACGCAATCATTGTTACAAGCGGAATGGAAAGAAAATTAAATGCCACCGCAGGCATAAAGCGCGTAATGGCTCTATAAAAAATCATGTAAACCCCATTAATAATTGATGCAAAAAAACCCGTAAGCACACAGGATAATAAAGCTTTGGTAAAGAGCGGAACATTTTCTGGTCGTTTCATGTTGATAATTTTAATGATATAATTATTGTTATCACATCAAAAACAATTCCTTTTTCTGTTTTTGACTTACAGCGAGGTTCGTTTAAAGGTAATTATTTTACTATAACCATAAAGTTTTTGTTTTCCCAACGTTGGGCCTTCGCCCAGAAAAACGTAAATTCAATTTGAATATTTTTTTTATTTCGCGTAGGTATATCAGCAATATAAATATTGATGCCTGTATCTTTTGTTGTTGTTTTATTGACTGTTTTCCAGTTATCGTCCGTCCAGTGTATTTCTGCTTCAGATAACACCTCTATGCGTAAATTTTTTTCAGCAAAAACGCTTGTACGCTGGTGATTGAACCGCCAAACTTCAAAAGCCGCAATCGTTTTATTTTTTATATAACGTTCATGTGTTTGTCGCGGCATATCAAAAACTTTTTTATTTTTTAAAGATGCGCAAAGCTTTATGTATTCTGAGTGCGCCCACGTTAATGGCATTGCAGAACCAGATGGTCTTCCAAAAAACAATTCCTTTTCGGGAATATCATCTGTATCCCAAATTTGCTCAGGCAACAATCCATTGTTTGCAAAAGCCTCCATTGCTTTTATTAATTTTTTTGCTTCAGTAAAATTGCCTGCAGCTATTTCATAATGCGCCCTTTCGCCTGTAAGTAAAGGCCATGCACGACCTATACCAGTGCCATCATAAGGATTTCCGTTTTCATCTTCACCATATCCATCTTTTATATATCGATGCCAGCAACTGCCATAAGGTGTTTCCACCTTCAAGGTTGCATCAATTAATTTTATCGTGTTTAAAATTTTAGGATCATCAGCCGCACGCAAACCAAAACGCACTAATGCTAATGCATCAACGCAAATCAATTCATTCAACAAAATTTTCCCTTTCTCGTCGTTATTGTTTGCAAGATTAATAATCTTATCATCTAACTGTGAAGCCGGGATATCATGGAAAGGATTGATGCGTATATAATATCCATCCACCTCATATTTTTTTGCGAGGCTTGTATCGGTTACATATAACCAGTTCTCGATGTTATCATTCCAGTAATCTGCAGTTTGCCTGCAATAATTTGCCAGATCTTTTTCATTATTCTGTTCTGCCAGATCTGCTGCTGCAAGTAATGCTGCTATTTCAACAGCGAGTGTAAATGGCGTATAACCGTTATTTTTTTCCCAGCGGTCTTCCTGTGTATAAGGTCCGTTTAAAATTAAATATTCAATAGCCTTTTTTACAATTGGCCAATAACGTTGCATCCTTTCTTCATCAATTATTTTGCATTCATTGCACTTGTCAACCAACAAAATCGGCAAAGCTGTCTGATCCATTTGTATACCTTTTTTGTCGGCTGTTCCTTCAAGCCACATATTCTGCAACCAACTTCCATCTGCTTCTTGTGTGCTCATCAAATAATTTAAAATGCGCACTGCATCGTCGTAAGTTTTTAATGCAAGAAAACCTCCCGCTGATTCAACTAAATCCCGCGGCCATGTTACATGATAACCGCCGTCATCATCGTCACCTTTTATTTCGCCCCACGGAGTAGATAAGCTTGCAATAATTCCACCGGGGAAAGATTTTGATTCATGCAACCGCAGCACGCTTGCACTCTCTTTAAAAATTTTCCCTTTTAAATCATGCAATTCTTTCAGCCACACCTGCCAGCTTTTTATATAGAATTTTTTTGATGATTTAAATCCATCCAGCAAACTTGCTCTTGCATGATTGGCTGCTTCATCGGCATTTCTTCCAAAGCTTATCGCAAGCAAAAAATTATTTGTTGCTGAAATATCTATTTCGCCTGTTAATGCAATGTTTCCGCCATCTGCATTTGTATAGAGCCATTCCATTTTTTTATGCTGATGCAAATCAGTCCATCCATCAGATGTTCCAACAAAACCAACAGAACGCTTAAGCCAATTGTTAGAACAAGCCATGGCAAGAAACAGCCCATCATTCTTTGCAAACAACATGGGTATGCCTTTGTACTCACCAATCCATCCGCAGTTGTTATTGCCTTTATCGTTCAAATGCGGCGCAACCAACGCAAATAATTTAAGATTCGCATTTTTTGCAGTTTTGAAAACAACATTTTGAAGCACTGTATTTCTAAAAGGGTCGCAAAGAATTTCTTTTTTTATCTGGTAATTTTTATCAACGCAGGTATTTATAATTTGGTAAAGCGGAACGCCTGGCTTTATATATTTTATTTGATGCTCTGTGTGTCTTTTTTCTTCTGAAAAAAAATCTTTGCTACCTGTTACTATAAACTCCATGTCTTTTATACCCGCAATATCTTCACGGGGATAATACACTTCATTTAAAATACCATGACTGATTGTAAAACTCACAAAAGAGTTTGCAGTAAGTGCTTTGCCTATGCCATCTTTAGCGCCTGATGTCCATTTTGCTTTTGTGCCTGGTGCGCCAGGTGCAGTTTTAAAACTCATCGTTATATTAAATTTTTATAAGCGGAATATGCGCCTTCGTCAAGCTACTTTTTATTAAAAAACATAAGTGTACATACTGCGGCTAATAATGCAGCAGCTAAACCAAGCGAACTTTTTTTATGTGTTGCCATCCATGTTTCAGCGCTGGTGTTTATTGCTTCTGCATCAAAATCTCCATGCGCCCCGTGGTCGCCTGGTAATGGCTCATACAAATTATTTTTTCTATCGGGTGATTCGGGTTCATCTGTTTGCTGCCCATCAAATCCTGTTTCTGCCAGATATTTATCTAAATAACCAGGCGCAACTTTATTTCCTAAAATTGTTTTTACTGTTGGATAACCCACATATAATTCACGTTCAAAATTTTTAGCAACATCCACTATTGCTCTTGCTGCAACTTCAGGTTCATAAATTTTTCCCATTGGTTTAGGTTTGTTTGGAAGATAACTTTTCACAAACTCAAACTGCGTTGTGTTCATAGCGGGCAATTGCACCATGCATAATTTTATTTTGCTTTTTTCATGAATTAACTCGCTTCGCAACGATTCAAAGAATCCATGAATTGCATGCTTTGCGCCGCAATAAGCAGATTGCAATGGAATGCCACGGTATGCCAATGCAGAACCAACAAGAATAATTGTTCCTTTATTGCGGGGCTTCATTCTTTTTAATGCTGCTGCTGTTCCATACACCTGCCCGAGATATGTGACATCAGTTACACGCTCAAAATCTTTCGCTTCAATTTTTTCAAACGGTGCAAACACACTTACCATTGCATTGTTTATCCAAACATCAATCTTACCAAAATGTTCTTCAATTTTTCTTGCTGCGTTTTCTACTTCGTTTGCATGTGATACATCTGCCAGAACAGCTAATGCTTCGCCCCCTAAATCTTCCACTTCTTTTTTGGCGGCATTCAATCCATCCACTCCACGTGCAATCAATCCAATATTTGCACCGTGCTTTGCAAACTCACGTGCTATAGCTCTGCCTAAACCTGCAGATGCACCTGTTATTACAACTGTTTTTCCTTTAAATTCTTTTTCCATTTTTATAATATATCAATTTCATTTATCGCATCAAAAACCAAACCCGCAGCAACAGCATATACTGCGTGATGGAACGCATGCATAACAAATTGTTTGGCAGTCCATTCTTTTAATGGCGGTGCTACTTTTAATTCAACAGGCATTATCAATGCAGTTGAATACACTGTTGCAAAATGAATGGCTGTTGCAGGTAACCCTTTTAATCCCATCAATGATAAAAGCCCTCTTGGCACTCCCCAGCTTGTTCCATAAGCCCAATGTATTTGTTGAGAAAATTGTTGTTTGTTTTCTTCTGTTTCGGGCTTTACTTCTAAAACTTTTTGTGCAGCGTCTGCAGGTTCTGTTGATGGTTTTCGTTTTGTGATTTTCATTTCAATCATCTGCGATAGTGTTATCGCTAAAGTACCTGCGGCACCTGCCATCAAACCTTTGCCAAGTGCACCAGCTAATTCCGCAAACCATGAAGATGGTTCGTTTTCATATTTTTTCAATTTCCATTTCATTCCCATTTATTTTTTTTGCTGATGATATAAGCTGTAGCAATCACCATTCCAACAATACCCGCTGCAATCATCACCTTTTTCTTTTTGCCGGCATCTTTCAACTTCATTCCATCAACATATTTTTTTTCAGGCAAAGGCATATACACTGATGGATTATTTTCACGCAAACCCATTTGTAAAACTTGCGCTAAGTGTAATGCTTTGCGATTAGTTTCCTGTTCAATTTGTTCACGACAACTAAAACCATCTGCAACAATTAAAGTTGTATCAGCAGCTTTGCGCACTGCAGGCAGCAATACTCTTTCACCTGCTTTAATACTTACATCGTAGTGCTCGCCTTTTTCATAACCAAAACCACCGGCAAGTCCGCAACAACCTGAATCCAACACTTCAAAATCAAGCCCTGTTTTTTTCAGCAGCTTTTTATCTGTATCAATTTTCATAATTGCTTTGTGATGGCAATGTCCTTGCACAACTGCTTTTGTTTTTAATTGAGGAATTTTAAAACCAGGCGCTTTCTTTTCTAAAAATTCTGCGAATGTAAAAACCTGTTTTTGCAATCGCTTTGCTTCTTCATTGTGCGGAAATAAATTATGCAGCTCATCTCTAAAAACCGATACACAACTTGGTTCTAACCCAACAACCGGAACGCCATCGCGTATTTCATCTTTTAAATTATGCATTATATCAAGCAATAATTTTTTTGCCGTATTCAGCATTCCAAAATCATACAACGGTCTTCCGCAGCACATAGATTTTTTTGGAACGATAACTTCAAAACCTGCAGCTTCCAACACTTCAACACCAGCAACCAATGTTTGCGGTAAAAAATAATTGTTGAATGTATCAGGCCATAATATCACTTTGGGCTTCTCTTTCTGTTGACCGTTGACGGTTGACCGTTGACGGTTAGAAAACCATTCCTTAAAAGTTATATCGGCATACCTTGGCATTTTTCTTTTTTGCTCGATGCCTGTGAAAGCTTTTACAAGATTGCTTATAATCGGCGCATGAAAAAAAAAGTTGGCAATAAACGGCGCTTTTGATGCCAGCCTGCTCCACCAATAAATCCAGCCAAATGCATACGCAGAAGTTGGTCTCAATTTGCCTTCATAATAATGCGATAAAAATTCTGATTTGTATGTTGCCATGTCAACATTCACCGGGCAATCTGCTTTGCAACCTTTGCACGATAAACATAAATCGAGCGATTCTTTTACGTATTTATTTTTCCATCCATCTTTTAAAATATCCCCCTGCATCATTTCAAACAACATGCGACTGCGACCACGTGTGCTGTGTTTTTCTTCGCGTGTCGCCATGTA
>JBEHXR010000120.1:0-10017 GCA_048498595.1 Bacteroidota bacterium
TTCGCGATATGCTGATGCATCCGTTGCATATAAAATACGCATCGTATCATCGGCATAAAATTCTCCTTCTAATGTTTGTGCTAACTGCTGCAGTTGCTCATTCATTCAATATCTTCTTTGCAAGTGCGCAAATTTAATTGGTTTGATTGCAAGAAGTGCAGGCATTTTAATCAGCCTTCAATCACATTTTAATAAGCAAGTATGAAAAAGATCTTTTTCATACTTGCTTACACCGCGCAGCGTTTTTAGTTTTGCGCTCACAAAAAAATTAGTAATGGAACAGAGAGTAAATATTAAAGAAGTATTTCCCGAAGCTTACAAAGGCATGTATGCATTGTCATCAAGCTTAAACAAAACTGGTTTAACAGCTATTCAAAAAGAATTAATTAAAATACGAGCATCACAAATTAATCAGTGCGCATTTTGTTTGAATATGCACACGAGAGATGCATTAAAAGCAGGTGAAACACAACAGCGGATTTTTTTGTTGAATGCCTGGAGAGAAACGGACCTGTTTACCGCCGAAGAAAAAGCTATGCTTGCGCTTGCAGAAGAAGTAACATTAATTAGTGCACACGGTGTTACTGATGCAACTTATAACGAAGCAAAGAAATTTTTTAGCGATGAAATGATTGCACAAATAATTATGTCAATCGTTTTAATAAATGCCTGGAACCGCATTGCAGTAAGTACACATTTACCGATTGAAGATTAAATGAATTAATTATTGATTGAACATGTTATTCGGTTAGTTCGCCTGTGTTCAGCCAGCGTTCACATGCTTCACCTAAATTATCGATACACATTTTTTCATAACAGTCACTATCTTCTTTTGTAAGAATGTCTTTCCAGCGGCCGTTGGTTCCTTTATTAATAAAAGTATCTGAACCTCCATCCCAAAATGCGCCGCCCAACGGAACGCTTTTTACAGAATTTTTTTTCATGTAATCAAAGCTGCAATGTTCAATTATAGCATCCCATTTCGATGGATCAATTTCGATGTTAAGAAAATCAGCTACTTTTTTTATTTCACCAGGCATGTCTTTTTTCAAATTCGCAAAATGAATTAAATGCACGTTGGGTAAATGCCGGATAGCCCACCACGATTTTATATTCTCCCAAAAAGGCCAGAACGGGTAACCATCATTATCAAGCCAGTCGCGGAAGTATTGAACAATATCAGGTGTTGGTTTTTCTATAGGCGGACCAATTCGGCCGGGCGTATCATTCAAAGCATGATACCAGTGTTCGTTTGCGTTGGCATGATGATTATACATGCTCCATACAACATCGCGGCCATCTCTGCCGATATAAATATATTTTGCCTTTGGCGAAAACACCAAAGCGTCAACAGGCAAATGCGTTTTTAAAAACCGGCGATGTTGCTGCTGCTCTACTGCGGGTAATTTTATTTCTTTCGGTGGCACACGTAAATCAAGCCAGGGCGACATTTCAGCAACTTCCATATCTTCTTTTCCATTAAAAATAAGTTGTGATACAATTTGCTGCAGCCATGTAGTTCCAGATTTAGCATAAGTAGCAATTACTATATCATCATCTCTAAAATTAAAATCGTTCCAGATAGTTGAATCAAAATGATGATTGTAGAATTCACGTGTTTTTTTTGGCCAGTCAATCGTTTCCATATTGTTAGTTTTAGTTTGAAGAAATAAAGTATAAAATATATTCTAATGTATGAAAATAAATTATTGCATGTTTGGCTAAATAATTATTAGATTGGTGGAATAGTAAAGCAGTAAGTCTTTATTATTATTGCAATAACTAATTTTGTCTGTCAAAAAAAAATAATTTATGTCGTTACCAGTTAATAATAAAAAGGGCGGAAACAAAGCCGGCAAGAATCAGCAAACAATGAATAGCAATTCAAAATTTATAAAAGTGAATTCTAAATCAGGCGGCGCAAAACAAAAAGTAAGATCAACGGGCGCAAACAGGGGAAGTTAATTGTTACAACTTACTGTTACTAACGCTCGCAGTTCATTTTTGAACAGGTTTTTTAGCCTGAATTTCTCCCTCAGTTTAATTCCATGGAATATATATCCTGTATTTAAGGCATATTCATTAGTTTCGCACATTAAACAGATTGAATCCTGATGGCAATAATTGACATCAATCTTCCTCAATCAATATCAAAAACGTTGCGTCTGCAACAAAACGATCCGCCTCGCCAGCAGTTACGTGTTTTAAAAAAATTATTACATAAATCAAGATTTACAGAGTTTGGTCAGCAGTTTAGGTTTGATGAAATTTTGTTGCAGCAAGATGTTATAAAAAAGTTCCAGGAACTCGTTCCAATATACAATTACAGCAAAATTTATAAAGATTGGTGGCATCGCACACTTGAAGGGAAACCCGATGTTTGTTGGCCGGGCAAAATAAAATATTACGCACTTAGCAGCGGCACCAGCGAAGCAGCGAGCAAATACATTCCAATTACTGCGGATCTTTTGAAAGGCAATCGCGTGGTAATGATCAAACAAATTTTATCGTTGCGTAATTACAGCGATATTCCTGTTCGCTCAATTGGAAAAGGCTGGTTGATGCTTGGCGGCAGCACGGCTTTGCAGAAAGGCGCAGGTTTTTATGCAGGTGATTTAAGCGGTATAACGGCGAAGAAAGTTCCCTTTTGGTTCCAGCCATTTTATAAGCCCGGAAAAAAAATTGCACGTCAAAGAAACTGGACGCGTAAACTAAAAGAAGTTGTAAGAAAAGCTCCGGAGTGGGATATTGGTTTTATTGTTGGTGTACCGGCATGGATTCAGATGTGCATGGAAATGATCATTGAAACGTACAAGCTAAATAACATACACGACATTTGGCCCAACCTCGCCTTCTTTGTGCATGGTGGTGTAAGTTTTCAACCATATAAAAAAGGATTTGAAAAATTATTAGGCAAACCGCTCACGTATGTTGAAACATATCTTGCGAGTGAAGGTTTTCTTGCTTACCAGGACAGACCGAATTCAAAAGGTATGCGGCTTGTTACAAACGAACACATCTTTCATGAATTCATTCCTTTCGACCAAAAAAATTTTGACAGTAATGGCGAACCCGTTGAAAAGCCGCAGGTACTAACCATTGCAGATGTTGAAGAAGGAAAAGAATATGCAATATTGGTAAGCACTTCTGCAGGCGCCTGGCGTTATCTAATGGGCGATACAATTCGCTTTACAGATAAGAAAAGAAATGAAATTGTAATTACAGGCCGCACTAAACATTACTTAAGTTTAGTGGGTGAACATTTAAGTGTTGAAAACATGAACAAGGCCATTGAACTTGCAAGTGGCGATATGAATATTTGTATTCCTGAATTTACGGTGGCTGGAGTTCCGTATGGCAATTTCTTTGCGCATCACTGGTATGTTGCATGCGATGACAATGTAAATGCTGAACTGCTTCGTCATAAAATTGATGATTATCTCAAACAGTTAAATGATGATTATGCAACCGAACGCGGACATGCACTGCAAGAAGTATTGCTGGATGTAATGCCTGAAAAAGCTTTCATTGATTTTATGCGCAGCCTTGGCAAGGTTGGTGGTCAGCATAAATTTCCCCGCGTGCTTAAAGGCAAGATGCTTGAAGAATGGAATAAATTTCTTACCGGCGAATTAGCATAATCCATTTGTTTTCCTCCTTACTTTTATTGCTGTATGAAAAAATATCATGTTCTTTTTCTGCTATTGCTTTTGTGTGAAATTTCCTGCAGTAATAATCAACCGGAAAATTCAGATGAAACAAATATAGCAGATAGCACAACTGCAATTACTTCTTCAACCGTTACAAAAGATTCATTTGAAACAGGAAAAATTATCAGCAATGTAGTTTGTAAAACAGATGCTTCACAATCTTACGCATTATATCTTCCTTCAAAATATACAAGCGAAAAATTACCTGTTATTTATTTTTTTGATCCGCATGCAGATGGAACATTACCATTAAAAAATTATCAATCACTAGCAGATGTGTATGGCTTTATTTTAATTGGAAGCAACAATTCTAAGAATGGAAATGATTGGCCAACCACTGATAACATTTTAAATGATCTATTTACTGATACAAAAAACAGGTTAGTATTTAATACAGATCGCATATATGTGTGCGGGTTTTCGGGTGGCGCGAAAGTGGCAAGTTATGCGGCACTGCATCACAACGAAATAAAAGAAGTAATTGATGGCGGGGCAGGTTTGCCTGATGAAACGCCTGCAGGTAATTTTAATTTTACGTTCACAGGTATCGCGGGCAAAGGTGATATGAATATGACGGATCTTGTTGTATTGAATGATGAATTGAATAAAACACAAACCCGTCACCGCATTATTTTTTTTGATGGCAAACATGAATGGTCACCGGCATTTGTGATGAGTATTGCATTTTCAGGTTTAGAATTGGATGCAATGAAGGATAAACTTATTCCAAAAAAAGATTCACTCATCAATGCCTACATTCAGGCAAGCAAAAAAAGATTGGATGATGATACAAAAGAAAATGATTTAATTAAGGCAGATGAAGAGTGCAAACTTTCTATAAATATGCTGAATGATTTATCGGATGAATCAAATTGGTTTAAAGATAAAGATGCATCTGTTATTACCAGCGCCGCATTCAAACAACAAGTGCAGCAACAACAGAATTTATTTGCGATTGAGCAAAATAAAAAGGCAGAATATCAGCAACAGTTTCAAAAAGGCGATATAAATTACTGGACTGCGACGATTAACGATCTTCATTCAAAAGCAAAAGCAAATACACCGGAAGGAGAAATGTATCAGCGATTGGTTGCGTATTTATCCCTGGCATTTTATTCAATCAGTAATAATCTTATTAATAATAATCAGAACGAAGCAGCGCAATATTTTGTAACGCTGTATAAAATGGATGATGCAACAAACAGTGAAGCCTGGTATTTTTCTGCTGTTCTTGATGCAAGAAATAACAATGCAAAAGCAGCCGAAAATGATTTGCTGAAAGCTGTTGAGAATGGATTTACTGATGTTAACCGCATGACACAGCAACCGGAATTTCACACATTAGCAGGGCAAATAAATTTTGCAGCGATTGAAACGAAGATGAAGAAAGTCTGAACGCGGATGTCTGAACCGGGATTTGGGTCGATTAAAAGATTAACTGGATTTAATATTAATACTTCAAGTAATTAGATTGCAAGATCGATATGAAGAAACTTATATTGCTTTTTATAGTATCATGGGTTACACTCGAAACTTTTGCGCAACAACAATTTCAATTAGCATCGCCCGATAAAACAATTCAACTATCTGTTCAAACAAATGATCAATTAACCTATTCTGTTTTTGTTGATGACAAAAGAATTATTGATTCATCTTTGATCGATATGCTATTGGTGAATGGCATTGCATTATCAAACAACTTAAAAATAAAATCAACCAGAACAAGAAGTGCAAATGAAATGATTGTTGCACAAGTACCGGTAAGCAAAAAATATATTCCTGATGTTTACAATGAGCTTGCCATAAATTTTAAAAATAATTTTTCTGTTATTTTTCGCGCATATAATGATGGTGTTGCTTATCGTATTACAACATCATTTAAAGATTCTATCATTGTTCAAAACGAAATAGCGCAATTTAATTTTACAAATGAAGCGCATGCATGGACGCCCATCATTCATAAGCGTGATAATGTTGATGTTTATCACACCAGCTTCGAAGAATTATATCCTTACAATACGTTAGACAGTTTATCGAACAATGATTACATATTCAATCCTGTTTTGATAAATACAAATGATATTAAAGTTGCCATTACAGAATCTGATCTGGATGATTATCCCGGAATGTTTTTAAAAGGAAATTCATCCAATAGTTTAATTGCAGATTTTGCGCCTTATCCTTTGGAAGAAAAAATGGTTGATGGTGATTATCCTGAAATGAATGTAAGCAAACGCGCAAACTTTATCGCCAAAACAAATGGCACAAGAAATTTTCCGTGGCGTGTGTTGATGATTGCAAGAAAAGATAAAGAGCTTCCTGCAAATGATATTGTTTACCGGCTCGCATCGCCCACAAAAATTGCAGATGCATCATGGATCCATCCCGGCAAATGCACGGATGAATGGATAATTGATGTGAATTTTTTCAATGTACCTTTTCGTTCAGGCGTAAACACTGCTTCTTATAAATATTATATTGATTTTGCAAAACGCTTCGGCTTTGATCGCATCATGATGGATGCAGGTTGGAGCAACACAAAAGATCTGTTTGATATCAATCCAAACATTAACATGGATACGATTGCTGCTTATGCAAAACAACAAGGCATCAAGCTCAGCATGTGGACTTTATCAATGACATTAGATCGCCAGCTTGATAGCGCATTAAAGCAATTTCAAAAATGGGGCGTTGATTTTATCATGACTGATTTTATCGATCGCGATGATCAGCCAACAGTAAATTTTTATAAACGTATTGCAGAAGCTTGTGCGAATGCGCATCTCATGATCATGTTTCATGGCGCTTATCCGCCGAAAGGGTTCAATCGAACTTATCCAAACAACATAACACGCGAAGGTGTTTTGGGCAGCGAGTATAATGCATGGAGTGATAAAGTAACAGCATCGCATGATTGCATTATTCCTTTTACAAGAATGCTTGCAGGACCTTTAGATTATGAACCTGGTTTGTTAGATAATGCAACGCCGCAACAATTTAGAGCAATTTGGGGAAAGGTAATGAGCCAAACAACACGTTGCCAGCAACTCGCCATGTTTGTTGTGTATGATGATCCGTTGCCGATATTTTCAGGCAATCCATCGCAAGGATATTTAGAACCAAAGTTTATGGAATTGCTTGGAAGTATTCCTGCAGGCTGGGACACAACAATTATTCTTGATGCGAAAGTTGGCAACTACATTATCACTGCAAGAAGAAAAAATAATGATTGGTATATCGCAGGTATCACAGATTCATCTGCAAGAGATATCAATATCAATCTTTCTTTTTTGAGTGATGGAAATTATGATGCGACGATTTGTAAAGATGGAATTAATGCAGACCGCAACGCGATGGATTATGCAATTGATGAAAAAACTTTATCTGCAAATAATAATCTACAATTACATCTTGCACCGGCTGGTGGATTTTTGGTGAGGTTGAAAAAGCAATAGCAATCTTGCCAGTCGTTATAATGTAATAATGCGCTAATTTTTTTTCTCCAACTGGCATTGTTCTAGCTGCACATGATGCCATGTTGAATCCGGTGCGGTTGACTCAGCTTTCATTTTTGCCAATGCAATTTTGCCGATACTAAGATCAAGATGCCCTGCCATTGAAATACATTTCCTGCCTTCGGCATTATCAATATAAGTACTGAAAGAAATGCTTTGCATATTTAATGATGAGGAGACTGCAAAAATATCAGTGAAACCAACGATCGGGTAAGTTTTCGTACCGGGGTAAGTGATCGTTCCTTCCAATTGTATGGCGCCTTTAACCGGGAGATTAAAACATATTTCTATGTATTCGCCTGCCATCATTCCCGTCCATGTTCCTTCCAGGTTTTCTCTCATTTCGGCACTTGCTGCAACGAAACCCGGTGTATAATTATTGGCATTTGTTTGGGGTGCTGCTCCAGGTGTGAAAATTAATTTATCCGGATAAAAACCTGTTGGCGGAACGGTGGTTGGATCAGTTTCAACAAATATATGTTCGAGCACCAGGCTTTGTTGCGCATTCGAAATTATAAGTTGCCCTGCCATACCAGATGCTTCATGGCTTGGGTCTGATTTGCCGCCATCATTTGAGCGCCACAAGATGGAGACTGCCATCGTTTGCCCAAGCTTATCTGTCGCCTCTTGTAAAGATGCCCAGCCAATTACGTCATATGTTCCGGTGCCGCCTGTTGTTGATGCGTAAGTGCCCGTGAGCATTCCTGTTACAGGATCCTGTGTCAATGTCATTATAGAATTATAACTGTTGATCCATGGTGTTGCAAAGCTCATTGTGCTGTTTTTTGATGAGAGAATTAAAACTTTGGTTGTGCCAGCGTAATACATCGATTATCAAAATCGAAAACACTGTAAACCGTTTCAAGAAATGTAGTGCCTACAAGAAATTCATTTTCGCAACCGTCGAGAAAATGAAAGGCAAGATTCCATTCTGTATCAGAAGAACGGATAAAATATTTTTCAGGCGGCAGTTTATAAGAAACACCATTCAGCATAAGTTCAAGAACAGGATAAGGATAGTCGCTCACCTTTGCCGGCGATTTAATTACTTCGGGATACTGTCCGTTATTCGTAATAACTTTTTTTGCTGCATCAATAAATTTTGGATCCCCTTTAAATTGCGATGAACCGGTATCGAGTGCAAATGCCACATTGGTAAGAATATTTTTTGTAGTGCCATCAGCAAACAAGCCATTTAAATTATTAAGGTTTACCAGCCAGCATTCACGGTCTGTAGGAAAATTGATCAGGGGAAGTTTATTTGCTGTTGATGCATCAAATTTTGATTTATCAATTCCACCAAACAATACTTCGCCTTTCATCGTCGCGCGATCATACCAAAATGAAGCAAGAGCAGTTTTAATAAGCCCTTTTTGTTTGAGTGTATTTAATATAAGCGTAGAATTATGTTCTTTGAAAATATGGGAAGGAATTCCAAGTCCGCCATCACAAATTAATTCCTTGAATTGTGAACCTGTGTAGTTAGTGCTCATGTCAAAGATTATGTTCAGCGGGTCTGCAATTCCGGGCAAACTGATAACATCATTACTTGGCGTTATCGTCATAGAACCCCATGCACCAAAATTTATTTCAGCTTGTTTGCCATTTATTTTATAAGTAGATGAAGCCGAAGGATTGAATTTATTATGCGGTGCACATGCAGTTGTTGTGCAAAGATTAGAAGTGATCCATGTGTTTTTAGTTCCTGTATCAATCATGAAACGCAGCTTATGTTGAGCAGGTGTTCCCAAACCAATTTCCGCATACCAGGAAGTTGCGCCGTTATTTGGTTCGAAGAATGGTCTTTGTAATGCAAATGATATTACAGAAGTTTTTTGGCGTGTTTCATTAAAATAAGCCGGCAATTCCTGTTTCATATTTTCTGATTTAAGTAATAGGATTATTTTTTTTGTTCTACTTATTATATAATAGGTAATTGAATAATGAATGTTGTTCCCTCGCCTTCTTCGCTTTGTACTTTTATTTCTCCTCCATGCGCCTTCACAATATCATAACTTAAACTCAAGCCCAATCCTGTTCCTTCACCTGTTGGTTTGGTTGTAAAGAATGGCTGAAAGATTTTTTCTACTATGTTTTTAGGAATGCCGTTGCCGTTGTCGCTTACAATTATTTCTACCTTATCATTTATTCGACGTGTTTTCACTTCAGCTATTGGCTGATAGCTATTAGCTAATAGCTTTTTCTTTTCATTTGTTGCATAAAAAGCATTATTAAAAAGATTGAGCAATACTCTTCCAATATCCTGCGGCACAACATTTGTTTTTCCAATACTCTCATCGAAATCTGTTTTAAAATCTGCATTAAAATGCTTATCCTTTGCACGCATGCCGTGATAACTTAGTCTTAAATATTCATCGCACAAAGCATTAATATCTGTTGGTTCTTTAATTCCTTTCGTTTGTCTCGAATGTTGCAACATGCTTTTCACAATTGCATCTGCACGCTTGCCGTGATGATTAATTTTTTCAAGATTTTGTTTGATGTCGTCGGCAATTTCAGTTGCCAGTTGCACGTTACCGGTTGCAAGTTCTTCTTTCATTTCATCAACCAACTCATTGCTTACTTCAGAAAAATTGTTCACGAAGTTTAACGGGTTTTGAATTTCATGCGCAATACCTGCTGTAAGCTCACCAAGTGAAGCCATTTTTTCTTGCTGTATCAATTGCCTTTGTGTGGTCTTTAACTCATGATAAGCTTTTTCGATTTCTTTTGCCTGTGCGAGTTCTTTTGCACGGTTGCGTTCTCTTTCACGTTGAAGGGAAAGCTCAATA
>JBEHXR010000121.1:0-9981 GCA_048498595.1 Bacteroidota bacterium
ATAAAAAGTGGCGGCACTACAAGACGCGCTGCAAAAATGGTTTGTTTGGATTTAGACCATCCGGAAGTGATGAGTTTCATTAACTGGAAAATGGAAGAAGAGAAAAAAGTGGGCGCATTGGTTGCTGCAGGATATGATAACAGTTATGAAGGCGAAGCTTATCTTACCGTGTCTGGTCAGAATTCAAATAACTCGGTGCGTATTCCGAATGAATTTTTTGAGATACTGGAAAGAGATGGTGATTGGGAATTAAAGGCAAGAACTGATGGAAGGGTGATGAAAAAAATTCCAGCGCGTGAAGTTTGGAATCAAATTAATTATGCTGCATGGCGCTGCGCTGATCCCGGAACACAATATGATACTACAATTAATGAATGGCATACTTGTCCAAAAGGTGGCCGCATCAATGCATCAAATCCTTGTTCAGAATACATGTTCTTAGATAATACTGCATGTAATTTGGCAAGTGCCAACCTGATGAAATTTTTTGATGTTGAAAAAAATGTTTTTGATGTTGAAGGTTTCGCTTACACGTGCAGACTGTGGACAACCGTTTTGGAAATCTCTGTGTTGATGGCGCAGTTTCCTTCAAAAGAAGTTGCACAATTATCTTACGATTATAGAACGCTTGGTTTGGGCTTCGCAAACCTTGGTACTATGTTAATGGTAAGTGGCATTCCTTATGATAGTGAAAAAGCGCGTGGTATAGCAGGTGCTATAACCGCTATTATGACTGGCGTTGCTTATAAGACTTCCGCTGAAATGGCTGCTGTATTGGGCGCATTTCCAAAGTATGAAGAGAACCGCGAAGATATGTTGCGTGTAATGCGCAATCATCGTGCTGCTGCTTATGATGCATCAGATGCTTATGAAGGATTGAGTATAAAGCCGGTGGGCATCAATGCAAAATATTGTCCTGATTATTTATTATCTGCTGCATGTAAAGCATGGGTTGAAGCAGTTGAACTCGGCGAAAAATATGGTTATCGCAATGCGCAAACAACCGTAATTGCACCAACAGGAACCATTGGTTTAGTGATGGATTGCGATACAACAGGCGTTGAACCTGATTTCGCCTTAGTGAAATTTAAGAAACTTGCCGGTGGCGGATATTTTAAAATCATCAATCAAAGTGTGCCGGTTGCATTGAAGCATTTAGGTTATGATGAAAAGCAAATTGATACAATTGTAAAATATGCAGTAGGTGCTGCAACATTTGAAGGAGCGCCTTTCATCAATCCGCAAACCTTAAGTGAGAAAGGTTTTATTGCTGAAGAAATTCAGAAGTTGAATAACGCTGCAAAATCAGCATTTGAAATCAATTTCCTCTTTAATAAATTTATTTTAGGTGAAGCGTGTTTAGAAAGATTAGGGTTTTCATCGGAACAATATAACGACTGGAATTTTGATTTGCTTTCTGCTCTTGGTTTTAATGATGAACAAATAGAAGCAGCCAACGATTATGTGTGTGGAACAATGACAATTGAAGGTGCACCAAATCTCAAACCAGAACATCTTCCTGTTTTCGATTGCGCTAATAAATGTGGTAAAAAAGGAGAAAGATATATCCATGCACATGGTCATATCAGAATGATGGCTGCTTGTCAGCCTTTCTTAAGCGGTGCTATTTCTAAAACCATCAATCTTCCGCACGAAGCCACTATTGAAGAAATTGCAGATTCATATATGCTAAGCTGGAAGTTGAGTTTGAAAGCATGTGCATTGTATCGTGATGGTTCAAAGCTTTCTCAGCCGTTAAGTAATAAATCAGATAAAAAGAAAAAATCTGATAAGGAAGAAAACGCGAAATCCGAAGAAAAAACAAATACTGAAAATAAAGTTGAATCCATTAGCCTTCAAAACGAACCAAACATTGTTGACCTTTCAAAACTCTCCGCAGAAGAATTATTGGAAGAGGTACAAAAGCGCATGCAGGCGAGTAATGATACTTCATTGAAAAGAAAACTTTCTCAGATTGTTGAAAGAAAAACATTGCCCGCAAAACGCAGAGGCTTTACACAGAAAGCAAAAATTAACGGGCAGGTTTTATTCTTGCGTACAGGTGAGTATAGCGATGGAACATTAGGAGAAATATTTATTGACCTTGCAAAGGAGGGGTCAACCTTGCGCAGCTTGATGAATTGTTTCGCTATTGCAATTTCTGTTGGCTTACAATATGGTGTTCCTTTAGATGAATTTGTTGAAAAATTTGTATTCACCAAATTTGAACCTGCAGGAATGGTTGATCATCCAAATATTAAAACCACAACTTCATTGGTAGATTTTGTATTCAGGGCTTTAGCTTATGAATATCTTGGAAGAACAGATTTAGTGCATGTTATCGACCGGCAGGAAGTCTCTAATGTCGGAAACGAAGATGAAGCAAGTATAATCGGAAAACCGGCATTAAGCAATTTGCATGTTCATGTACATACATCATCTCAACCACAAAAACAAAAAGCCGCTGCAACCAGCAATATAAAATCTGAGGCAGGGCTGGATGCAGTTAATGCTGCTGCTAAAAGTATGCAAAGCGATGCACCTTCTTGTAATGTATGCGGGCATATAACAGTAAGAAGCGGTACGTGTTATAAATGTTTGAATTGCGGCAATAGCATGGGTTGCAGCTAAGCGTTCATGCTTGATAAGAAATATGTTTAGGCTCTTTTGGATATTATATAATCAAAATATATTGAGGTGAAAGGAACGTAATTTGCTTTCATTACGTTTATAGATAAGGGCAACGGTGTTATTATAAGATTTATATTTGCATGCCCGAAATATCTAATAGCCGGAAAATCATATTAGAATGTTTTTATATCGCTACCTATCAATATATCGGATAGTTTTATTAAATCTATTTATTTCCGCATCCTTTCTTCTATGGAAACAAAACCTGTATTTTGTTTTTGCTAATCTTACTTGCTGCGGTCTAAATATTTGTTTTCTGGGAATAGCCTTATACAATCTTTCAAAATTTGTGAAGCGTAATCATGAGAGATTATTTATTGGAAGAAAAAGAACCCTTATAGTATTTACTTGCAGCGGTTTTTTTATTATCCATGTTTTTGCCTTATTAAATAATTTTTTTAAAGATCATTTGCTCATAGTAGATTTTGCATGGTCTTTTACAGCATTAACAGTTCGCATGTTTGAAAATGAAGCTTCAACCTTTCTTCATAAAATTCTAAAAAAAGGTCGTCGTTTTGCCGTAGTTGGAAATACAGATACTTCTTTACATATTGCCGAAAAATTAAAAAGAAAAGGAAGAAATTTTTTTTATGGAAATGTTTATTTTGATGATGATAATTTTTCGGGTACTATGTCTTTTTCGCCCTATATAGATTTTGCGAAAAAAAATCAGATTAATGAATTTTACCTTCCCGTTTCAACTATTGACCCTGTTGAAATAAACACCCTTACAAACCAGGCGGAAAAACATTGTATAAGAATAAACTTTATTCCAAAAGAGACAATTGAAAACTCCGAATATCGCTTACATTACATAGGGGGTATACCTGTATTAAAAAAATACCATGAACCACTGGCACGTCTTCGAAATCAGACTGTAAAAAGAACATTTGATTTTATAATAAGCAGCCTGGTTATCATTTTCATACTTTCCTGGTTAATTCCTTTAATTGGTTTGCTTATTAAACTCGAAAGTAAGGGCCCGATTTTTTTTAAGCAGGAGCGCTCAGGCAGAGATAACGCCTCATTTGGTTGCCTTAAGTTCAGAAGCATGAAAGTAAATAATGAAAGTGATTTGATTCAGGCGACTAAGGACGATAGACGCATAACTAAATTTGGCCGATTTCTGCGTAAAACAAGCATTGATGAGCTGCCACAGTTTATAAACGTTTTTAAAGGAGAGATGAGTATTGTTGGTCCGAGGCCGCATATGCTTCGTCATACAAAGGAATATAATGAGCTAATAGATCATTATATGGTTCGCCTGTATCTTAAACCAGGGGTTACAGGATGGGCACAGGCAAATGGTTACAGGGGGGAGATCACAGACATAGATTTAATGAGAAGAAGAGTTGAGCATGATATATGGTATATGGAAAACTGGAGTTTGTTGTTAGATATTAAAATACTATGGTTAACGTTTATTGGAGTGTTAAAAGGGCATGAAAATGCTTATTAGTAGACATTCTTTTTCTTTGATTTACATATTTTTGAATTTTTTGAAATCATTAATTAATCCATATTTGCTTACTAAATTTATTAGATGACACTGCTTATTCAGCGCTCAATTCGCCGTACAACTATTTCCTGTTTCAGTTTTCTATTTTTTATTTATTGTTTTTCTTCTTGCACCCCTTATAAAAATATTCCTTATTTCACAGATTTTCCTGATACTGCTTTAAGAACGTCTGTAAAAACTGCTCCGTTTGTTAGTCCTCTAATAAAGCCAGACGATTTGCTTTCTATTACTATAGAAACAGTAGATGCAGACATTTCCCGCTTATTGAATAGCGCAAACGCGGTTGTTCAAACATCCAACCTTCCTCCTTCTTCGAATCAACAAACAATTCCAGGTTATCTGGTAGACAAAGATGGCCTTGTAGAATTGCCTTTTGTAGGAAAAATTAAATTAGCCGGTTATACTACAATTCAGGCAAGAGATACGATAACTGCAGCTATGTCTCAATACATAAAAAATCCAATTGTAAATATAAAGTTTGCAAATTTCAAGGTGACTGTTTTGGGTGAAGTATTGAGACCCTCTACTTATATTATGCCGACAGAAAAGGTAAGTGTACTGGATGCGTTGGGGCAGGCCGGAGATTTGACTATTTATGGCAGAAGAGAAGATGTATTGGTTATAAGAGATACGCTCGACAATCAAAAAAATATGGTGCATCTGGATTTAAATTCTAAAAATGTGATGAGCTCACCATATTTCTATTTGCAACCTAATGATGTTGTTTATGTAGAGCCGAATAAAGCAAAAGCCGCAAGTACAGACGCCGCCCGAAATAGAGAGATTACCATTGCCGCATCGGTTATTTCACTACTTATAGTTTTCTTTGCAAGGGTAAAATTGTAAATAATAGTAATAATTAATTAGATGGATGAAAAAAGAAAGATAGATTCTGGAAAGAATGAAGACTTCGATATACAAAAATTAATTTCACGTGCCATTGACCACTGGAAAATATTTGTTTTTTCTTTTATCGGGTTTATTATAGCCGGAATACTTTTTATATTATTTGTAACTCCTTATTATCAGATATCTGCACAGGTTTTAGTTGAGGATGATCAGAACAGCGGAAGCCCGCTTTCTTTTATGGGAAGCTCTAGCAGTACCCAGGCATTAAGCAGTTTGTTTGGTGTAAAGAGCAATGTTTATAATGAGCTATACATTTTAGAATCACCTGATCTTTTGGAAAAAGTAACTAAAGAAATGACTTTAAATGTTACTTATTTTGCAGAAGACCCTGTAACCGCTGTTGAATTATATAAGAATGCTCCTTTTAAATTTGATTTTTTTCCTTCAGTAGATACTGTAAAAGATTTTTCTGTTGATATAAGTTTTCCTAAAAATCATTCAAGAGATCATTTTAATGTAAGCGCGTATACAAAGGTCTTCGGATTTCATTCAAAAGTTAAACTAGATAAGACCAAGGCAAAGTATGGCGACAGCATTCACACTGCTTTCGGAACAATTGTTTTAACGCCTACAGGAATGCCATATTATGGCGATCATTATGAAGTAAATTATATTTCGCCGGATGAAGAGGTTTACAATTTACAGAGTAATATGACTTATGATATTACTGATGATAACGCAACCGTAATTGCATTAACGCTTAATTCAACAGTTCCACAGAAAGGTGAGGAAATAATGCAAAGTCTTATCAATGCTTATATAGCACGTGATCTTAACGAGAAAAACAGAATTTCGGATAGCACACTTGCTTTTATAAAAGGGCAGGTTGATATCGTGTCTAAAGATTTAAACAACATTGAAGGGCAGATTCAGAACTTTAAGGAGAAAAATAAAATAGCTGATCTTACAGAACAAGCGAAGGCACTTGTTACCAATTCCAGCGATTATTACAATAAGCTTAACCAAGTGGATGTACAATTAAGTATAGTTAAAACAATGCTCGATAATGTTACACAGGATACAAAAAGGCCTGTTCCAACTTTGGTAAATGCCGATCCGAATTTTGTTTCACTTGTTCAAAAATATAATGGACTAATTTCAGATAGAGACAGGTTGCTGTTATCAACAACAGAAGGAAATCCGTTAGTTCAAAATATCGATGTACAGCTGAATGCAGCACGTGCAGATATGATAAAGAATCTGCAAAACCAACAAACTGCATTACAAACAACGCGTGATAATTTAGTGAGTCAAAATAGTCAGATAGGCAGTATCTTAAGCAATGTGCCGAGCCAGGAAAGGCAATATGTTGATCTTACCCGCGAACAAGACGTTAAGCAAGCGCTTTACTTATTTTTACTTCAGCAGGGCGAAACAACAGCAATTACGAAAGCTTCAAATTTTCCTACGGCAAACTTAATTGCAAATCCAAAATCAGAATATAAACCTTATTTCCCCTCTAAAATAATTGTGCTGGGCATAAGTGTAGTGCTTGGAATTATTTTCCCTGTTGGCTTTGTTATATTAAAGTATATTTTGAACAGCCACATTACCTCAAGGGATGATATTAAAGAAAAAACCGATTGCCCAATACTTGCTGAGATAGGGCATAACGATAGTGAAAACAATATTTTAAAAGAAGATCATAGCCGCTCGGTTATGGCAGAACAGTTTCGCATTTTTAGAAGCAATATGGATTTCTTAACTGGCCAAAAAGAATGCTCAAAAATTCTAATCACTTCAAGTATGTCTGGCGAGGGAAAATCCTTTATTGCGGTTAATCTCGCACAGGTTTATGCTTTTTCGGGGAAAAAAGTTTTACTTATCGAAATGGATTTGCGTAAGCCAAAGATATCTTCTATGTTAAATATGCCTAACACTTCTGGCTTTAGTAATTATGTAATTTCCAATCAGAAAGTGCAGCAGTTTGTACAAACGTTGCCAATAGGTAAAAATATTTTCCTTTTAAGTTCCGGTCCGTTGCCTCCCAACCCGGCAGAACTGCTAATGTCACCAAAAGTGGATGAGATGTTTGCTGAATTAAGTAAAATTTTTGATGTAATTATAATAGATTCACCACCAATTGGCGCGGTAGTTGATTCGCAAATACTCAGCCGCTTTAGTGATGTAAATTTATATGTAATCCGTCAGCAGTATTCATTTAAGAATAGTTTGAATATAATTAATGATATTATAGAAAATAAGAAATTCCCCAACCTGTACCTGGTAGTAAATGATGTTAAGAAAAGTTCTTCTTATAAGTATGGATATGGATACGGATATGGATACGGTTATGGATATGGATACGGAAATCAAAAAAAGAAGAGAAAAAAAAGTAAAAGTATAATCTAATAAATTCAATGTATGAGTTACAAACATGTGAGTATTCTTTTACTGCTGCAGGTTTTTTTATTTGTTCAATGTTCAACCGCTGAAACTCCTGATTCTAAAAAAGATAAAAAAAATGAAGTAAGAAACAGTTTTGTCGATTCTTCAAGTATAAGCGCGCAATCGGAGGCAGAATCTTTGGATAAAACAGAGAAGGAACCTTTCAAAAAGGGTATAAGTAACATAGCTGCAAAAAATAATAAGAATTTAAAACAAGGAAATTTTAAGCAAATTAAATTTGGATTTAATATAGGTTTTCTTGCTGATTTGGGTCAGGCAGATCTTTTTAAAAAGGTATTACCAATAATTAAACAAGACGGCATTACGGATTTGCGGGTTTACGAGCCCTTTACAAAAAATTTGATTACTCATCCCGGCATGGCAGCAAATCTTCTTTCACCGCTTGTGAGAAATGGCTTTAATGTTTTATTGGATATTTCAAATTTTCCGGATATACCTTCCATTCAATACAATCATGCTTCAGACGATGCACAACAGAACAGCATGAGGAGCTTTACAAATAGAAGGGCCCCTGTAAATATTGCACCATTTCAATCATATTTATCAAATTTTTTGGATGACCTTCAAAGTAAAAATTTGTTAGATAATGTAAGTTTTGAGATAGGTAATGAACCCGACTCGAAACTATATTTTTGGGGACAACCGTCTGAATTTATTAATGCTGCTAAAGCTATAAAGCAAACTTTGGCTAAATATAATAAGCCTGTTTATTGTTGCGGATTTACTTCAAACTTTGCAAAGCAAGGTTCTTCTAAAAGTTCGGATTATTATAACTTCTTAAACGACAATTCTTTTTTTGATAATGTAAATCTCTCATTTCATTATTATCGAGATCAAGGTGCTGATATTACGCAGGTAAAACTACCAAGGTTGAACAATTCAATAATTACTGAGTTTAACATGTTTGCGTATCAAAAAGTTTCAACACCGGGAAGAACAGATATTACCAACTCTCCACAATTTGGCGCCTTACTTATAAGAGCGCTTATTTTAGCATACAATAATAATATAAAAACCATTTACCTGTTTAAGCTTGTGGATGATCCAAAGAAGAATGGTACAACAGGTTTCTTTGACGCAAACGGACAAGAAAGACCTTCCTATCAATATTTTAAGGACATATACAATGTAGTTAAAAACAAATATGCTGTTAAGAACAATGGTGATTATGTTTCAATAACAGGTGATAATGAAACTATACTTTACGCATTAAACAATAATATTTCTATACCAACCAACAGGGTTGTAAGTTCTATCCAGCCCAATAAAAAGAAGTTAGATAAAGATGAATGGGTTATTTTAAGAAATTAGGCGTGTTTGTATTTATAAAATAGTTTTGCATATCCTAATACTAGATTCTTATGAAAAACAAAGAACAAAAAAAGAAGAATATTTTATTTGTAGGATCGGCAGGCGGGCATATAACTGAAATTTTAGAACTTAAAGACTTACGTGAAAAATATAATTACCTTATCGTTACTGAGGATGTTGAAACAACAAGGCCTTTGGCTAAGCAGTATAACATAAAATTCTTAAAACCTGATACTGCAAGAAACTCTATATTATTCTGGACAAATTTTTTTACAAACTTTTTTCTTTCTTTAAAAATTCTCATTTCATTTAAACCCAAGGTTATTATTACAACAGGCAGCCACACCGCTGTTCCCATGTGTTTACTTGGTAAATTACTCGGAAAAAAAATAATCTGGATTTTATGTTATGCAAGAGTAAATACAAAAGCAAAGTCAGCAAATATTGTTTATCCTATAACAGATTTGTTTATTGTACAGTGGGAAAGTGCTAAGGCATTATATCCAAAGTCTAAATATTTTGGAGGTATTTATTAATGATACTGGTTACACTGGGAACATTTAATATTGAATTTCAAAGGCCGTTAAGAGCAATAGAAAAAGCTGTTATTGAAAAAAAAGTAACGGAGAAAATAATTGTTCAAAGAGGTCATACAAATTTTTCTTCTGAGTATTTAGAAGTAGTTCAATTTTTTGCACCGGCAGAACTAGATAAACTTTATGACGAGGCGCGCATAGTAGTTGTGCATTCAGGAATTGGGTCTGTATTATCTGGTGTAAGAAAGGGTAAAAAATTAATTGTAGTTCCAAGGTTAAAAAAATACAAAGAGCATGTAGACGATCATCAACTTGATCTTTTAAACGAATTCGCAAGATCTGGTTATATAATACCTTGGAACGAGAACGAAACATTTGAAGATGTGTTAGCTAAAGCTGAAAACTTCGTTCCAAAGCCATTTGTATCAACTAAAGAAAAGTTAGTTGGAGCTTTAATTGATTACATAGAAAAAATCTAATTGCTTTATTAATTAAATAAAATATGATTAAAGTAGGTTTAATAGGCGCAGGCAAAATGGGTATATCTCATCTTTCTATTTTGGGTGCACATCCAGATGTTGAAGTAGCGGGCGTATGCGATACTTC
>JBEHXR010000122.1:0-9914 GCA_048498595.1 Bacteroidota bacterium
TCTGTTGCACCAAAACATGTGGAGATGTTTGGAAGAACATTCGATCGCGATGCACTTGCTTCATACGCAATTTCTTTATCATTTTTAGTGATTGCAATTTTATCTCCAATACTTTCTTCTATCGCGGATTATAAAGGCAATAAAAAGAACTTCATGAAGTTCTTTTGCTACCTGGGTTCAATTGCCTGTTGCTGTCTTATTTTTTTTACGAAAGAAAATGTTGGCTTTGGGTTATTCCTTTCAATAATTGCGTCCATTGGTTATTGCGGCAGCATCGTTTTCTATAACGCATATTTACCGGAAATAGCAGAAGAAAAAGACCAGGATCGTGTGAGTGCAAAAGGTTTTGCATTGGGCTATATCGGCAGTGTAGTATTGATGGTGTTATGTCTTGCAGTGATTATCTTAAATGACAAACTCAATCTCGGCTGGGGTTCTTGGCCTGCAAGATTTTCTTTTTTATCCGTGGGACTTTGGTGGGCTGGTTTTGCACAAATTACTTTTAGTGTTTTGCCACCATCAAAAGCTTCGGTACAACGCCCCGAACATAATATTTTAGTGAATGGTTTTTATGAATTGAAAAAAGTTTGGCTTCAACTAAAAGATTATCCGGTTCTGAAAAGATTTTTAATAAGCTTCTTTTTTTATAACATGGGTGTGCAAACAGTAATGTATATGGCAACTTATTTTGCCGCCGATGAAATAAAAATGCAATCAACGCAATTGATCGCTACAATTCTCATCATTCAATTAGTAGCAATTTTTGGCGCATACTTGTTTTCATTACTTTCAAAAAAAACCAATAACATTTTTACGCTTGCTGTTGCTATTATTGGCTGGATTGGCATTTGCATTTTTGCATATTTTACAAGAACACCATTCGAATTTTATATTCTTGCTTTTTGTGTAGGAATGGTGATGGGAGGAATTCAATCAATGTCGCGCTCTACTTATTCAAAACTTTTACCGGAAACAAAAGATACAGCTTCTTATTTTAGTTTTTATGATGTTTGCGATAAAACAGGAACGGTTTTAGGAACACTTTCCTTTGGTTTTGTTGCAGAAATTTCTGAAGGTATGCGCAACTCAGTTTTAGTGCTGATGTGTTATTTTATTATCGGATTCATTTTACTGATGTTTGTGCACATGAAATCAAAAATGAAATTGACATGAATTTATATTCAATAGAAACGGGGTTTTTTAAATTGGATGGTGGCGCCATGTTTGGTGTTGTTCCCAAAACAATATGGCAAAAATTAAATACGGCCGATGAAAATAATTTATGCTCCTGGGGAATGCGTTGCTTGTTGATTGAAGACGGCAACAAATTAATATTAGTTGATAATGGAATTGGCACCAAGCAAAGCGAAAAATTTTTTAGTTATTATTATTTGCATGGTGATGCAACACTGGATAAATCTTTAGCTGCACACGGTTTTATTAGAGATGATATCACTGATGTTTTTTTAACGCATTTACATTTTGATCATTGCGGCGGAAGCATCATTCGTGAAGGAGACAAATTAATTCCGGCGTTTAAAAATGCAACTTATTGGAGTAACCAGGAACATTGGAATTGGGCTGTGTATCCAAATGAAAGAGAGAAAGCATCTTTTTTAAAAGAAAATATTTTACCGATACAGGAAAGCGGTCAGTTAAAATTTATTGAAGTAGTAAATAGTGAAGATGAAAGTCTTAGCGAAATATCGTTCACAAAAAATGTAAGCATTCGTTTTGTAAGTGGCCATACAGAAAAAATGATGTTGCCTCAAATAAAATATAAAGACAGAACAATTGTTTTTATGGCTGATTTGCTACCATCGCTTGCACACATACCAATGCCTTATATAATGGCTTATGATATGTTTCCGCTTACAACCTTGGCAGAAAAAAAATCTTTTTTAAACGAAGCTTTAAACAATAATTACATTTTGTTTTTTGAACACGATGCAAAACATGAATGCTGCACTTTACATGAAACAGAAAGAGGAATAAGAGAGAATGAAATTTTTAAACTGAAAGAAGTTTGATAGTTGCAATCAATCATTCATTAAAACTATTCTTTCACCCGATCAACATATTCACCCGTTTTGGTATTAATGCGCACCACTTCACCTTCATCTACAAACAGAGGAACTTGTATGGTTGCACCTGTTTCAATCGTTGCATTTTTTAATGCGCGTGTTGCGGTATCGCCGCGTAAACCAGGTTCGGTGTAAGTTATTTTAAAAGCAATTTTTTCTGGTAATTCTGCACCAATCGGTTGTTCTGTTTCTGTATTTATGCTAACAAATACTTCACCGCCTTCTTTTAAAAACCGGGGTGCATCAATCATACTTTCTTCCAATGCAATTTGTTCGAAAGTTTCATTGTCCATAAAGTTGTAACCGCTGTCATCTTTATACAAAAATTGGTAAGCCTTCTTTTCAACACGCACAGGAAAAATATTTTCACCGCTGTTCCAGGTTTTTTCAATCGTTCTGCTATTATCCACACCTTTAAGCTTTGCCCAAACTTTTGCTGCTGCCCGCGCAGTTTTATTTTCTCCAAACTCAACAACAGAATAAAGACTGCCATCAAGTTTTAAAATCATGCCGCGTGAAATATCTGCTGTAGTTGCCATAATTAGAATATAAGGGCGGCAAAAGTATAATTACGCCTCAAGAAAAACAAGTAAATCTGCTATTGACAACTGCTTTCAGTGCCGGTATAAAAACCGGTATTAATATTATTTTTAAGAATACTCTTGAAGAAACAAACTTCGTTGGTCTTAATAAATGGTTCATCGTAAACATTATGCACGCCGGTTGAATCGAGATGCATAACACACGGCGCAAGATTTTTACTTATGTTATATAAATAATAATCGCCATAGCAAAATGAAAAATTCTTGCAATTATAATCATGACCGGTATCGTAGGGAATTACATTATCCATCATTCCGTGCATGTAAATGGTTGGCTTTACATTAGCCGTTGTTATAAGGTCAGGACTATTTAAACAACCTGCAACGCTTGCAATACCTTTAATTGAATAGTGAATTCTTACATCGTTATCCGCGAAATCTATTGCTCCTAATTTTGCCTGAATGCCTGGAATTAATTCGTTAGCATATGCCTGTGTAAAATAATTTGTTGAAAGCACTGTAATTGCGCCTGCACTTTCACCACCTAGAAAAATATTGGTTGTATCAATAAAATAAGTGCCGGCATTAGAAACAAGAAAACGTATTGCAGATCTTGCATCCTGAACAGCACGATAAACGGCTTCTTTTGCCTGCGTTGTATCTCCATCGCAGCCGGTGCCCTGGTTCCAGCCTAAGCGATAATTTATAGAAGCAGATACAAAGCCCGAGTTAGCAAAATCAGTCATCATTGTTCTTTTGTCTTCTTTATCTCCATCTACAAAACCGCCACCATGTACATACACAATTAGCGGAAATTTTTCCGTGCCGGTAACACCGGGCGGTATATAAATATCGAGCAAAAGATCTTCTGTATTTCCCTGCCAGTCTGTGTTTGAGCCATATTTAATATTGTTTATAACAGTAACAGTATTTGTTGGTCTGCGCGTTGTTGGCGTTGGACTTTTACTGCAGGATGGAGCAACAGAATAAAAAACAAGAGTCGCTAAAAATGTATAAACCAGGCGTACGGAATTTTTTCTCATGCGTTAATTAAATTAACATAGATTGAAAAAAACGATAATGGTTTAATTAAAGTATTTTGTTTAAAGGATTACCAAAATCTTACCAGTTTCATTTTATTTGCGCTTAATGAAACAAAAACCTGTAGCGCCGGCAATGCAGCCATTTCTTGATGGCAAATTATTATTAATTAATAAGCCATATAAATGGACATCATTTGATGTTGTAAAAAAGATAAGAATACTAACAGGTGTTTCAAAAGTTGGGCATGCCGGAACTTTAGATCCGCTGGCAACAGGGTTGCTAATTGTATGCACCGGAAGTTTTACAAAAAAAATTTCTACTTACATGAATATGGAGAAAGAATATATTGGTTCTATGATTCTTGGCGCTTCAACACCAACTTTTGATTTGGAAAGTGCACCGGAAAATTTTACGGATTTATCAAATCTTTCTTCAGAAAAAATTTATGCAGCTACAAAAAATTTTATTGGAGAAATTGAACAAGTACCGCCGATACATTCAGCTATAAAAAAAGATGGAAAGCCGGTTTACTTAATGGCGAGAAAAGGAAAAGAAGTAGAATTAGAGCCAAGAAAAATTTTTATTTCTGATTTTGAAATAACAAAAATTGATATTCCCGAAGTTGAGTTTAAAGTAGTTTGCTCAACGGGAACTTACATACGAAGTTTAGCAAATGATTTCGGAAAATTTTTACACGCAGGTGCATATTTAAAAAGCTTATGCAGAACAAGGATCGGGAATTTTCTATTGGAAAATTCTATCACGCCCGAAATATTTGAAGCTGAAATAAAAGAAATGAAAGCAGCATCAGAAAGGCAAGCCAATACCTAACTGCACTGCATAATTATTTCTTGGTGGTCTGCCCGGTGCATCAAATTCATTGTTACGCCATGTAAAATTTTTAATGCTCATCCAGCCATTGTTTGAAAGCCGTGCAGGATCTTTTACTTTAATGCCCATATCAACCCGAATTAAAAAATAATGAAAGTCGAAACGCAAACCTGTGCCTGCGCCGATTGCAATATCTTGCCCCAGCCTGTTAATATTAAATTCAGCATTAGGATTTGCAGCTTCTTTGCGGAGGTTCCAAATGTTTCCTGCATCAACAAATAAGGCACTGTTGATGTCAACACTTGTAAAATGTGCAAGCGGGTAACGATATTCAAGATTTCCTTCAAGCTGCATATCACCATAGCGATCTCTGAAGGTTGATGAGGTATCACTTAACAAGGATGAACCTAAACCCAATTGCCGCAAAGCCCATGCACGCATACTATTTGGTCCGCCGGCAATAAATTGTTTAAAGAAAGGAAGTGTTACACCAAAACGGCCAGAGCTGTTATAGTTGTAACCGATGCCGAAAAATCCACGCATTGCCAACGTTGTTTTTCCTAGAGGAATTGCTTTTCGAAATTCGCCTGCAACTTTTGCGTATTGATAAACTCTGCCTGCTTTTAAGCCGGGCAAACCAGATAGTTCAGCAGAAACACCTAAATAATTAGTTATTCCATGATTGCCATTATAATTGACAACCTTACTCCCTTGTATACTAACTATGTATCCTGTATTAAAAGAATTTCGTAAAAAAGGATTTGTTTTAAATGCCTGAACCAATAATGGTAATGTGTCAAGAGAATATAATTCAATATTGGGAAAACGGATTTGGTACACCTTATTTTTTACTTTCCAGTTATATCCATAATCAAAAACGGCAGATCTTATTCTAAAATAATCCTGCCTGTCAGAATAAGAAACGTTAGCACTGATAATCGTTCTGCCAAAATCAATTCTGTCCGGATGTGTTATTTTAAAAGGGATAAAAGTCCTCGGTAAACTATACGTTTGTCCTAATGAAATTTGAAATGCCTGTAATAAAGAGCTGGTTTGTGTTTGATTTAAACTTAATTCAACAGCATTTGTAAAACTGGTGGTTGATTGCACCGCCTGCCGCCAAACATTACGATTTAAAAGTGCAATGTTAAGTGCCAATCCAAAAAAGTTTGATGAGCTTAAAACATCACCGGTGTTGCGGCTTGCTTCAAGATTGTATGTAATGTTTTGCTTTCTGTCGGGGTATAAAAAATAATTCAGGTCTACAGTATCGCCATGCGTTATGGTTCTTGTATCAACCTGCTTCCACGAGCCAATTTGCTGATATGTATTTATTGTTCTGGAAAACAAATCATCATTATACACTTTATCTGTACGCAGGTAATTGAAATGTTTGAACAATTTAGGTCTAAACATTCCCTGCCGGTAATACACTGTGTAAGCTCGGTTAGACCAACGTTTAAATTGTGCTATGTTATTTAAGATGGTATCCGGTAGTTCTGTAATGCCGGTTTCAGGGAAGAAATTAACCTTACCAACATGAAATTTTTTCAAGAATGATGTGTCTGTTACAGGCACAGTTGTATCTGCAAATCTGCGTTGCGTAACAGTAACAGAAGCCGTAGGATTGTTATTTCTTTTATCCGCAGCCTCTTCAATTAGTTCTGCCTGCTCAAACGGATCTAATGTAAGTTGTAATAAGGCAGTATTGGTTGTATCAACAACAGTAGCGAGATTATCCCGCCGTAAATACAAGTAACCCCGGTCTCTGTACAATGCAACCAGGCGATCTAATTCAGCGCCTAACACTTCTTTTGAATAAGGTGTTTTACCAGGTGTAATTACGCTTTGGTTTGCAAAATTCTTCGCTACTTTTTGCAATATGGAATCGTTAAGATTATAAGCAACCGAATCAATAACAGTTCTCTTTCCCGGGTTAACATTCATTACTACCGTAGTTCTGTATTGCACAGGCTTATTGCCCTTATGAAAAGTATCTATATAAAATGTATCTTTTAAAACCGTGTTGAAATAGCCCTGTGAAAAAAGAAAGCTATTCATAAATTTTGATGTAGTACTTATTGTTGATGTATCGAAAACAGGAGGGTTTTTCAGATTATAAAATATGCCCATTTTCTGTACCCGCCGCGCAAACAAACTGTCAGACCAGTAATTAACAAGATTTTCCTGCAGCCGCGTTTTTTCATCTTTACTTAGGTTGCCATTAATGTTTATTTTATTATTGTAAACGAAAGGCGTATCCAGCGGATAATTTTTCACTTTTACAACATCAAAAAAAAGAAATTTTTCACTGGTGCACGATGATACAAAACACAAAAGACAAACAATAAAGAAATAGAACGAAAATTTTCTGGCGGTTAAAATCATACACAGATGCTGAGCAGGAATGAGGTCAAATATATCCAAAGTTTATACCATAAAAAAAACAGGAATAACGAAGATGTTTTTATTGCGGAAGGCGCAAAGATTGTGCATGAAATATTGCATTCAGATTTTAAAATAAAAAACATTTATGCACTGAAAGAATGGCTTTCACAAAACAATAATGTTGAGAATGCGATTGAAATAAATGAAGACGAACTAAAAAGAATTTCAAATTTAGAAACGCCCGGTAAAGTGCTTGCTGTTGTTTACAAAAGAGAATTGAATGAGATTCCTGATTTAAAAAATAAAATAACACTGGTGCTTGATGGCATACAAGATCCCGGAAATCTTGGAACGATTATTCGCACCGCCAACTGGTTTGGTGTAAAAAATATTATTGCATCAAACGATACTGCAGACGTTTACAATCCAAAAGTTATACAAGCAAGCATGGGTGCGTTTACCGGTGTAAATATTTTTTATACTGATTTAAAATCATTTCTATCAGTAAATAAAATTTTGGTTTGCGGTGCAGTGCTTGAAGGAGAAAATATCAGTGCAATAAAAAATTTAAATGAGTGTTTAGTAATTATAGGCAATGAAGGCAAAGGCATTCGTACAGAAATTTTTCCTTTCATTCAAAAGAAAATTTCTATTCAAAAATTTGGTAATGCTGAATCTTTAAATGCTGCTGTTGCTGCAGGAATTATTTTATGGAAGCTAAAAGAATAATTACGCTCTGCCCATTTGCTTCAAAAAAGAAACATGCGAAATTACAGCCTGGTACATGCGCGGGTATTCCAAATATTCAACATGAAATTCATCACACGCCTGCTTAATAATTTTACTGATTTTAGAATAATGTATATGAGAAATTTTTGGAAAGAGATGATGCTCGATTTGAAAATTTAATCCGCCTACATACCAGGAAATTAAACGGTTGTTGGTAGCAAAATTTGCTGTGGTTTTTAATTGATGAATTGCCCATTCATCTTCCATTTTTCCCGAAGCATTATTAGGCATGGGAAAATGTGTGTGTTCAACTGTATGAGCAAGCTGAAACACAACGCTCAAAATAAAACCTGCCACCAATGTCATCACCAGGTAACCTATTATCGTATCAATAACCCCAACCATTATCATAGGTGTAACAATAAAAATTGTATAGCTAATAAGTTTATAAAACCAGAAATAAAAATGATCTTTAAAAGACATTTTTTTTAATGGCATATCCCCAATCTTGCGCGTAAAATATTTTTTATAATCAGCAAAGAAAATCCAGTAGATGTACAGCCAGCAGTAGAAAAACCAGAAATACCAATGCTGAAAGCGATGAAATTTATATTTCTTTTGCGTAGATGCCATTCTTAAAAATGGTTTCGCATCAATATCATCATCCACGCCATCAATGTTTGTATATGCATGATGAATAATATTATGTTTTACATTCCACATAAAATGGCTGCCGCCTAAAAAACCCAATGTTACTGCCGCCATTTTATTTAGCGTAGGAGATTTACTAAAGCTGCCATGCGCTCCATCGTGCATAATATTAAAACCGATTGAAGCAACCGTTGCGCCAAGCAAAACACATTCAACAATTGACCAAAACGCATTGGGCGTAAAAAAAACAAGATGTATATAAAGCGCAATAAGCGCAGTTATTAAGATAGCAGCTTTACTCCACAATTTATAATTACCTGTTGTCGCCTTTCCGGTGGTTTCAAAATATTGGGTAATACGCCTTTTTAATTCCGTATGAAATGAAGACTTAGGCTGTATAAACTTAGGTGTAGCTTGCATAATATATAAAATATAAACTGTAGAAATGAGGCGCGAAGGTACCACAGAAAAAATGTAATAACAACCTATTACAGTAAAATAACAATGGTTTACATTATGAACGGGAATTATGAGCATAAAAACGCGTTCTTTTATATATTAGCCAAATGCTTATCAGTAATAAATTAGCTTTTCTTTTTCTCGCCGCGCCTGCATTTGCAATAATTTTTATTGCGTGCAATACCAGTCACTCAAAAAATGAAATCTCAGAAGACTTAACCGTAATCAATAACGGCAGGAAATTATTTGTTCAGTATTGCAGTGGATGCCACAATTTTAAGCAAGATGGAATTGGTCCGCAATTATCAGGTGTTACGGCATCAGAAACGCAAACTCAGCTCCTCAGTTTTATAAAAAATCCCGATCGTGTTATTCACTCGGGCAATGAACATGCACAAAAATTATTCGATCATTACAAAACTTTAATGCCTGCATTTTCTACATTGAATGATGATCAAATCAATGCAATCATTGCTTATCTCAACACACATAAAAAAATAAATATTGATACAGATACGGCTAATGCTATTAAAGATCCTGTTCCTCAAAAAATTGCTTTCAGCGGAACAGTGGTGCGTTTGCAAAAACTAATTCAAATACCTGCTTCAAGCGATTCGGCTAAAAAACCTTTGGCAAGAATTACCAAGCTTGCTGTACAGCCACAAACGGGAAAATTGTTTGTTGTTGATCTGCGCGGAAAATTATATTCTATTGAAAACGGTAAAGCCGTTGTTTATATGGATATGCAAAAGCTGCAGGCAAACTTTATTAACGATCCAGGTCTTGCAACGGGCTTCGGAAGTTTTGCTTTTCATCCTGACTTTAATAAAAACGGAATTTTTTATACAACACATGCAGAAGTTGCTGGTTCCGGCAAAGCAGATTTTGCATTGCCCGATTCTATAAAGCCCGCATTGCAATGGGTGCTCACAGAATGGAAAGCGGATGATCCAAACGCTGATGTATTTAAAGGAACAAGCCGCGAATTGTTGCGCGTTGATATGGTGAGCGGCATTCATGGTGTTCAGGAAATTGCATTTAATCCTTTATCAAAACGCGGCGATAATGATTACGGACTTTTGTACGTGTGTGTTGGTGATGGCGGCGCAGTTGAAAACGGTTATCCTTTCATCGCACATAATAAACAGAAAATCTGGGGAACCATTTTGCGCATCGATCCGCAAGG
>JBEHXR010000123.1:0-9900 GCA_048498595.1 Bacteroidota bacterium
ACTGATTGTGCTGGCGCTTTTTCGCTGGAAGAAGTATCAGCTTAAGAAAACATCAGCTTTAAAAATTTATAACCTGATTGGTTTGCCGCTTGCTTTGCTATTGTTATATATTTCATTGTACAGAGATGATACATTGCCGCACTGGAGCGGACCTGCTTATGTTACGCTTCTTCCGCTTGCGGCAATTCGGTTAAATGAAATGAATCTAAATTTTCGTTTACCGAAAACCGTTATTGCTGCAATTACAACGCATGTGTTGTTCCTAATTTTTTGTACGCTATTCATTTTGTATTACCCTGGTGATCTTGGAAAAATGAAATCGCCATATCGCGGAGCAAATGATTTAACGGTTGATAATTATGGATGGAAAGAAGCAGGAAAACAATTTGATAGTTTATATGCAGATGAAGTAAGTAAAAAAATTATGCCTGCAAATACGCCGGTTGTTTGTTATAAATGGTGGGGCGCACACCAGGAATATTATTTCTGCAGACCATTAAATATCGAAATGATTGGGTTGGATGGAATAATAAACCTCCATGAATATTTATGGATGAATGCGCTGCGAAAAGATAAAGTTGATTTAAGTAAAGCATATTGCATCGTTCCTTCAGATGAATTTTATGATGCAAAAAAAATGTATCAGAAATTTTATTCGCAGATAGATTTTGTAAAAACTATTTCTATTTCAAGAGGCGGTAAACCTGCGATTGATTTTTATATTTATCGCTTAAGCGGATGGAAAAATAATTTACCCATGATTAAATAGTATCTTTAAAAATGGATTTTCACAAAGAATATTCGAACGGAGAAATCACTATCATCTGGCAACCTGAAAAATGTATGCACAGTGGTATTTGTGCAAAAACTTTACCTGATGTTTATCGCCCAAAAGAAAAACCATGGATTAAAATAGAGAACGCTTCTACACAAGAATTGATAGACCAAATAAAAAAATGCCCATCAGGTGCATTAAGTTTTAAGTATAATGAAAAGAATAATCAACCTAAGTAGTACTTAGATGATTGTTATAAGAAAAAGCAATTTGTTTTTAGCAATGCCCGAGTGCCCAGTAAACTAATAAGAAAACTAGTATAGTTCCCAAACAACCACCGCCCCATTTATACCCGGCATAACCAGCAATTAAAGTTCGCAACCAATCACGCATAAATTTTTTTTTATTAATTCTCAAAAAACTATGCCATTTATTTAAAAAGAATTCTGCATAAACTTCGGAATAAAATCAAACAAATATCATCATGTAAAAAAATTTCTATTGTTATCTTTAGCCAAATTGCCTTCAATGAAAAAATTCATCTTTATTCTTTTTGTTGCTTTCATTTTTATTGCAGAAGTGCGTGCACAAGACTATCAACCATCAAAAGAAAATCTTGAAGCAAGAGAATGGTTTCGCAATGCAAAGTTTGGATTGTTTATTCATTGGGGACCGTTTAGTATTCCTGGTGATGGAGAATGGGTAATGCAAAACCGCAACATCACTGTAAAAAATTATACAAGGTTGATGGATTTTTTTGATCCTGAAAAATTTGATGCAGCGCAGTGGGTGGCAATGGCAAAGAATGCGGGCATGAAATACATAACATTAATAACGCGGCATCATGATGGGTTTAGCATGTGGGATACAAAGTACTCTGATTTTAATATCATGAATTCACCGTATCACAAAGACATTGTGAAGATGATTGCTGATGAATGTCACAAGCAAGGCATCAAACTATTTTTATATTATTCTTTGCTTGATTGGCGGCGCGATGATTATAGTTATTGGACAGGAAGAACGGGACACGGAACCGGCAGAACAGTGCATGGCGATTGGAACAACTATATAAAATTTATGGAGAACCAGTTAACTGAATTACTTACCAATTATGGAGAGATTGCCGGTATTTGGTTTGATGGATATTGGGATCAGACAGCACCGGAAGGTGCGGCAGACAGAACGCCAAGAGTTGACTGGCATTTAGATGAAATTTATGCATTGATTCATAAACTGCAACCGCAATGTTTAATTGGAAACAACCATCATCTTACACCGTTGCCCGGCGAAGATTTTCAAATGTTTGAACAGGATTTACCCGGTGAAAATAAAAGCGGTTTAAGTTTTCAAAAACCATCAGAACTGCCGCTTGAATCTTGTGTAACGATGAATAATTCATGGGGTTTTAATATCACAGATACATCATATAAAACGCCAAAGCAATTAATAGATTTATTGGTGAAGGCAAGCGGTTATGGCGCAAATCTTTTATTGAATATTGGACCGATGCCGAACGGAGTTGTTCAACCTGAGTTCCAGGAAAGACTTGCATATATGGGCAACTGGTTGCGTACTTATGGAGAAAGTATTTACAACACACAAGGTGGATATATTTGTCCGCAAAAATGGGGATGTTTAACACAAAAAGGAGATACCATGTTTGTGCATGTTTTGAATGATTCATCAACAACCATTCAGCTTGATAGTTTTCCTTATAAAAAAATTGCGAAGGCTTATTTGTTGAAGAATAATGCAACGATAAACACTACATTAAAAAATGGCTCTCTTACTGTTGAAGCATTGAAACAGGAAGCCGATGAACCTGATGAAGTGATTGTATTGGTTTGTAAGAAATAACTGTATTATAATAAACCCTATTCTTTTATATATTTAGAGCCGCAGGCTTCAATGCAACCACCCATTAGTGTTAGTATATTGTTTTCAATTTTAAAATACAAACTTTGGTTTGTTCCGTTTGGGTAAAACAAGATTATTGTTGAATCGCTCGTAACGCTATATCGATTTATATTCCAGGCCGGAGTAATTGGAATTTGAGATGCTGTACTGTCTTTATTAAATTGAATGATATAATCTGTAGTTGCGGGCATCCATGTGCCACTGCCATTGCCCGGATCTGCAAGCGTTTCCGTTAACTTCCAACGGCCAATTAAAGACAATGATGTTTTACCAGAAGATTTGGTGCAAGCTATCATTACACATAAAAAAAACAGTGCAATAAAATATTTCATTATTATTTTTTAAGAGTGACAATACTGAAAAAAGAAACGTTGTAGTTGTTTATAAAGATGCGTAAACTTTTCTATAGCCATCAGCCATGCGTTCTACATTAAAGGTTGTTTGCAACATGTTTAATGATGCTTCACCATGTTGTTGCAATAATTCTTTTTGATTAAGATATTGATGAATAAAATCAATGGCCTGTTGCGGAGTGTTATATAAAAATCCGTTTATACTATTTACAACTAAATCAGAATTGCCTGGACAATTTGAAAGTAATAATGGTAAACGCATACTCATTGCTTCAAGTACTGCATAAGATAAACCTTCCCATAATGCAGTTGAGATGTAAAGATTGGCTTCGCTTAAATATTTTTCCACTTCTGTATGCGGCACCCAGCCTGTTATTGTTATATTGGGTGATGAAAGTAAGTTGCGTTGATTACCGTCTCCAATCCACGTGAATTTTACATTGAAATTATTTACAAATGCGGAAGCAATCTCATTAAACGATGCAGGATTTTTTTGCTGCATGGCGCGACCGGTGGTAACAATATTTAAAACACGAGCATCAATTTTTTTTGGAGGATGTTGCGGAAAATATTTTCCATTGTTTACATAATCCGCTTTCATTCCAATTTTATGATAAGCTTCTGCTTCAGACTTTGAGACACCAACAATTTTTGCAGGAAATATGCTTACAATTTTTTCAATCGTTGCAAAAACATTTCGTGTAAAAGCAGAAACATCTTGTCGTAAAAATGTGGCACCGTGCGGTGCGTAAATCACTTTTTTTTGACCAATTCTTTTCGCAGCAATTCTGCCTAAAATATTTGCTTTTGCAGAATGAAGATGTAAAACATCAAATGGTTTTTCTTTTCTTAAAATCTTTATTAAGTTATTAAGGGCTTTAATATCTTTTAAAGGAGAAATATTTGTTTCAATATCATTCCATGCAATAAATTTTACAGATGCAGGAAATGATGGTTTTGCTTTTTCGTAAAAGCGATGTCTGCCATAAATAATTGTGTGTTCAATATCAGGAGTAGCGTTTGTTAGACATCGCAAAAATTCTATAACTCCACCTTCGAAAGCTTCGGTTGCATGTACAATTCTCATTGCAGCAAATCTATTATTAAAGTTGATATTGGTTATGATGAAAGTGCGAAATCAATCACTTTTAGCTGTATCATTTTTTCACCGTTCCATTCATTCCAGTCGAGCGTGTAAACAACATCGAGCGGTGCATGTTTTTCTATCAATTCAAATTTATCAGCCATATTAAATCCTATACCTGTAAAAATTTTATCGTGTTGTTGTAAAACAAATCTTATGTGTTGTTCCTTCACCATTTTTGAATAGCCTGTATCCATTACTTTTCTGCTGATAAAGACAGGTCGCATGTTACCCGGTCCAAACGGCTCCATTTGATTTAAAATGTTTAGAAATGTTGTATTGATTTCGGCAAAATTTAATTCTGCATCAATAACAATTTCCGGCGTGAGCAAATCTTCATCAATTGTTTCTGAAACAATTTTTTCAAAACTGTTTATAAAATCAGGCAGCTTCTCTTCATACATTGATAAACCTGCAGCAGCAAAGTGGCCACCATAACCCAGCAAATGTTCGCGGCATGCATGAATGGCTTCATATAAATTAAAACCGGGAACGCTTCGGGCACTGCCTGCAATAATATCTCCGCTCTTGGTTAGCACAACTGTTGGACGATAATAATTTTCAATCAATCGCGAAGCAACAATTCCAACTACACCTTTATGCCAATGGTCTTTATAAACAACCGTTGTTTTTCTTTCTTTATGAATGATATCGCCTTCAATTAAAGCCAAGGCTTCATCTGTAATATTTGCATCGGCTTCTTTACGTTCGGTGTTATCGTTGTGCAACATGCCTGCATATTCAAGCGCTTTGTTATAATCTTCTTCAATAAATAGTTGCACGGCTTTTTTTGCATCGTCCATTCTGCCTGCTGCATTAATACGCGGCGCAATAATAAATACAAGACTATTGATATGGACCTGCTTTTGCATACCTGCGAGGTGCAGTAAAGCTTTTAAACTTATTGCAGGATTTTCGTTTACTTTTTTTAAACCATAAAAAGCAAGCACACGATTTTCATCGTTAATAGGAACGATATCTGCAGCAATAGCTACCACAACGAGATCAATATGTTTTAAGTAAGATTCTTCCGGAAGTTTGAGTTCATCGCTTATGGCTTGCATTAATTTAAAAGCAACACCACAACCACATAGCTCTTTATAAGGATAATTACAATCTTTTTGTTTTGGATCGAGCACGGCAACTGCATCCGGAATATTTTCATCAGGCAAATGATGATCGCAAATAATAAAATCAATACCTATGCTTTTTGCATATGCAACCAGCTCAACAGATTTAATTCCGCAATCAAGAGAAATGATTAATGAATAATTATTCAGTTTTGCAAAATCAACTCCTGCACGTGATACACCGTAACCTTCACGGTAACGGTGTGGAATGTAAAATGAAACGTTTGGATAAATAGAGTGCAAAAATTTGTACATGCATGCAACAGCAGTAGTGCCGTCCACATCGTAATCTCCAAACACTAAAATTTTTTTATTATTATTTATTGCAGATATGATGCGTGTAACTGCTTTAAGCATATCCTTCATCGTCCACGGATCGTGTAAATGCGATAGTTGAGGGCGAAAATAATTATGCGCTGCATCAAATGTATTAATGCCGCGTTGAACAAGTATGTGGCAAAGGGTTTTATTTATTCCGAGATCACTCTTTAGCCTGTTTACTTCTTCTTCATTTGCTGAAAGTATTTTCCATCTTCTTTGCATCAATAATTTCTGTCTGTTGTATATCTAACTAAATCTTCAAGCGCATCTCTTGTTTCACATGCTTGAAATTCATGCAAAATTTTTAATGCTTCATCTCTAAACGAAAGCATTTTTTCCTGTGCATATTCAATTCCGCCACTTTCTTTAACTGCATCTACTACAAACTGCACCTTTTCTTTATTGCGATTTTCGTTTTTAACTATGTAAATAATTTTTCTTCTTAGAGTTTTGTCGCAACGATTCAGCGTAAAAATTAATGGCAACGTTAGCTTTTTTTCTTTGATATCTATGCCTGTTGGTTTGCCAATGTTTTTATTACTATAATCGAAAAGATCATCTTTTATTTGAAAGGCCATTCCCACTTTTTCGCCAAATTGCTGCATTTTTTCTATATTCTTCTCCTCTTTAAAAGTAGTACTTGCCCCCGCTCCGCATGCGGAGGAAAGAAGCGAAGCTGTTTTACCTTTAATAATTTCATAATAAATATTTTCTTTCAAATTTAAATTTCGCGATTTTTCAATTTGAAGTAATTCTCCTTCGCTCATAAGTTTAACTGCTTCGGAAAGTATTTGCAACACCTGATAATCGTTATTATCTAAAGAAAGCAATAATCCTTTAGAAAGCAAATAATCCCCTACCAATACAGCAATCTTATTTTTCCACAATGCATTAATTGAAAAAAAACCTCTGCGTTCCGGCGCTTCATCAACAACATCATCGTGAACTAATGTGGCAGTATGTAATAACTCTACTAAGGAGGCAGCACGGTACGTTGCTGTGGTTATTTCCCCGCCTAGTTTCGCGCTTAACAAAACAAACATCGGCCGTATTTGCTTCCCTTTTCTTTTTACAATGTATTGCATTATTCTGTCAAGCAAAGGAGCATTGCTTTTTACTGCTTCGCTAAAATAATCTTCAAACTTTGTTAAATCTTGGTCTATTAATTGTATAGCTTTCTTCATTAATTTAATCAAAGGTTGCAAGTTATGTTTAAAAGTAATAAGCAGATATGCAGCAAAATGAATAAACAATTTGTCAATAGAGTTGAATTAAAAAGAAAAATAGATTTTAAAATTTGCTATTTCACAACCAATCTATAATTTTGTATTTAATTTTTTATTAAAGGGAAACATTAACAATTTAAAAATTTACCTATGGTAAGCAAAAAGTTCAAACTACTCTTAGCAATCGTAGCACTACTGCAAACAGTGTCATATGCACAGGACACAACGAATATGTCAATGTCAAGTAATGGTACAGATGCAAGCTGGGCTTATGATTCTTCAAAGATTTCATCGAAGAATATGCCTCAATACAATGAGTTTACAAATTATCAAAACCCATATCCGCCGAAACCGCGCAGCATGTGGGAATTGAGTGTTGGTGCTGGGAATGCGATCGTTATTGGTGATAGACCAATGTTTCATAAAAGCGATAATGGTGCGATGTACAGCGGCGGCTTAGCCGGTAGCATTTCAGCCAGATTCCCTCTTAGCCATGTATTTTCAGGTCGGATAGGTTATACTGGAAGTATGCAAAAAATTCCAGGGTATAAGAATCCTACAACAGGTGTTTACTACATTCCTTTTTCAGCTGATGTTACTCACATTTTGAGTGCTGACTTGATTGCGTCATTAAATACAATAAGCTCACATAGAGGAAATCCAAAAGTTAACTATTATGTTTTTCTCGGTTATAGTTTAGCAACAACTCAAGTTTCTAAAGGTGTTTCTGGTTCTTTTAAATACAAAGGAACGGTTTATAACGGTTCTGATCCAGCATTGCCTAATCTTTATGCCGCAGATGCAAGCAATTTTATAACTACCTATCATAAAGATTTTGCGGGTAACAATAACCAGGCATTGTATAATAATGTTGATTTTGGTGCTGGTATTTCATTCAAACTTAGTTCAAGAGTTAATTTAGGATTTGAGGAAAGAATATCTAACTCAATGACTGGAGTTGATTTCCTTGATGGCTATATTAATGCTAAAAATGGTGTTGGTGGCGGCGCAGACAGAATGGCTTACTCTACGGTTAAATTAAACTTTAATATGGGTAATGCTTCTACGCATACAGAACCATTGTGGTGGATTAATCCTAACAACTATATTTATAACGAAGTTGCTACTCCAAAGCACATGAAATTGCCTCCGGTTGTATTACCTGATGCTGATGGTGATGGTGTGACTGACCAGTTTGATATGGAGCCTAACACACCTGCAGGTTGTGCAGTTGATGTACATGGTGTAAGTCTTGATACAGATGGTGATGGGGTTCCTGATTGCCGTGATAAAGAAAAACTTACTCCTCAAAATTGTTTCCCTGTTAATGCTGATGGTGTTGGTACTTGCCCAGAACCTGAATGCTGCAAGAATATTCAACCTGCAGCTCCAACTTGTTCAATAGGTAGTTTGCCAAGCGTTCAATTTAGAAACGGTAGCGCTACATTGAATAGCACAGCTAAATCACTTCTTGATAATGTTGCTCAGCAATTAATGGCAAACCCAAATTGTAAAGTGAAACTAGTTGGTTACGGTGCTTCTGATAAGAGAGCTCAACAGCTTAGCTGGGATCATGTAAATGCTATTAAGACTTACCTTACAGAAAAACAAGGTATTTCTGAGTCACGCATTATATTCACTTATGGTATGGAAGGTTCAGGCAATACTGTAGATTTGATTCCTACTACTGAAGAAGGACCAAACACAGTTCCGGCTCCTCATCCAAACTTAAGCAGACATTAATTTCGTATAATAAATTATAAAGCCACTGATCATTCAGTGGCTTTTTTGTTGCTATAAATTAACCAATTCTGTTCCATTTGCTATCTCAAAAACAACTACCTTTGCCGCTCAATTTTTTTTCGAGTTAATAACCCTGCTTTTAAAACGAGTAAAGTAAACTTAAAAATTATATGGCCGATTTAAGACTACAAAGAAATTTTGGAATTGCTGCTCATATCGATGCTGGCAAAACAACCACAACTGAGCGCATTCTTCGCTATACTGGTATGATTCATCGTATAGGAGAAGTACACGAAGGTGCAGCTACTACCGACTGGATGGAGCAAGAAAAAGAAAGAGGTATAACCATTACTTCAGCGGCTGTTAGTTGCCAGTGGAATTTTCCTACACAGCAGGGAAAACCAACTGCCGATACTAAAAAATACTATTTTAATATAATCGATACTCCCGGTCACGTAGATTTCACTGTTGAAGTCGAACGTTCCATGCGCGTATTGGATGGATTGATTGCTTTGTTTTCTGCAGTTGATGGTGTAGAACCTCAAAGTGAAACTGTTTGGCGCCAGGCAAACAGGTATGGTGTACCAAGAATTGGTTTTGTTAATAAAATGGATAGAGCAGGGGCTGATTTTTTAAATGTAGTAGCGCAAGTTAAAGAAATGCTTGGTGCAAAAAGTGTACCTCTGCAATTGCCAATTGGTGCAGAAGATAATTTCAAAGGTGTTGTTGACCTTATACAGATGAAAGGAATTATTTGGGACGATGCAACTGAAGGAATGACTTATAAAGAGGTTCCTATTCCTGATGATATGAAAGAGGATGTTGATTATTGGAGAGCGCAGTTAATTGAAGCAGTTGCAGAATATGATGATAAGTTATTAGAAAAATTTTTTGATAATCCCGCTAGTATTTCTGAAGAAGAAGTGCATGAAGCGATTCGCAAAGCAACAATTGATTTAAGCATTGTGCCTATGTTGTGCGGTTCTTCATTTAAAAACAAAGGCGTACAAACGGCGCTCGATGCAGTTTGCCGTTATCTTCCCTCACCGCTTGATTTGCCGGATACTGTTGGCACAGATCCTGACAGCGGTGAAGAAATTACCCGTAAAGCAAATCCGAAAGAACCCTTTGCAGCTTTAGCATTTAAAATAATGACTGATCCATTCGTTGGTCGTTTGGCTTTCTTTCGTTGTTATAGCGGACGTTTGGAAGCGGGCTCTTATGTAAAAAATATGCGCAGCGGTAAGAATGAACGTATCAGCCGTATAATGAAAATGTTTGCCAACAA
>JBEHXR010000124.1:0-9821 GCA_048498595.1 Bacteroidota bacterium
GCTGCTGGTCCGGTTTTATATTTTTTTTAATTGCACCTGCATTTACTATTTTTAATTCTATACGCGGCAGAAAAAGAAGACAACTATTTCCGGTTGAGGTATAAAAAATGAAACTTCATTCAAAGATCTCCTGCGCTTTAATTCATCGAATTTATAAGACAGTTTGTCGAATTGGTGAGTAATACTTTTTAAAACGAGCTAATTTTAGTATATAAACTTCTGCGATGGAATTTGATAATGACAGACCAGTAAAGAAAGCTTACAGAATTGAAATATTATACTGGGTTTTGCTTGCGCTGATGAATCCGCTGGTAAATTCTCTTACAGTTTTTTTGCATGACTCAAAGATCTGGTGGGTTCTGTTTGTTATTAATCTTTTTATATTACCTGCTTATATTTTTTACTCCATAATAATTGTTCGCAAATTTTTGTTTGAAAGAAAATATGCCTGGTTTTTTGCTTTAACCATTTCATTTCTGGCGATTATACAATTGATTCTGTTTGGTATTTATTCAATTGCCTGGGATTTCTCCAATCAAACTGAGCAATCTTATTTTACTTATAGCTCCGGCACTTTTGTAAGAGAGTTTTTATGGAGCAGTCTTTATACTTTAATTGCTATCGGAATTTATTTTATTAAAAAAGCTTTAGATGAAAGAGAGCTGTTGATAGCACTTGAGAAAGAAAGTAACAGCTTTCGTTTAAAATACCTGCGCTCCCAATTAAACCCGCATTTTCTTTTCAATACGTTGAACAGTATTTATGCACTCAGCATGCAGAAGAGCGATAAAACACCGGACGTAGTTGTGAAATTAGCAGACCTGATGCGCTATCTTATTTATGAATGCAATGAAGACAAGGTGCCTTTAAATAAAGAAATAGAATTCATCCGCAATTATATCGAGATTGAAAAAATACGGCATAACGCTGATATAAGATTTGCGATTGAGGGAGAGACCGACGCTATTATGATCGAGCCATTTTTATTTATTTCTTTTGTTGAAAATGGTTTTAAGCATGCATTTGATAATGCTTTCTCAAATGCTTTTATTTATATTAATATTAAAGTGAAGCCTGAGCAAATTGAATTATCAGTTATAAACAATACAAGCATTGATCTTGAAACGCAGGCAAAAAAAATACAGGGAACAGGATTGAGAAATAGTAAAAGCATTCTCGATTTATTGTATCCCACATCCCATGCATTAAATATTATTCAAACCGAAAAAGAAGAAAGCAGGAGCAGTGAATTGCGAATAAAGAATGCAAAGAAAAGATTGGAAAGTTTGTATCCGGATTCTCATACGCTTGATGTAATTTTAAGTAATAACGCTTTCACGGTATCATTAATTATAAAACCCGGTTTGCTTGATAAAGTGCATCATAGTTGAAGACGAAACGCTGGCGCAAAATGTTATCCAGTCTCATTTACAAAAAACAAATCATTTTGAACTTGTAAGCATTTGCAATAATGCGCTTGAAGCAAAAGAAGTTTTGGATAAACAGGAAGTTGATCTTATTTTTTTAGATATTGAATTGCCCGGTATGACGGGATTGCGTTTTCTTGAAGCGCTCGAAAATCCTCCGCTCGTTGTGTTAACTACTGCGTACCCACAATATGCATTACAGAGTTATGAATTTAATGTTATTGATTATTTGCTGAAGCCAATTTCGTTCGAGCGTTTTTCAAAAACCGTTAATAAAATAGTTGAAGGGAAATTATTTAATAAGCCGGCAAAAGAAATTGAACATTCAATAGCGGATCATATTTTTATTAAAAGCGGCAGCAAATATTTTAAAGTAAACTTTTCTGAGATTCTTTATATAGAAGGAATGAAGGATTATCTTAAAATTCATACAAAAGATTATAAATTGGTAACACATCAAACCATGAGTGAAATGGAAAAAATATTACCGGCGAAACAATTCATCAGGGTTCACAAATCATACATCGTAGCTGTAGCATATATCAAAAGCATTTATGGAAATAATATTGAAATTGATAAAGCAACCATTCCCATCGGAATTAATTATAAAGAAAAAGTAATACAGTTAACAGGAAGAAGACTGCAATAAATTAAACCTGCAAAATAGTTTTGCGTCTTTAACAATAATCTGCATATAATTTGCAGCAACATCATAAAAAATAAATCATGAAGAAAATTTTTCTGTGCCTCGCAATATTGCTATCAATAGGCGCAACAAAAACCTTTGCCCAAAATGGCGGCGGCATGCAACAAGCATGGCAGTCATATTTAAAAGATTCGATGAAATTATCTGATGCAATGGCGGACTCTGTTATGGCAATACGCATGCAGTTCCGTCCGCAAATGCGCGATATTTTTATGGATCAATCAGCAAGCATGTCAGACAAACAAACAAAAATGCAAAGCCTGAGAACAGAAATGGATGCGCGTTACAAATCTGCAGGCATAACAGATGATCAAATACAGGCAATTCATAAATATGAAGATGAAATGAGAGCAAGAATGATGAACCGGAATGGCGGAGGCGGACAATAGTCTCGCTTACTAATTAATAAAATAGAAAAGGACTGTTCGCGGTCCTTTTATTATTTTGAAGCGTCAAAATTTGCAGCATCTTCTTTTTGAAGAAAACTTTCTAACTGTTCAAATGCACCTGCAAACATTTTGTATTTGTTGTCTGTATTTGCCCACGCAATATTTTCATTTTTAAAAATGTCTTCTAATATTTTATTTGCAAGCCTGCAATCTGCAGAATCATAAAAATAATTTTTCCATGTTGCAGGCAAATCATCAAATTCTTTTAGCGCGAAACCATTACCATAAATTTTTATAGGTGTAGGCGTGCTGCGTACATCAATATATTCAACCTTATTATCAAGCGCCCATAAAAAATAATTTTTCCAGAAAGCACAGTGATTTATTAAACGCATTTTTATTTCAGATGGTGTTTCTTTATGCGTTGCATGCATGCGCCATTTATTATTTTCAAGTGAAAATGGGTTTGCAGATTCCGTTGAAAATGTGGAAGGCGCACCTGAAAAATCAGATACTAAATCTTGTGTAATACTCAGCTTTAGATCTTTGCTGCTTTCATAATTCACTATATAATTATTCATATTTCCGTTTACGGAATGCAGTATAAGTGTATCGCCATGCTTTATCCATTTGCCGTAATCAAATTCACCAAAATCAAGTGTATATGTTTTGTTTGGATTGAGATATAAAAAACTCGCAGGCGTAAGCGAAAACGCTGATGGTATTTCGCCACTGCTGTAAGCGTAAAACCATAAACTATTATTGTTTTTAATCAAAAGATTCATGCAAGATGAAAAGCATAACAGGCAAAATGCATAAGCAATAAGTTTCTTAATGGTCATGTTATATTCTTTCGTGTCAGGTAAGCAGCACTAATTGTCTAAGCATTGTCAAAACAATTTTTTGGGCAACCATTATATCGGTAAATATATTTCATTTGCATATAGAACAACAAAAAGCGCTTTCGGGCGTATATTTAATGTTAAGAAAAACAATTACTGAATGAAGCTGATTCGCTATGCAACCTGCTTTTTACTGCTGACCCTTTTATTTTTAAACGCCAAAGCGCAGCTTTACAAAGTAGCCATCGAAAAAAAAATTGATAAAGCATCTCTTATTGTTGAAGGTAAAGTAACGGATCAACGTTCTTTCTGGAATCCGCAACACACTATTATTTATACCGCCAATACAATTCAGGTTTCTAAACTTTTTAAGGGGAGAATTATTTCAAAACAAATTGAAGTTTTAACGCAGGGTGGAAGCGTTGGAAACCGGTCACTTGTTGTAAGCGATCTATTGCAATTGCATAAAAATGATGTAGGAATGTTTTTCTGTTTGGAGAACAGTTTACAGTTGCATTCACCATTTACAAAAAATATTTTGTTTGATGTGTACAGCAGCGACCAGGGATTTTTGAAATACGATTTGCAAAATAATGAAGCGTATGCGCCTTTTGCAGATTATAAAAATATCAGTCAAACACTTTATGGTATTATAAGAAAAAGATTGGGCATTGCAGAAAAAATAATTGACTCCAGTTTGCATATGGATGCAGGCAATGTAAGTAACGGCACCGGTGGAACGCTGGGCACAATTGCTTCTTTTTCTCCGGCAACTGTTCATGCAGGCGCTATAGGTGATTCAACAAATAATATTTTAACGATTAATGGTTCCGGTTTTGGAGATGCTCCATCGGGTTCTGCGGGTGTAAAATTTAAAGATGGTAATAATGATAAAACAAATCCAACTTATAAAATAGATTACAACTCACCTTATATACTTTCATGGACTGATTCTAAAATTGTTTTAAGTGTTCCCGATCGTGCAGCGACAGGAAAATTTGCTGTTGTATTAAGTGATGGAACAACGATTACTTCTGCAACAGATTTAAATGTATTTTTTGCTGTGCTCGATGCAGAATTTTCTGTTAACTCAACAGATTATGTAAGAGAGCCAAGATTGATGAATGCAAATGGTTCGGGCGGTTATACCGTTCAATACAGCACAAGTACGCAGGGTGGCGGCGTTGATTTTTCAACTTCATCTGCAAAAGCAACATTCGAGCGGGCGATGGCAACATGGAAAGAAACTATCGGTGCTAATCTAACCATTGGTGCTACTACAACTACACAGAAAGTTGATGATGATCAAATAAATATTGTAGTGTTTGATAATACAAATACAGGCGTTCCTGTAATGGCGGATGGTGTTTTAGAAGCAACGTACAGTTGGTTCTCTGCGTGTGAATCAGGTACAAAATTATTGACAGCACAAAAAACCGGGTTTGATATTTTAATAAGAAACAATGGCGTTTCGCAAGGCTCTAATCTGAATTTGGATGATGGTCCATGTTTCCCTGCACAAGGCAGTTATGATCTTGAAATGATCATATTGCACGAATTAGGTCATGCATTAAATCTTGCACACATTAATGATGATTATGAAGATGGAGGTAGTGGTTATGCAACAGTTAATCCTTCTAAAGTAATGCACTATGCTATTCTTGATTATGTAAACAGAAGATCGCTTGATGCCGCGTCTTACCAGGGCGGTTTATATACTATCACACCGCAACATAATACGTATGGAAATTGCGGGTTGTTTGCACAGGAAATGACGCCGGTTGCTGTAACGCCGATAAGTAATGATGAATGTCCTTCCACTTTTCCATCAACCGAAATACAGAACAACACCAATATTCTTTTTGATCTTGTGCATGCAACCAGCAACAAGTTTAACGATCCCTCATTCAAACAGGTTGATTGTAAGAACACCGGCACATTTGTTACTAATAATGCTTACTATGCTTTTATGAATGGCGCAAGCAGCGTTGTTACTTTAAATATTTCCAATTATTCTCTTACACCTGCAACACTTTCATCGTGCACAGGGCAAGGTGTAAGAATGGCTTTGTATGATGTTTCATCTTGCCCGGCAGGGCAAAATTATCCGCAACCTGTTGCCTGTTCAACATTTACCGGCAACGGAACTATTACACTTAATGGCTTACAATCACAACATAAATATCTTTTGTACTTTGATGGATTGCGTAACACGAAGGCTTCATTTAATGTAACCTTTAATGGAGACAGCAGTGTCGTTCCTGCAAATACTTTTGCACTTAAAGTATATCCAAATCCAATTATATCCGGCCCTGCAACATTTGAAATTGATAATGCAGCGGACGCGGCTTATCAATATGCACTGTTTGATATTACCGGTAAGCTTATTACAACAGGCAAAGTTTCTGTTACAGGGGGAACACAAACATTTACCATTAACATGAACACGCTTGCAGTAGGTGTATATGTTTTAAGATTAACAGACGAAAACGGTAAAACAGTTGCGAAACAAAAAATTCTTAGGGTGAGATAAATAAAAAGCTCCGTAAAAATTACGGAGCTTCAATTTTTTTGTTGAAGAAATTATTCTGCTACAACTTCAAATTCAACTTCGGTGCTGTTGCCATTACCAAAATCGATATTTGCTTTATAGGTGCCTAATTCTTTTACTTCATCAGGAATAGATATTTTCTTGCGGTCTATTTGATAACCTTTCTGATCGCGTATTGCACGCGCAATTTGTAATGAAGTAACACTGCCGAAAATTTTGCCACTTGTGCCGGTTTTAGCTCCAATTTTTAAAGGACTTTCTTTCAGTACACTGATTACTTTATTAACTTCAGCAAGCATTGCATCTTCTTTTTTCTTTTGCACTTTCATGCGCTCTTCAAGATGCTTTTTGTTTGACTGGTTCGCTTCAACCGCATATTTACCCGGGATAAGAAAATTACGTGCGTAACCATTCTTAACAGTCACCAATTCATTGGCTGCGCCCAGGTTATCTACATCCTGTATTAATATTACCTGCATATTATTTTTTTAGCTATAAGCCATGAGCCATGAGCTATGAGCTTTTCTCGCAGCTCACTGCTCGTAACCCGCAGCTTCTTATTTTAATAAATCAGTTACGTATGGAATCAACGCCATTTGACGCGCTTTTTTAATTGCATCGCCAACTTTACGTTGATATTTTAAAGAATTACCTGTAAGACGGCGCGGTAAAATTTTTCCCTGCTCATTTACAAACTTCTTTAAAAACTCTACGTCTTTATAATCAACGTACTTAATGCCATACTTTTTAAAGCGGCAGAATTTTTTCTTCTGCTTGTCGGGCTTAATCGCAGTCAGGTATTTTATATCGCTTGATTTTGCCATAATTAAATCTCCGCTTTTTCAGTTGGTGTAGGTACGCCACTTCTCTTTTTTGTATTGTACTCAACGGCGTATTTGTCGAGTACAGTAACCAGGTGACGGAGCACCTGCTCATCACGTAAAAGTTGAATTTTCAACTTTTCATTGAAGGTGGATGGCGCTTCATATTCCAGAACCCAGTAAATACCGGTAGTTTTTTTCTGGATAGGATACGCCAGTGATTTTAAACCCCAGGGATTGCTGTGCACTGCTTTTCCACCGTTTTCTGCAATGAAATCGGTATATCTTTTCTGAACGTTTTTAAATTCTTCGTCAGAAAGCACAGGGGTAAAAATCACCATCAATTCATAATTGTTCATTACCCTGTTTTGTTTTAAATGTTTAAATAATAATTAAGGGCGGCAAAGGTAAGGGAGAAACCCATATCAGCCAAACCTGGTTCGTTGGTAAAAGTCTTATATGTTTAACCGGATTTACTGCGCAAAAACTTTAAGATCAACATCCACATTATTACTCATTACAGTGCTGCTTCCCCCAACGCCAAAATCTTTGCGGTTAATGCTGAAACTTCCTGTGAAAAGTGTTCCTCCGTTTTGAGAAACAGCGGTAAACGGAAATGAAATGTTTTTGGTTATGCCTTTTATTGTTAACTGCCCTGTGGCTATATATCCGTTATTCTCAGCTTTTATGCTTGTTGATACAAAACTGATGTTAGGATATTTTGCAACATTAAAAAAATCTTCTCCCTTGAGATGATTATCCCGCATACCAATGCCTGTATTAATTGTATTTACTTCAAGCGTAACTTTAAACGATGCTGCTGAAAGATTTGAAGGATTAAAATTGATAGTTCCATTTAAACCACTTAATGAGCCATTTGTATTTAAGCCAAAATTTTTTATGGTGAACTTTACTTCACTTTTTGTATCTACCGGTTGTAAATCTGTTTTTAATTGTTGGGCTTGTATGGAAACAATGCACGCAATAAAAATGATCAAGCTTAAAAATGGTTTCATTTATTTTTTATGATAGATGCGATTATCAGTTAAATATTATTAATAAAAAACTAAAGTTTGCCGAAACAGCATTTTAAAACCTTTTTCCATGCGTTAACTGAATAATTTTTTTTGATAAAACAGGTATGCGGCTCATAACCTCTAAGAATAATGATGTTGAATTATTTCCCATAAACCTTTGCACAAGCCTGCCGGTTGCCAGCCTTGATGAAAAATTTTCTTTCCACCTCTTTTCATAATTTTTTTCCATCTCTGTTCTTAAAGCTTTTTTTTGAAGAAATAAATTGATCTGTTCAAAAGCCAATAAAGCGCTGTGCATTGCCATACTCATGCCATTTCCGCAAAGCGGCGTTATCATTCCTGCTGCATCGCCTAACATGAGCACATGATTTTCCATCTGCGCTTTTTTATCAAAACTTATCTGAGAGATTGTTACAGGCGCTTCAAACAAAAATTCGCATTGTGTAAAAATTTGTTTCAAAGCAGGATTTTCATACAAAACATTTTCCTGCATCTGCTTTATCGAATTATTATTTGCCGAAAGATTATCTGCGTTCGTTAAATAACACAAACAATATTTATCATCTTCAATTGCCGAAATTCCGCAATAGCCATTTTTAAAATTGTGCAGCGCAATTTCATCTTTTGAAAAATCTAATTGCACATGATATTTCACGCCGATATAATTATTAAGCTTGCTTACTTTTCGTTCTGCAAAACTGCGTTTCCATTTTACATCCAGATTGCTGCGTTTACCAAAACTGCCGGCTACAATTTTTGCTGATGTGCTTTGTTTATTTGTTTGAATAATGTGCGCATCAGTTTCAAAAAACACATCATTCACTTTTGTATTTGTGAAAACGTCAACACCTTTTTTTAAAGCAAGTTGATATAAAGCATTATCAAGTTTATAACGGCTTACACCAAAACCGCCAAGATCTAATAAAAAATTATATGCCTTTCCTCTTATATCTGTTAACTGCAGTTTTTTTATGATTGGTACATTCCATTCATGCAAAGGCAAACCGAGCCGGTCTAAAAAATCATAACTTTCAAAGCTTATATATTCGCCGCAAACTTTGTGAAACGGGTATTCTTCTTTTTCAAACAATACAACATTATAACCTGCATCAGCCGCAAGACAAGCAAGTGATAAACCTGCAAGACCTCCGCCAATAATTGCTATATCATATTGCTCAGCCATTATTATAAGTTATCAAATAACGAAAAGCCCATTTCCATTCAATTGTAAATTTTTTCAAACCTGCTTCTTGTAAAATTAACAGCCATTCATTTTTATAGAAACCGCGTGCAACACTTAACGGCGCATCATTCTTAACCAAATAAGAAGAGGAGAAAATTTTTGTTATGATTTTTATTGAATGATATGCCAACCAGTTTCGTTGCAGATCGTTTATAAAAAAACCTATGATTGAATTTTGCTGCATCCATTTTACCTGTTCAACCAATTCTTCATTGGTAAAATGATGGCAGAATAAACTTGAAAAAATTATATGAGGTTTTGTATTGAATAAAGTTTGCTTATAATCATTCGCAATCCATTCTGTATTTAAGTTTTTATATTTTTTTTTCGCTGCATCAATACATTCCTGTTTAATGTCGATGCCGGTGCATTTAAATTGAATATTATTTTTTTTGCACCAGTTTGCTATAACATTAAGATTATTTCCATCGCCGCAACCAATTTCACAAACATGAATTGACTTTCTGTTTCCTAATAATTTTTTGAAACCGTTTAATGTTATGTTATGCCCGCCGAGATATGTATTTATGATGTCAATCTCACGCATGTTAATGCGTATATCTTCAAAAGGAATTGTATCATTATCTAATAACTCTTTTGTGTAAGAACGTTGGCGAAGATTTATTTGCGGGTGCATAAAAATGTTTCCATGGTTAAACCAGGACCAAATGCAGTTCCAAAAATGTTTGCAGGCTTCTCATCAAGATTATCTATGATTTCTTTTAGTACAAACAACACTGTTGGTGAAGACATGTTTCCATATTGACTTAAAATATTTCTCGAACACTGCATATCATCATCCGTT
>JBEHXR010000125.1:0-9796 GCA_048498595.1 Bacteroidota bacterium
TGTAAAATAAGGGCAAATATGATTTTTCAGCACTGTAATATTTGGTTTATAGTCATCTGCAAACTCGCCATAAGTGCGATAACTTACGCCGTTATTTTTGCAGTCGTCCCATATATATTCTTTGTTGTTTGCAACAGCACGCCCGCCCTCACCATCATAACTTCCGCCTCTGCCACCATAATTTGTTGGCCAATTCTTTTCAATAAAATCCGTTGCATATGCACCTGTGCTCCAACTATGACCGTCTTCACTTACTTCAGCATTTACATAAAAATTATCAAGCAAAACAAATTCTTTTGAGATGGCGTGTTCGTTCGGTGTAATTTTTTGTCCGAACAAAACCAAACTTGTATCGCCATTGCCTTCAGGCATATCCCCTAAAACCTGGTCGTATGTTCTGTTTTCTTTAATAATATAAAACACATATTTTATGGGTGATGAATCGCCCACTTTCATAGGAACAGGGTTCCCTTCTTCGCCATCAGCACTTGTTTCTTTTTGCTTTGTGTATGGCGTATTTTGATAAACCAACTGCGTATATGCAGATAAATCTTTTTGCGTTGGAACATTAATAATACTTAGCGTTCCTTTAAACAATCCGCCGATGTACCAGTTATTGTTATCGCCACTTTGGTAACCAATTTTTGAACGTGTATTAAAAGGATCGAACGGCGCATTAGCCATAGAAGTAAAACCCTTGCCATTTGCTACATAAATTTTGTTGTTGATTATTCTTACACATGTTGGATACCAGCCCACCGGTATAAACCCTTTTGACAGGCTTTTGCCGGGATTGCTCACATCAAAAACTGCCAGGCAATTATTATCTGCATTCGCGATATATAAAGTTTTATCATCGGCACTTAATGCTACACTATTTGTTGTTGAGCCAACCGGTGCATTTGGAAACAGCGCTGTATTCAACGTTTCTAAAACTTTGCGCGCTGCTATATCAATAACAGAAACACTATTGTCATTTGCATTCGCCACAAACAAATATTTTCCGCTTTTTGATAAACACATATCATTCGGATTATCGCCAACTGAAATGCTATCAGTAAATTTTTGCGTTATTGTATTGAAGATTTTTATTTTATCGCCGCCCCAAACAGAAATATATAACTCGTTTTTGTTGTTAGCCAATAAGCATGTGTATGCTTCTGCGCCTAACGCATATTTTTGAACGACAGATTTTGTTTTCAAGTTAACAACATACAAACTGCTGTCATCTTTTGTAACAACATACATCGCTTGTTTTGCATCATCAATATCAATTCCTGCAGGAGAAATTTTTATGGGCCAAGGTTCACCCAGTTTAATACTATCTATAAGCTTTAATTTATTATTGATAATCGCATATTTTAAAATGCGGTTATCATTTCCACCAGCTGCATACAAATATTTTTCATCAGCACTAAACTTTAAACCCAGCCACGATTTTGGAATGTCAATACTGCCTAATCTTTTTTCATGCAATACATCTATTAATTGAAGGCTCTGTGTGCTTTCGCCATTATTGGTAACAGCAGCATATTTTTTTGTTGATGATACTGCAATGTTTAAAGGCAAGTCGCCTAATTGCAAACTTTTTCCTGCAGGTGTTAAACGCCAGCCATTAGGTAATTCTATTGCTTGTTGTAATTTATTTTCTTGCGAAAAACTTTTAAGGGATACAATAATTAATGTAAAAACTACAGCAGCACTTATAATTTTTTTCATTGGATAAAGATAGGATTGATGAATAAAACAGCAGAGGAATAATAATTATTTAATAGAGCAACATTAGTGAAGTTGGTCCATGAATCGTTATTTAGAAAAATTTGCAGAAAGAAGATTACGTTCTATACATAACTATAAACAATAAATCTATTGAATGCTTAATGAAGTATATGCCAATGCTATTTCTTCAATTAATAACTCACTTTTTTCTGCATTCAATTCTCCAAGGCTCCAGCTAACTAAAGAAACGTTACGAAGTTTTATAACAGTTGCCGGTTCTTCAGATTCATTTAAAACCTCAATCAAAACTTCAGGTAATATATTAAAGCCCGGTTCACTAATATTCTTTAAAATCCATTGCAGTAAGGGCGATTGTAATGGCAAAGGAATTGCTCTTTTTAAAACAACAGGCGTAAATATTGTTTTTGCGTTTGCTCTTTCATGAATATTTGCAGAAGAATTTTCCTCAAAATCAATTATAGCTTTTATACCGGTTATAGATTGGAAATTTGAATCTATTATTTCATTTGATGAAGAAGTAATATTAGATAATCCAATAAATCGTACAATGAAGTTAAATGCTTGTATCATATTATTAGGACCTTACTATTGCACAATACTTAACCCTTCATGTACCAATTCCAATGTTTCAATCAATATTTCGTTAGAGTCAGCTTTTAAATTTCCATATTCCACTTTACAGGGCCATGCTTTAATAAGAGCCCAGGTAATAACAGGTTTATGTTCTTCATCAAGCAGCTTTATTAATATATCTCTTCTAAAAGCAGCAGCGCCTTCCTGAAAAAATTGAGTTTTAAGCCACAGGTTATAAAATTCAAAGTCGCCCAAAAAAACACCACGCTTTAAAGTAATGTTGCTATATTTTGTTAAGCCAGGCATCTTTTGCTTATTAGAAACTTTACTGCTGCCTTCTCTATATTCAATAACTTCTGTTTCAAATGAAAGGCCTGAAACTTCAGTAAATCCTATTCTTGTTCCACCCCAGTCAACTTCAAAATGCGAGCGTGGCAATGGATATTCTTTTTTTGGATCGCTGGCCATAAGTTTTTTTTAAAGATAAATAATCTCCGGCAACACATCAATTTAACATGATGCCAATCGCTTAAAAAATTGAGCACCTGCATTTAAAAAAATATAACTGCAGATGCCCTTCCCCCGGATAGTCTTTTTATAATTACATGGTCTTATTATAATTTCCAACTTCTTCCAGCTCACCATCTTCAACGCGTGCAAGAATTAGTTTTTTATCTGTTTCTAAATTCACTACCCAAATATCTCGTCCAGCCTCTTTTACATTAATTGCGCTGGTGATGTTATAATCGAGATAGCTTGTCTTCACAATCTTTCTTATGTCGTCAGGCATGTTTTTTTCCTGTCCATAAGTTATGTGATAAATCAGGTAACCTTTTTTTGTAAATAATGCATGATTTTTCTGATCATTCGCCATAAAGCTTGCGAGGTAATCGCGATCAACCTTATACCACTGGGTTTTAGTAGCATCTTTAAAAGTTGATTGAAAAGATTTTGAAACGGCATTATTTACATTACTTGTAGTTGTAACGGTTACAGGTGGTAATATTTGTTCCTGTGCATAAACACCTGATGTAATGGCTATAAATAATAAAGCCATTATTGCATGAGAAAAAAATTTTGATTTCATAGATAAGTTTTTGATTAAAAATTATACATGCAAGTTGCAGTTTGCTAAACAAGTAATAGCTGATGTTCATCAACCGTTATAATGATTCTGATTATGATTGCCCGCCAGTTTTATTTTAAACAATAAATAAAAGCTATCCCTGTGTATTCTAATGACAATTATCATACTTCTAAATGATATTGGTTATACAAGCCGCATAGGTGAGCCTTTAGTTTTGCTGGGTTAATATTTATTTTATGGAAGTACTTATTCAATCGCTCGACGCAGACGTTTCAAACAATTTTAAAAAAGAAATCAGGAAAAAAATTCAAAGCGCAGGCAGAATATTTAGTCGCGTTATTTCAGTCGATATAAAATTGTTTAAAGAAAACAATGATGAACAAAATGATTATTGCATGGAAGCAAAAATTATCGTGCCTCAAAATGTTTTGTTTGCTAAAGAAAGAGCAGAAAGTTTTGAAGCAGCATTAAATAATTTATTAGATAGCATAAAACACCAACTCGTAAAATATAAAGAGAAACTTGAAGAAGTAAGATCATCCCAAAACCTATAATAATTTTTATGGAAAAAATTTTTAAAAATAAAGTAGCTATTGTTACCGGCGGAAGTTATGGTATTGGCCGTGCAACTGCTGCTGCGTTTGCAGCAAGAGGCGCTAAAGTTGTTGTTGCAGATTTTGTAGAAGATAAAATGCAGGAAACATTAAACATGATAAAAGCTGCAGGCAGCAAAGGCATTTTTATAAAATGCGATGTGGCTAAAAGTGCTGATGTAAAAGCATTGATTGATGAAACAATAAAAACTTTTGGCAGGCTTGATTTTGCTTTTAACAACGCCGGTATTGAAGGTGCTGTTGCAAACACGCAGGATTGCACGGAAGAAAACTGGGACAGAACAATTGCTGTAAACCTAAAAGGTATTTGGCTTTGCATGAAATATCAAATTCCCGAAATAATAAAGCAAAAAAAAGGTGCGATTGTGAATTGCGCATCTGTAGCAGGATTTATTGGCTTTCCTGCTTTGCCGGCTTATGTTGCCAGCAAACATGGTGTTACCGGACTAACTAAAACAACAGCATTAGAAAATGCAAAACTAAACATTCGTGTAAATGCAGTTTGCCCGGGTGTTATTCAAACGCCGATGATTGATCGCGTTACAGGTAAAGACAAGCAAGTTGAAAAAAGATATATTGATATGGAACCAATGGGCAGAATGGGAAAGCCCGATGAAGTGGCAAATGCGGTTATGTGGCTATGCAGTGACAGTGCTTCTTTTGTAACCGGTGTTTGTATGCCTGTTGATGGCGGATGGATCGCAAACAGCTAATCTCACACAATAAATTTTTAAACGATGAACATAGAAAATATTTGCCAGAGTTGCAGCATGCCTTTAACCGATGAGAGTTTATTAGGCACTGAAAAAGATGGTTCAAAAAATTATGAATATTGCAAGTATTGCTATCAGAACGGAAGCTTTGTAAACCCGGATATGACAGTAGAACAAATGTCATCTTTCATTCAGCAAAAAATGAAGGAGATGCATATGCATAGTGAAGTAACCAATAAGGCTGTTAATGTATTGCCTTCTTTAAAAAGATGGAGAAAAGTTAGCTGATCACAATCATACAAACGCCTAACAGCAGTCATCCAAAATAGTTTTACGGTTAAATATTTTCATTAAAAATTTAAGATGTTCAAAATATTTTCACGAAAGAAGAAAAAAGATGCTGCAACAAAAAAGCCTGCAATTACATTGCAACAAATGCTTAACCAGTCTTTCTCATTTAAATCTTTTTGTAATTACAATGAAGTATTTGACATGCATAAAAGAACCCTGGTTACGAAAAAAAATGATCTGTTTCAATTGTACGAATGTGGTATTGGAATTGACAGCCCGCATTTCATTATTAATAAAAATTAGACACAGTCTTTTCTTGCATTACCGGTGAACGCATAACATTATAGTTGCTGTAAAAGAATGAATTTCTTATTAGAAATAAAGAAGCGTAGTGCGTAACTTAAAACACTTTGCTAAAACTTGTGTTGAATAAAATATTCGTACAATTTTAATAAAACGTATTCGATAATTTCTTTGATGTATTTATAACCAAACACTATTGCCAGCAGCATTATCAGCCAGGCTGCAATTTCATTAGTTCCTGTTGGAAGGTTCCTGATATTTAACTCTTTCATAGAAGCATAATTTATATTATCAAACTTATAAAGTCATCAATAGTTTTTACATGATGCACATCAACCCAAGCGATGATTAATAACAGCATCCTGTGCATAATCAAAATCAGTTATTTTGATGATTAATATCATTTCACACAAAGAATAAATTATTGTATTTGCTGTAATAACAATTATAAAATATGATTGAGAAGGATAAACTTTACGAGCTGCTGTAAAGCGAAAACCTGCAGCATGAAAAATTGCATGAAATTGTTGTAAAAGCAATCGAAGAAGAAAAACTCATCACTAATAAATTAATGGAGTTCGAAGAAAGAGAAATCTTCAGCGATTAGCCGTGGCGCCTTTTAAAATAAAAAGTAAAAAGGTAAAGTATGGTGCGATAAACCATATAACAAATGCGTTGCCATGCACGCACAAAAAAAGTTTCCTTCACTCTATAGTCAGCTTCGTTAATTTGTATGCAATCATCGTAAATTATTTTTTGCAAAGTTGTTTCTGTCTTTTTTGCAAATGCAACATTCATCACATCAAGATTTAATTCAATGCTTGCATAAGCGCTTACATTATTTATGTTGTAGGAGCCAACTGTTACAAACCTTTCATCATAAGTACTCAGTTTGCCATGCAAAATAGTTTTTTTGTATTCGTATATTTCGATATTGTTTTTTAAAAGCCAGCTATACATATAACGTTCGGCTTGCTTTGCTAACTGTACATCTGAAACACCTGCAGCAATTATTTTTATTTGCACCCCGCGTTTTGTTGCCGCACTTAAATATTTTTTTATAAGACGACCTGGCAAAAAATAACTCGACATAATTGTAACAGAATGCTGTGCATGCTTCAGCATTTCAATATAAGTTTTGGTGATTTGTTTTTTACCCCGCACCCAATCATTAACGCGTGCCCGCACCAAACATTCTTCAGCATGCTTTGTTGTTTTTACCTGATGAACGAATCTTGTTGCACGCTGTTTACCCCATCGCGACCTGTTCCATACATCCGCACAAACTTTATTGAGTTGTAAACAAACTTCTCCCTGCACGTGCAGTGTCCAGTCCAGCCATGCAGGCTCATCAAAATCGTTATACCTATTGGTGATGTTTATGCCTCCCACTAAACCAACCGCTGCATCTGCCACTACAACTTTATGATGCAGTCTTCTTCCGAAATAAAAATAACGGCTTTTAAAAATGGGGTTGAACCAACGAAAATGTATGCCTGCCGATTTTAAATTTTCTATACATGCTTTTGAAATATTTCTTGAAGCATAGCCATCCAGCACCATAAAAATTTCAACACCTCTTTTCGCGGCTTCTAATAACGCATGTATGATGCGGCTTCCTGTTTCATCTTCATTAAAAATATATACCTGTAAATGAATAATAGTTTGTGTATGGTTGATGACTCGTTCTAATAAATCAAAATATTTTTTGCCTCCACGCACCAATTCAACTTTATTGTGCATTGTATAACTTGTTACAGCATTATGTTTGCCGGAGGCTGACATGCAATAAATTATTTAAACACAATCTTTCCATCTGCGATCTCAATAATTCTATCTGCACGTTTTGCAAAATCAATATCGTGTGTTACAGCAATAATGGATTTATTTTTGTTTCGTGAAAGATCCTGCAAAATACCAAATACAATTTCAGAATTTGCGCTGTCCAAATTTCCGGTGGGTTCATCTGCCATAATAATGGATGGTTCATTAATTAAAGCACGTGCAATGGCAACACGTTGTTGTTGTCCGCCCGATAATTTTCCGGATGGCTTTTGTGCAAAGCCATCCATATCCATCAATCTCAATTTTTCCATGGCTTGCTGTTCAATTTCTTTCAAATTATATTTTGCAAGTTTGCGTGCAGGTATCATTACGTTTTCAAGTGTAGTAAATTCAGGTAATAAAAAATGAAATTGAAAAACGAAACCAATGTGTTCGTTTCTGAAATGTGCAAGCCCGTTTTGTGTCTCGCCTGTAAGTTGTGTGTTGTTGATTGTTAATGTTCCTTCATAGTCTGTATCCAGTGTGCTTAATAAATATAACAACGTAGATTTTCCACTTCCTGATTTACCGATGAGTGCAACAAATTCTCCTTTGTTCACGGTTAAAGAAATATCCTGCAGCACATGAAATTTTTCAGGCTCATAAAAATATTTGTTGAGATGTTCCGCTTTTAAAATTTCTTCCATAACTCAACCTCTTAATATTATAACAGGATCTACACGCGAAGCTTTTAATGAAGGCATGAAGCCCGCAACAAAAGTTGTTAGTATACCAAACAAAACACCAAAAGCGTAATAGGTCCACTTAAATAAAACAGGATAATATTTCCATGAAATTTCATCGTTGGCAGGAAACGGAACACGAGACAAAGCATACGACAAACCAAAACCCAGAATAATTCCGGTTATAGCGCCGATAAAACCAATAATAAGTGATTGTGATAAAAAAATTGTTACAATGTCTCTTTGTGCAAACCCCTGCGCTTTCAATATTGCAATGTCTTTCATCTTATTGGCAATGGTCATGTTCATAATATTATAAATGCCAAAACCTGCAACCACAAGCAACGTAAAACTTACAACGTATGTTAGCGCATTGCGACTGGTACTGCCTGCCATTGCAGCAGCATTTGCGGTTTGCCAATCGTCTGCTTTGTAACCATATTTTCGATACATCATCGCTGCTACACGGGTGGAATTTTTATTGTTCTTAAGTTTAATATTGATGTCTGTAATGTAGCTGCGGTCTTTGTTCAGCAGTTGCTGCACACTTGAAACATTTACATAACTTTTTACATTATCCACAATACCCATTCCTATTTGAAAAATTCCAACCAAACGAAAACGCATGGTGCTGCCTGTTGGTGTTGCCAATGAAACAAGATCACCTAAACGCATATTTAATTTTTTTGCAAGCCCTTTGCCCATTATAATTCCATTGTTTGTAGTTAAGAGGTTTTTTGTTTCGCCCTCAATCATTTTGCTGTTTAGATTATAGAGTTTCGTTTCTTCAATTATGTTTACGCCATCTATATAGCCATTTATTTGTACCGGTCCATTATTATAAAAAACCTGCGTACTAAGCAATGGCGAAACTGCGGCTATGGCATTATCTTTTTTTATATCAGCAATAATTCCATCTGCGTTTTTTATGTTGAGTGCAATATTTTTTGGCTTTGGATGATAAACGGCAACTAAGGTGTTTGAATCTCTATAATAATCGCCGGCAATGGAATGCGTATAATCTGTTTTAACATCATTGTAAATATGAATATCCGGCGTTGCAGCAAGCATAGTGTCGTCAATAAACTTATTAACGCCCTGCATAAAACTTATCATTAGTATAAACATGGCAATGCCAAACGTTACACCAAGAATAGCAACAACGGTTTGCTTTTTTCTTGAGAGCATTTGTTTTTTTGATATGCTGAAGTTTACATTCATGCAAATTCTATTGTGCAGGAAGAAGTACCTGCGATGATTCATCTAATCCTTTGATAATTTCTGTTTCATCTAAAGTGTTGATGCCTGTTTGCACAGCAATCGTTTTTATTTTGCCGTTTTGTTTTACCTGCACGCTGTCGTCTGCAATCATTGCCGCACGTGGAATTACAAGCACATTATTTTTCTTTTGTATGATGATGTTCGCCTCAATGGAACTGTGTATAAATGGCTGCTGCATTGTATCTGTAAACATTGCATCAACACGAAATGTTTGATCAGCTTCATTCATTAAAGGATATAAGTGTGTAATAACCGCATGATAAATCTTGTTGCCGGTAATGTCTGTTCTTAATAAAACCTGCTGCCCGGTTTTTATCTTGTTAATATCTTCCTGGTCAACCGCAAGCTTTATTATTCGCTGCGAAGTTTTGCCAATTATGGCAACTACATCATTGGGTTTAATATTTTCCCCATCTTCTTTATATGTTTGAAAAACCGTTCCGTTTGATTGGCTGCGTATATAATAGTTGCTGAAATCATTTTGTGCATCTGCCAATTGGCTTTGTGCCGTATGTAAATTCAGTGTAAGATCATTTAAAGCCAAATTATATTTTTCATGTGCAGATTGCAGTTCATTTTTCGAAATGACATATTGTGTGTAAGCCGCATCCAAATTATTTTTTGTGCCGATGTTTTCATCCCACAAATTTTTTAAGTGCAAATAATTAGATGAATCATTTGTCAATT
>JBEHXR010000126.1:0-9622 GCA_048498595.1 Bacteroidota bacterium
GAAGTCAGCTTTGCTGAAACAAATGAAATTGTAAAACAAATTATTCAGAACCCGCCAACAGAAGATGCATATTTTGTAGATGGCAAGGAATATTCGCCGGAAGAAGTTAGAAAACTTGATCCTGAAAAAATAAAAACGATCAATGTTTATAACCGGGATGCGGCTTTAAAAAGATTTGGTGATAAAGCAAAAAATGGTGCAATTGTTTTTACAACGAAATAAATTAATGGCTCTGCCGGTTGATGTCTTACCAATCAAAATTGCCATGAATGTTGAAACAATTATTCCGGGTCGTATATGGTGTTATATTAGTGAAGCCTTTGGGGCTTCACTAATTATTTCTTTTCCAATTTCTCAATTGTTTTTTTAGCAGCCGCTAATCTTATCGCTTTATTCTTGCTGATCATTTTTTCTTTTATCCATTTTTCCAATTTATGATGCAGCGGAATAAGCAAGGCAGCAATGGCAACTAAAACTATCAACATAAATATCGGTGAATCGTGTGTGGCTTCGCTTATATATGGATGAATAACCAGGTTGATGAATTCAAATACGATCAACAATCCAAGCACACCTAAAAATTCAATCCATTTTTCATTTACGATTATGCTGCGGCTAAGCAATAGAAATACGCTTATGAAAATGATAATGCCAAGCGCAATAAGGGCGTACTGAATATTTTGTTCCCGTTGCTGTTCTGCTTTTTGCAAAGCCTGCGCATTTTCATTTTCGCGCACTTGTTCAAGAAATGTTTCGTTCTCGAAGCTTGCAATTTTAGCACGATCGTTTAAACTATCATTAATGTTTGTATATAATTTTTGATAAAGAAACGCGCTGTCAATAATATGAAGCGAATCATATATTCCGGATAAGAATTTTGCAGCCATACCAACACCTTTTAAATAGGGAACTTCTTGTGCTACATTCAATGCTATATGTGCAAAATATATTGCCGAATCAACCTGGTGATATTGATTATATACAGCAGCCATTGCCAAAGTGCCTTTACTTAAATAGCGTGAGTTACCAAAATTCATTTTGTACGATGCTATTCCTTCTTTAAAATACTCAATCGAAAGGTTTTTATTGTTAAGCCTGTTATGAACATAGCCAAGCGTCATTAATGTTGCACCTATCCAGCGGGAATGGTATTTTAATGCAAGCGCATATGCTTGCTGTGCATATGCCAATGCAGAGTCTTCAATACCATTCAACGCATACACTTCACCTAAATTCAGATTGGCAAACAAATCATTTTGCTTTGTATCACGACTAAGCGCTGCGATGTTTTTGCAGATTAAAAAATGTGTTATTGCTTTTGGGTAATCACCATACTCTTTGTAACAATTACCTAATAAGTTGTTTGTATTTGCAATGCGGTTACTATCGTTAATATTTTCTGCTAACTGTAAACTTTTAAACAGCCATTGCAATGCGATGGAATAATTACCCACTATATAGTCGTACTGCCCTATTAAAGAATAAGCGATAGAAATAAATCTTACATTATTTGCATGCTGTGCAAATGCAAGTGTTTGCTTTCCATAATACAGCAAACTATCCGGTTTAGAATCCTGGTAATAGTATCCTAATCTTACAAGTGTATTAAGTTTAGCCGTATCCGGCAACTGCAGATTAAGCCGTTGTTTTAAACTGTCAGCATTTTGCGTTTGAGCGATTGAATTTAAAACACCAACAGTTATAAATATGAGAAGAAAAATTTTCTTCATGATATTCAATTGTTTTCTTTCCGGAATGATTTTTAATCTCAACATTTCCGCTATTCAAAATGATATTTATTTTTAAAATATTCAAGCTGGTTTACAGCTTGTACATTCAATCTTTTCAAACCGTTTCTATGTTGTACGATTACTCTTAAATACTGAAATAAGGTATTAAAATATTTATTCAGCACAGCTTTATCGTGAGAGATAAACAAAAAGCTTTTTATTCCGTCGGCATCGGGCATGGGGTTATTGGCAACATTGCTGTACAAACCTGAATACGATGTAAAATCAACTGCATCATTTAATGCATTTCTTAAATTATCCTGCGATTGCTGGTATAAAGTTGATTGATATTCCTGGACTCTCTTACCACTTTGTTGGTAGCTGATAATGCTATCCGCATCTTCTTTGTTCAACAAACGAAAACCCCCTGCATTCGACAATTGCTGCAAGGTGCGTTCATTCATCTGGAATGGATTATTTGAAAGTGAATTTTTAATGATGTTTAATAAAGATGCAGGTAGCTGGTTGCTTAAAATACTATCATAACAACTTTGCAATGTATTAAGCTCCGCTATTTTATTTGTTTCGAAATTGATAAGCGCGTTAAGTCTTATCGTATCCGTTTTCAAGTCTTCATAAAATGAAATTATATATTCTTTTTCCTGGCGATGTTCTGCAAAACCTTCCCGAATATTTTCGGCGATAAACCCGAGCGTTACGGCAAGAAATATCATTACAAATTCCAAAAAATATTCTTTGAAATTTTTGTTTGCTACTTTAGGATGGTGATGTACTTCCATTATTTATTCAATTTTCTATTTGATATTCTTTTTCCAAATCCCGGATGATCCCGGTAGCACACGTCAACAAGGTATCTGCGTTCCTTAATTTTAAAGGAATAAACCTTGAACGCACCATCTCGAGGTATTGATTAAAAATGGTTTTATCAGTGCTTAACAAGGGAGGATTGCTCTGTATAAAAGAGTCGATCTTTTGTCGGTTATTATTGCCCCTGGTCGATTGATAAACAGTATTGGCTTGTTCATTAAATTGAACATAGAATAATTGCGAACGCAATTTTCTTACTTCGCTGAATATTGTTGCATCCTGGTCATCATAGACTCTCATTCTTCGCGTTAACTGGTCGTATTGTGTGATCTTTTGAGCCAGGTTGGTATTGAAATAGCTGAGTGCCCCTGCACTTTTCATCTCCTGGAAAGTGGCGTCGTTAGGAATAAATATATTGGGAGCGCCGCCAAATAATCCATACCAATAAAGTTTACCGGAAGGAATTTTAGCTGGCTCAAGTTTCGAAAGCAACTGGAAAAGTGTATCTACATTATTCGCAGCATAATCCCAATAGTTTAAATAATGTATTAAGGATGCTGTATCTGCTTTAAGATCGCTGACCATTGTTGCTGCATATATTTTGGCTCTTTTATGCTCGGTGATCTTCTCTCTTATATTCTCCGCAAAAAATCCAAGCGTTACGGCAAGAAATATCATTAGGAATTCCAGAAAATATTCTTTGAATCCTTTTTTTTCTACGTGTGGATGGTGATGGACTTCCATAAACAGTTTTCAGTTTGTAGTTTATAGTTTGCAGTTAAATTATTTCAATACAACATTATTTATCAAGCTCTTCATTTATCATTTTTATTAAGTTTTCATTAGATGCATCAAACACACGCAGACGACGTAAATCACTCTGCGCCTGCACTACATACGCTTCATAAAAAAACACGAGTGAACGTCTTTCCTGCGGTGATAAGTTTGGAAAAGACTTTATTGCCGGCGTGTGCGATAAAATATTATAAGACCGGCTTGTGTCAGCAGAAACCATATCATGAAAATCTTCGAGTTTGGCAATTTCAAAAGTGTTATTTATTATACCGTTGAGCACACGTGTATTATAGTTTTTGAATGTTTCCAGTTGCCCGCGATATGCCGCCATGCTATCCCGCAGTTGAATATTATGAATGTATCGCAATGCGCCTGAACTCACCATCTGGTCATAAGATGGCGTACTAACAGGCACTTCTATATTCTGAACACCAAACAACATCAATCTTGCTAATGTTGGCAATTGATTATTTTCTTCACCGGTAAAAAAAATATTCTTAATGCTATCGCATACAACTACTTTTTTTTGATACAGGTTTTTATAAACTGAAAATACATTCTGCTGTTGCAGCAATTCATCACGATAACTTTCAAGATATTCTTTTGCATTATTTTTTTCGGTGTAATGTTCTCTTATGTTCTCCGCAAAAAAGCCAAGTGTTACCGCAAGAAATATCATTACAAATTCTAAAAAATATTCTTTGAATTTTTTCTTTTCTACGTGTGGATGATGATGAACTTCCATGTTCGCAGTTTGTAGTTTTAAGTTTGCAGTTTATAGTTGCATTGATTCAACAACTTTTGAGTTTGCTGCTTTTTCCTTCACTCATCTTTTAAATGATACTCCGTTTTAATTAAATCAATTAACGCTGCGGCTTTCTTTTTCTGTTTTTTTAAATTAGTTATTAAAAAAATATTGATGCGGGACACAATGGCTTTTTCTCTGTTTGCATAAGTGATCAGCTGATTTTTATCGCTTGTCATCAAACGGGCGTTAGAATCAATAGATACGACGGACATGCCGGTACCATCTTCAAGACCTGTAAAACGCTCGTAACTTCTATTGAAGATGGAATAGGATGCCTCCAAATCAGAGGGGGTGTTAGTTCTTTCAACGATTCCGTTAATTACATCTTCACCACGCCAGTAATTAACAACTGCAGTTCTTACTGCAGCATTTTTAATTAGTCGTAATCCATCTGAATTGCGAAGCTGAATTGAAGTGGACTCATCAAAGCTCACCCCGATAATTCTTGAATACCTGGCATGCAACCTGTAAATTTTAGAAGCGGATGAATCTGTTCCATTAAAAGTATATAAAACGTTGCATAATGAATCTAATCCGCTCCCTATCCTGCTGCTGAATTCAACTGCATCATTTAGCATCGTAGTATCCGATACCAGATCGCTAACCATGCTCTTCATGTATTCTTTTTCTTTTGCATTATTGCTAAGATCTTCACGAATGTTCTCAGCAATAAACCCAAGCGTTACAGCAAGAAATATCATGATAAACTCTAAAAAATATTCTTTAAAATTCTTCTTTTCTACTTTAGGATGATGATGTACTTCCATGAACAGCGCGTAATTTATCGTTAATTATTCATAATTATTTTTATCTAAATGATACTTTTCGTTAATCAGGCTCAATAATTCTGTGGCAATTTTCAAAGCATTGTTCAGCCCTGTAGCATAACCGTAATCGGTTGCTTTAAAATTCACAAAACTGTTAGCCAGTGCATTTAGTTTTGCAGGATCTTTTATCAGAATTTTCATATCATACAACTCACTGCCTTCAGGGTTAAGCTGACCATTTATGTGTTTCATATTCTCGCCCAGCTTCGCATTAAAATCTGTATAATCACACAACTCATCTTCCAATGAAAATACTTTTTTTCTAGCTTCATCCACACTGGCATAATGATCCTGGTAAATGCCATCAATAAACGTTTCATATTCCAGCACTTTTGCAGCTATCGACCTTTCTGCTATTAAACGCAAATTACCTGAGCTCTTTAATTGATTAATGGTTGGTAAGGCAGGTTTATAAATAACCCCAACTTCATTTACCGGTGTATTCCATTTCGCCTGTAATACATAATTAAATTGATCTGCTTGCTTTACATTCAAATAGCATGAATCGAGCACCGGGTTTAGTGAATTTATTTTTTTTAAGGCTGCGTGATATTGTGATGTATCATATTTCAGCTCTTCGAGCATGTTTACTAAATATTCCTTTTCTTTCGTTTTATCACCAATGTGTTCTCTTAAACTTTCTGCAAAAAATCCAAGCGTCACTGCAAGAAAAATCATTAGGAATTCCAGAAAATATTCTTTGAAACCTTTCTTTTCTACGTGCGGATGGTGATGTACTTCCATTGTATTCTAATTTTCAACTTTATAGTTAGCCCTGATCAGTTTTTCTATTTCACTATTTTCTCTAAGCAATAATTGTATCTCCCTTTTAATAGTATTACTTAAGGCCCTGATATCGTCCACTTCTATAAGAATTCTGTTCACAGCAAGGGGATCACTGCTTAAAAGGTATACATGGTGTGCGGGTATTATTACGTCATCATTACTATTTATAACAGCCCTGTAATCTGCATTTTTAAGAATAAGAGGAAGATTGTCAATTAGTTTAGCTTTAAAACCAAGCAGGGTTTGTTGCAAATAATCTATCATAACAATTTCCTTATAATAATTAACCAGGCTGTCAGCAATTTGTTTGTTGGTTATCAGCCTCATTTCGCCGGCATTTTTAATCTCCTCAATAGTCTTATCAGTTATAAAAGCTTTGATCCCTTGCTGCCTTATGAAGCTTCTAAAAAAAAAATAGATTGAATCTGCTTCAGTAGTTAGGGTTGCCCTGCCCAATAAAACCGGTAAAGATTCCCCGGGTTTAAGTTGTTGTTCATTAATGGCATTTATTAATTCCGGAAGATCTCTTTGGTCGCTTTGCAGATCAGTATGAAATGACTTTATGTATTCCCTTTCCCGTGCCTTGTCAACAATATGTTCCCTCAAACTCTCCGCAAAAAATCCCAGCGTTACTGCCAGAAATATCATTAAGAATTCCAAAAAATATTCTTTCAATCCTTTCTTTTCTACGTGTGGGTGATGATGAACTTCCATGTTTTCAGTTTGTAGTTTTGGGTTTTCTTCTTCACTCATTTTCTAAATGATATTCCTTTTTAATTAATTCGATAAGCCTTACTGCAAGTTGTTTTTGATGTTCGGCTGCACGGCAATCAAACTTTGCACTGGCAGAGAGATAATAATAATTTAATGCTACGTCATTTACATTTTTATAATCTGTTGAAAGTAATGCCGGATGCCCCAAAGGAAGTTGAACAACCGTATGCGATCTGTTGATACTATCAAAAACAACTTTCATTTGGGAAAAAACATAATTGTCGAACAGCAGATGATTGCCGTTATGAACATTGTCGTTTGTTTTTCTTACAACTTCATCCTGCTGTGATAACAGTTGAAACGTTACATAATAAAATCCCAAACTATCAAGCAGGCTTCGGGAATGTATTAATTTCAATGTGCCTGCAGTTTTCATTTGCTCAAAGGTTTTTGAATTGGTATAGAAATAACCAACATTGGCAGTGGCAACTCTTGCATAAAAATATATTTGTGTTGTGTTTGTGATGTTGTTATGCAACAAACTAATCAATGAATCTGCCGCAGAGTAACCATAAATATTCATATCCAATATAGCATTAAAATGCACCACATCACTTTCAAGGTCTGCTAAAACAGATTGTATATCTTCATGAATTTCTTTATTGTCTTTAATATGTTCACGAAGGTTCTCCGCAAAAAAGCCAAGCGTTACCGCAAGAAATATCATTAAAAATTCTAAAAAATATTCTTTGAAATTTTTCTTCCCATGCAAATGGGAATCTACTTTGGGATGATGATGTACTTCCATATTTAATTTATTTTATGGTCTACTCTTCTCTAAGATGTAATAAGATAAGAATCAAAATAAGAAAACTCAAAATTCTTTCCGCAGCTGCCAGTCCATTCCATTTCATGCTTTGCCACATATCAAACCATTCGCCGCCGATAACTTCAAAGCCAACAAACCAAATAACAATGCCTATTGTAATTCCTGCTACTGCCCAATTCTTGGAAGCGTGAAATAGTGCTGCTTCGGATTTTAAATTTTTAAAAAGCAACCATGCACCCTTAATACAGCAAAATGACATTAAGACCTCCATTATTATAATAAAAATATAGGCAATATGAATGATGAAAATATTGTTGATGCTTCTGTAATGAACATGACTATCGGGAAAAGTAGTATCCATTTTAAGCACATGCATCACAAACTGATAATTACTATAATAATCGGTGATGTTACCGAAAGCAACCAGCAAAGCCATTAATCCAATAGCTGCCACTGAAATTGTTTTTACCAGCCGTAACAAAAAGGATGTGGAATACATTGCTATAATTTTTTATTCTTAATTACAAGAATTATGATGAACTCCGGAAAAATACTTTTTGAAATTTTTCTTTTCTACTTTAGGATGATGTGTACTTCCATAATCTGGTTAGTTTTAGTTTGCAGTTAATTCACGATTTACGTTACACAAATTCACTTCTTCATTTCGTAATAATGATAAAAATTTTTAATAACGATTATTTTAAATCATATTCCGATTGAAGGAGTTTAAGTAGTCGTTCAACCTTTCGAAAATATTCCTTTTCCGTTTCAACGCAAACAATCAACTCTCCCTTTTGAAAGCGTATGTCTGAATACAGTTGCTCAAATAATATTAAATTATGCTGAATCACTATTTTATTATCAATCGGAGTTAGTATATGCGTCGTATCATCGAAAGAGAAAATGGATTCGGGCAACCTGATCAATTGCGTAGCAATATCAGCGGTCTTTTCATATGATTTCATGTATAGATCAGCGTTTATCTTTATCCAGGAATCATAGTAATAATATACAGCACTAATTGAGTCCACTGCTTTTTGATTGGCAAACACATTAAAACCACCGGCATTTTTTAACTGTGTTACAGTATTATTATTTTGAACAAAAATCCAGGACGATGCATAGAAAGGAACAAGGTTTTGATACAGTGTATCCTGCATAGAAGGCTCATCAAGTTTTTCAACAGGTATTTTCAAGACATCGTCCATTTTTTTCAGCAACAGGTTTTGCATATGAACACTCAAAGTAATGTTTGCCGTATCCGTTTTTAAATCTGCTACAATGTTTTCTACGTAATGTTTTTCTTTTTCGCGGTTCACAATATTTTCACGTATGTTCTCTGCAATAAAACCCATTGTTACAGCAAGAAATATCATTAGAAATTCCAAAAAATATTCCTTGAAATTTTTCTTCCCATGCAAATGGGAATCAACTTTAGGATGATGATGAACTTCCATAAAACAGTTTGCAGTTTGTAGTGTACAGTTATTTTAAATCAAAGTTTTGGATGTGTGAAATGAAAGCTGAAAATAATAAAAATAAAAGAAAGAAGCCTATGAGCAGTGCGCTGCATCCGCTAATTGCTTATGTAAGTTGTTGCCACAAAGAGAATGCAATACAATGCTCAACATAAATTAGCTAATTTACAAACCTATGAAACTGCTTCTTACATCCGCAGGCATCAGCAACACAAGTATTCGCAATGCATTATTAGAACTGTCAGGCAAACCGATTACTGAATCCACAGCATTGTTTATTCCAACAGCGATATACGGAATTCGCAACGGCGGCGATATTGTACGCAGGGTTATCTGCGGAACATTAGGCGATCCCTTCTGCGATTTAGGCTGGAAATCGTTGGGATTATTAGAACTTACTGCATTGCCCAGCATAAAACAGGAATTGTGGGTTACGTTATTGCAGCAAACAGATGTGTTATTGGTGGGTGGCGGCGATTGTCAATACCTAACATATTGGATGCAGCGATCAGGTTTAGCAGCCATGTTACCATCATTGCTGAACAAGATTGTTTATGTTGGCTTAAGCGCGGGGAGTATGATCATGACAAGTTATGGAACAACCTATAATAATCATGTATTACCGGCAGAAAGTGATAAGTGTTTAGGAATTCTTCCCTTTGCTATTCATCCGCATCTTGACAATGAACAGTTCCCGGAAAATTCAATGGAGAATTATGAAAAGCTTGCCGCAACATTATCCATGCCTTCATATTTGATCGATGACCAAACGGCTATTAAACTAGTTGATGATAAAATTGAAGTTATAACAGAAGGAAACTGGAAAT
>JBEHXR010000127.1:0-9615 GCA_048498595.1 Bacteroidota bacterium
AGATATTCGCCGCTGTCTTTATTATCTTGGAGAAATAACGGGCGAAATATCCAATGAAGATATGCTGGATTATATTTTCAGTAAGTTTTGTATCGGAAAATAGCCTTCATGCGTAAATAGCGCGTTTCGCTGCGAGTACTTTCTTTCTCAGCTATTTATTCTTGCCTTTCTTCGTATTTATTCGCCTTTATTAGCCATTTATTGAATCACTAAATCGGTTACTAATTTGAAATTGTAACCGATTAGGAAAGTAGGGGACAAATTATAGGCAACAGTGATAGGCAATGATAGCTAATGATACGAAAACAACTATAAATATGCGATAGTGTAGTACACCACTTTCAAAAAACCGGCATCAATTAATATCAAGCAAATATCATTGCTTATAAAAAAATGCAATGATATTTGTATTTTTTTGACAACAGATCTTGTCAATGCATTTTCCAACATAAACGGTTTTCAGTTCCTGCGCTTATTACTTAATGGATACATCAGTAAAAATATTAGTGGTAGAAGATGAAATGCTCATCGGCGCAAAAATATCGATGTTGCTTACAAACCTCGGTTATGAAGTAACAGGCATATTACCCCGCGGCGAAGATGCACTTGTAAATGTGGAAGAAAACAAGCCTGATATAATAATACTTGATATTAATTTAAAAGGCAAAATTGATGGTATTGAAACCGCGGCTATTTTGCAGCGAAAAAGCATTCCCGTAATTTATCTTACTGCCAATGCAGATGAGGCTACTTTTAACCGCGCAAAATATACCAGGCCAACTGCATTTATATCGAAACCTTTTAAGCAATTGGATTTGCAAAGAGCTATTGAACTTACCATAATTCAGATGGCTGGAACAGATCCTAATTTAGATCAACCAATCGAGGTGGAGGAAGAACATCCATTTATCTTAACCGACCGCATTTTTGTGCGGTATGGCGGAAGAATGGTGAAGATAATGCTGATGGATATTTTGTATATGGAAGCGGACAGAAACTATACCCGCATTTTCTGCCGGCAAAAAGAATTCCTGCTATCCGTAACACTTAAATTGATTGAAGAGAAATTAAGAATACCTTTTTTCATGCGCATTCACCGCTCTTACCTGGTAAATATGATACACATTGACCAGGTACTGGAATCGGATGTAATGATTGGTGAGAAAGCAATACCACTCGGTGCGGGAATGCGGGAAAAATTAATGCAACGCATGCAAACTCTGTAACCACGAATCGAAATTTCCACATCGATAAATATAGATGCAGCATTAAAATTTAGTTTACCTTGTACATCAGATTTTTTGTTGAAGATAAAGCTCAACCAAGAATGCATCGTACCAAAACTTACCAGCATTACTGCATCACAAAATGAGAACTATGTATTCCGCTGTTTGTTTTTTGCTGAAAAGAATGAGGCTGCATATAAAAAACATGGTGCTGCCGGCATTTTTATTTATGTCTTATTCACTACATGCGCAACCCGCTCCAATGGATGAACGTGCAGAAGACAGTTTGAATAATATTGTAAAAAGCAATACGCCTGATACCAACAAGGTACATGCATTTTATTGGCTTAGCCGGGGCACCACACTCAGCAATACAAACCAATCCGTGGAATACGGAAATGCAGGCCTTGACCTCGCAAGGAAAATTAAATTTCCAATGGGTGAACTGGAATGTTTGGAAGCGCTTTCATTTTCTTACGCTATCACTTCTTCATTTGAAAAAGGTTTTAGCACCGCTTATGAATCTATTGACCTGAGTAAAAAATATGCGCCTGTACGGCAGATATATGGTATCAATATGATGGGCTTATTGTATCAAAAATTAGGAGACGATAACGAAGCGCTCAAGTGGGCGCAAAATGCATATTATCATCCTGACATTAAACAGGCAGATCATTTTACGCAATGGAGTGCGATGTTTTTGTTGGCACAGGAACATGAAAGAATGAACCACCTGGATTCTGCCATTCATTTTGCGCTTGAAACATTGGATTATTCAAAGGAATATTTTCCATTCCAGGCAGATTACCCTATGTTGATATTGGCGAGAGTGAACAGCAAACTCAAAAAATATGATGAAGCAATTAATTATGGAACGCAAGCCTTAGATGCTTCGCAAAAAACCGATGAAGTGTTTTTTGAAAATGAAGTACAAAATGAATTGGCTACCATTTATTTTAATGATAACAAAACCGACTCAGCAAATAAATATGCAAGTCTTGCCATGCAGGGCGCTACCCAACTTAAAAATTATTTAGTAATAGAAAACTCGTCCGGGTTATTGTCGCAGTTGTACGAGAAAAAAGACCCCGCAAAAGCTTATGCTTTTCTAAAAATTTCAAACATTGCAAAAGATACAGTTACCAATGTTGAAAAAACAAAGCAGGTAAAACAATTAGAGATAAAAGAAAAGCAGCGTGTTGATGATCTGCACTTAGCAGAAAAAGATGCGAAGGACCAGGTGCGTTTCATTACGACTGTTGCATTATTGGCAAGTGTGCTTGTGATCTCCATAATTCTTTATCGCAACAATCGCAACAAACAAAAAGCAAACCTGGCATTGCAGGATAAAAATGGTAAAATAGAAAGAACGGTTTCAGAACTTAATACTGCACAGGCATCATTGTTAGCAAGAAATGCAGAGAACGAATTGTTATTAAAAGAAATTCATCATCGCGTAAAAAATAACCTCGAAGTAGTAAGCAGCCTTCTTGCACTTCAAAGTAACCAGATAGATGATAAGAATACGAAAGATGCAATGCTCGAGGGACAGAATCGTGTACAATCCATAGGTATCGTTCACCAGAAATTATACCAGGGTAAAAATCTTGGCGCCATTGAAATGAAGGATTATTTTATCAATCTCAGCGATAGCATACTTGATTCTTTTGGTGCAAATAAAAGAGTGCAGGTGGAGTGTGCAATGAATGCTTTAAATGTAGATATAGATACCGCAGTGCCGCTTGGTCTTATTGTAAACGAACTGCTCACCAATACCATCAAATACGCTTTCCCTGATGGGAGAAGCGGAAAAGTGCAAATCAAATTAGAACAAAAAACAAACGGTGTTTTAGAAATGCAAATATCTGATAATGGCATAGGGAAAGAAGGTGCTATCAAAGGCACTGGTTTTGGTGGGCAACTTATTTCTCTTCTTACACAACAATTAGGTGGAACGATGAAAGAAGAAAACAATAATGGCACGCATATTTTCTTTGAATTTAAATCAATAAAAGCCGCCTGAGTAAAAAGTGCAACACTCTATATAAATTTATCGTCTCGTAACATCTTCATTAAGAAGCTGTCTATATTATTCAAATAGTTAGTGACCGTCATGTCGAGGTAACGAGACATCTCTCGATTATTAATGATTCAAAAACTTCAGGAGATTTCTCCTAACGTCGAAATGACGACCCGAAAAACTTATTGATATTGAATATAGATAGCTTCTAAAATTCCTGATAAATATTTCCTCGTTTCGGACACTCACCGCCTTGGTTCGTCCTTACCTGCCTTAAACACACTTTCTATATAGATAAGTTTATGAAGTAATCTAAACTTCCTTTTATGAAACAGTTTTTACGCATCTTATTTGCACAGCTTTTAGTTTGCCTTACCATCGGCGCTTTTGCACAAACCAATGTTTATTTTGATAATGCCGGTACATACAATTGGATTTGTCCGATAGGTGTAACTAGCGTTACACTGCAGATGTGGGGCGGCGGCGGACCAGGTGACGGAGGTTGGTCAGGCGGAGGTGGCGCATTTGTTCAAACTACAGCTATTCCAGTTCAGCCGGGCCAAACCTACAAGGTTTACATTGGGAGCTATGTCGCTCCCTATACCAATGAAGCTTTAATTACTACGTTTGGCACAACCGATACTGTTTATGTTGTTGCAAATGGGGCTACAAGCTATTGCGCCGGCATTTATGGCTGTGGATTTCCGATCGCTGGCGCACCCAGCAGTGACGGTTATGTTGCCGTTTCATTTGCGGGAGGTTCCGGAGTAGCTGGGTATGATATTGTAACTCAACAATTAATAGCCAGCGGGGGCGGCGCTGCGGGCAGTTCCTGCGGTAAGGGTGCTGATGGCACGACGAACGGAGGTCCTGGTATTGGGCAGTGCGGCGCCGGTTCAGGAGCGGCCGGGAATTTAACACAGCAGCCACTACCTGGCGGCTTTCCCGGTGGTGGTGGCGGAAGTGACGGTGGTAACTTCGCTCCCAAGGGCGGCAATGGCAGAATTATTTTAACCTATACCTGTAGTGCCAGTGCGGGTTCAATTGGCAATGCACATACTATAGCTTACCCGCCTGAACTTGCACCTGATAAAATAACGAGTACTGTAAATCCTGTACTTCCGGTTGGTGGAATTATAGGGTGGCAACAAAGTACAGATAACATCAATTTTGTAACAGCAAAAACTGCTGATACAACAACTACCTATCGTTTTGATAAAGACAAACCAAAAACAACCACTTATTACAGGCGTGGTAATAATGCTTGTATAGCAGATGGTGGTTTCGGCAACTGGAGTGATACCGTTAAAATAATTGTAGCTAAATACAGTAATGGCACCGGAATACGTAATGGGAAAGTGAGCGGTTATGTAAAAGCAATAGATGGAAGTGGCATTTCCGGGCGTTGGGTATATGTAAAAAGCCTGACGCCACTTAAGGGAAGGGCGGTAGGTTATCTTGACAGTATTCAAACTTTCGGCAGCGACGGCCGGTTTGAAATGGATAGCATTTTTTATGGCGACCATTCTAATACGCAAGCTACGCCGCGGGATTCCGCCAACGTGCGTTTTCTTGTTTATTATGATACGTCAGACCATCATTTATATAAGCCGGTTTCTATACAATTAAGCAGTGCTGCACATATCTACCCTGACATAACATTTTTCGATTCTTCTTCATTCGGCATAAGAGGCCAGGTTTACCAAATTTGTGATAGTTGTTTAAATAGCAATAATAAAGTAGTTAAGATACAGGGTCCTATAGATAGTGTGCTGGTAAAAGCTGTTGCTCAAAACCATAATTCAAGCGATTCTTCTAAAACAGGTTATGCAAACGACCTTGGTACATACGGCAATTACAGTATTATAATTAAATACACAGATGCATATAGAATCACTCCATCTTATTTGAATCATAAATTTAAACCAACCGATACATTACTCAATGTTACCGGGCCGGCAAAGAACATCAATTTCATAGATACTACAACGCATGTAATTTCCGGCACCTTTAGTGCGGGTTGCGGCGATATTATCGGTAGGGCTGTTCTGGAATTTGATGATTCATTGCATATAGGGCATGACAGCTTACCACAAGGTTCAGTGTTCAGGAAACGTGTAACTACTAATTCAAACGGAACGTATTCTATCCGGCTTCCGGCACGTGCTTATACTGTTAAAGTTATTAGTTGGAGCGGCCATGATAATGCAGATGCAACTACAACACAGCAAAGCATCATTAAATATTTTAACGCCCTCAGAAATGATACGTTGCGCGTAAATAGTGTTTATAGAGATATTTCTGCCCGCGATACAATCCTGAATTTAGAATATCACAGGGCGCCGCAAATAGCTGTTGATGGTTTAAGAGACGATTCTGCAAGCGTAAGCACCTGCCCAGCTTTCTCTAATTATGATTTCTGGCCGCAAGGCATAAAGCGCCCAATCCGGTTTAAAGTTTACCAGGGTCCTCCAACCAGTGGTTGCCTTACAGATACCGGAACAGTAACCATAAAAACAGATATTTCTATTGACGACGGGAACTTCAATTACGATACAGTACCTGTAGTTCACGGTATTGCTACAGATTCAATTGTAGCAGCCCAGCCAAACATAGTTAAAGACGGCATCACGAAAACTTATTCAAAAATGATTACTGCAAAATACACTGATGTTATCAACAGGAGTTTCTCTACGGATACTGCAAAACCCGCATTGCCAATAGTGGTAGTTACCGGTGCAGCCGTTGATCCAAGCGGCACCAATTTCGTTACGGTATCGCCACAACTGCCAATGCTTGTATTGCACGATCCTCCTGGTTCTACAAGTAATGCAGAGTGGGAACAGGAAGTGTCCAGCTCCAAAACAATAAGTTTTTCAGGCAAGAGCGCTTTATCTGCTGGTACTTCTGTAAGTGCAAAAATTGGTTTGGATGAAATAATAGGCATGTTTGTAGAAACAGAAATCAGTGTGGAATTAGGGATTGATGCAGAATTTAATACTACAAAAACCTATGCAAGTACTGATGAAAGTACGATAACAACCACATCAGTAGAAACCTTAAAAACCAGTGAAGATCCTGCTTACATTGGCACAGATGCAGATATAGTTAAAGGCCAGGCATTCAACATCGCTTACAGGGAAGGCACTGAAATTGATTGGGATAGCGCCACCTGCAAAATCCCCGATCCAAGACCGATAATGGTTACTGATATAGCGGGTGTTGGAACAACGTATGATTATACAATAGGTTCTTTGCGTGATGAGGAAATACCAAGGCTGGAGAGAGCCGCAATTGCTACTACAAATCCCGACTCAGCAAGGTTTTTCAGAAACCAGGAGGGAGTTTGGCAACAATTGATCGATCAGAATGAAGATAATATTAAAGCAGCGCCTGTTATCGGTAATAAAAGCTTTAGTAATGGTACTTCTGATAAATTCAGCAGTACATTAACTAATGATCACAAGAATACTTACCAGTTTGATCTGGATATTGACGCTAAGCTTGCAACAGATGTTGGTTTTGAAATAGCTGGTAATGGGCTTACTGCAGGTGTAAGCGTAGGTTTCTCTACAACAATAGGAGGAGACAGCAGTTTTACCAGCTCTACTTCTACTACCACCAGTTATACGTTGTCTGATAACAGCGCTGGTTTGCCTGGAAATTATTCCGGTGATTATGTTTCCGTGAATATTAAAAAAGATCCGGTTTATGGCACGCCCATGTTTGAAACGTATGCAGGCGGAACGCAATGCCCGCATGAAGAAGGCACGGTGTCTTTATATCATCCATTGATAACTGCAGATGTTACAGAAAGAAAAGGTGTAACAAAAGATACAGCCAACTTCACTATTTATCTTAATAATTTGAGTAATGATCCAACGCCTGGTGGTAAACGTCCATACATTTTATTTTTAAATGCTTCCAGTAATCCTGCAGGTGCAACTGTATTGATCGGTGGTACTTCAAGCCCGGATGGTGTTACTTATATAATACCTAATAATGGTGGTCAGCAGCCGGTAACAGTAAGTGTTATACGCAATAGTGGCGGAGGAATTTATGATTATGATAATCTTGAACTGATCATGACAGATCCCTGCTTTGCACCGGTTGTACAAGGCTTTTATGGAAACCCGCATGAATACAGCTCAATAAAATTATCTGCAGATTTTGCATCACCGGTTAGTAATGTAAATCTCGTATCACCGGCGAATAACTGGATATCGAACAAATCAAATCACGATTCTGTAAAGGTTGTATTTGATAGTTATACAGTAACCACGCTTAAGAATATTGCTGTGCAATATAATGTGCCGGGCACAAGTGTTTGGAAAACGATAACTACAATTGCAAAGAGCAGTTTAGGTGCAACAAGCACAACGTATTACTGGAAAACTTCCAAGCTTACAGATGGTGCTTACAATTTAAGATTACAGGTTACAGATAATTCAAGCCGCATTATTTATTCATCCGTTGCGTCGGGTGTTATTGACAGAACCGCGCCATCTTTATTTGGGATACCGCAACCTGCGGCAGGAACCTATGCAGTTGGTACGCAAATATCCTTCAGCTATAATGAAAATGTAAACACAATACTGAATGCGGCTACAATTCAAATGAAAGATATCACAAGCGGACAAACGGTAACCACACAAGCAAGTGCTTTTGCAAATACAATAATCGTTGTACCTACAGGCGACATTATAGGAAATACAGGACATATATACCGAGTTATTGCAAAAAATGTATCAGATGTAAACGGCAATACTAAAACTGCACCTGATACTTCTTACTTTACCGTTGGCTCATCAACTTATGGAACAGGTTCTGATGCACTTAATATTAGTACGACGCCGGGTTCCATTTATGAAGATTCGAAAGGATCCCTTGCTGTGAAGTTTATAAGAAATTCCAAAGTAACTGATACTGCCGTTATTTATTATAATATCTCTGGCAATGCAATTCTTAATAAAGATTATACAATTACCTACAATAAAGGACAAGATACCAATTGTATAACAGGTATCATTGGATTGAATGGAAGAATACGCTTACCAAAAGATAGCGCTGCAGTTACAATGTACATTCATCCTATAAATGATAGCATAGTGGTGCCAAATAAGATTCTGAATATATTTTTAACGCCGGGTGGAGAATATTCTATTGGCAGCAATTATTATGTGACCGATACAATACTTAATCATAATACAGTTGCACCAATAATTACAGCAAACAAGTCAACAACACTTTGTTCCGGTGATTCTGTAACATTAAGTACGGCCAATAAGATAAACGGGGTAGGGGTTAAATCTTATGCCTGGTCAACAGGTGCAAAAACACAAAGCATTACCGTTAAAACAAGCGGCTCCTATACGGTTAAAGTAACAGACAATAAAGGATTCATTGGATACAGTGCACCAACAGTAGTTACTGTTACCTGCGGAAGTCCCATTAATCTTGCAACAAATGTTTTAAGTAAATCAAGTGCTGTATTAAAATGGGATACGATAAGTTGCGCGAAAAAGTACACAGTAAAATATCGGCAGGTTGGTACTACCACGTGGAAAAATGATACATTAAATAGCAACAAGGATACAGTGAAACTATTAAAAGCGAATACAACTTACGAGTGGAAAGTAGCAAGCATTTGCCAGTATCCGAAGGTTATTCTGAGTGCATATGCAACAGGACCTGATTTTACAACGCCCGCATCACTTGGTGAAATTGAGATTACCAACACACCTGATTATACCCAGGCAATATCAGGAGATGGATTCTCTGCAACTGTTTATCCAAATCCTGCATCAACCAGCGCAACACTTGAAGTGAAAGGTGTGACAGGATCATACGGCGCCATCGTTGAAAATTTGCAAGGTGTTGTTTTATGGAGGGCCGATAACCTTACCGGTAACTTCATAAAAATACCGTTGAACAATTTTGCACAAGGCATTTACATGGTTATAGTAACTGATAAAATACATAAAGGAACATTGAAACTGATAAAACAATAAATAAACCAATCAAATCAATAAAAAGCCCGGGGCGAACAGTTCCGGGTTTTTTTATTGCAGATGTACAGTGATAGTACTGCATCTTCTATGTTCTGTATCGGGAAGTAATATGTTTTCTTCGTTTCATATTCGTCTCTTGTTCGTTTCATATTCGTCTTTCTTTGTGCCGGAGGCGAAGAAGAAGCGGTAAAAAGGCGCACGAAGTATAGCAGAAAGGATAAGAAGTAAACTATTCAAGAATGTGCGTTGGGGATAAGCGGACAGCATTTTTTGGCATTATGTATATCACCCTTTCGGGGTTCGCCTAACGTTTTACCTTTTATATTTCTATAATCATTTTACCACTTCGTGGTTTAAT
>JBEHXR010000128.1:0-9562 GCA_048498595.1 Bacteroidota bacterium
CTGCAAAACTGCAACTTGCCCGGTCGCCTCGAGCGTTTGCACCGCTTGGCCGAGCTGCGCATCAGGCAACGCCGCCAGACTCAACGCGAGCAGGCGATTGGCAAATTTTGAAGGCATTTGGTTTCCCAAAGCAAAAAGCCTTTTAGTAAAAGAAACAAATTTGGTTGAATTAAAAATGGCAGGTAGCGGCGACGCCTGTGCTATGACATGTAACCTTGATTATTCAAAAGATGGAATGACGGAAATTTTAAAAGGAACATTTACAAGCATTAACACAGCTACTAAAAGCGATTGTGGATCAGGAACCGTTTATCTTGAAAGAGTGCAGGAATCTGATTTTACAAAAGAAGATTTTTTATTGAAGAAGAAACCATCACCTAATTCAATAACACAAAATAATAAAGCAATCATTGTTCCGCATGATACAGCTAAAATAAAATTACCTGTGCCCGATATTGCAAAAACAAATGCAAAGAAATTACAGGCAGTATTGGGTGTTCCGCAAGATGGAATTATCGGCCCGAAAACAAATGCTGAAATAAAGCGTAAAGCACCAGACTTCAATGAGCAATTAGATTTGAAAAATACAGCGCAGGTAAACCGGCTTATCAATATCATCAAGAAAGATAACGCAACTGCAACAAAGAAAAATCCGCCTGCGAATACAACAACAACTCAAAATCAAAATAAAAAATCACCACCACCTGTTGTAAAAACAGATACGATTGCAAAGTCTGCGCCTGTAACAACACCAGCGCAACCTGAAATAAAAAACACGCCTCCACAAAAAATTATTCCTGTTCCTGATGTTATAAAATCAAGAAGCAATCCTTTGCTAAAAACGATTACCACAAATGCGCAGGATATAAAAATTGAATTGTATGATAATGGCGAAATTGATGGCGACACCATTACCGTTTACGACAACAATGAAGTAATTGCATGGAAAAAAGGTTTGACCGATAAACCCATCACGCTAAATATAAAAGCTGATGAAAATACGCCGGTGCATGAATTTGTAATGGTGGCTGATAATCTCGGTTCTATTCCGCCAAACACAGCCTTGATGATTATTACCACCGGCGGAAAGCGCTACCAGCTTTTTGTTTCTAGCGATGAGAAAAAAAATGCAAAAGTGGTTGTGCAGTATGATCCTTCATCCGCTAATCAGTAATTCCTAAAATATCTCAAACAATTGTTGGTTGTGTAATTTTTACACATATATTGCATTCTCTAAATCCAGCTTGTTATATGAAAAGAATTTTACTCCCTTTTTTGCTGCTCATTATTGTAAGGGCGAATGCTCAGTTACTAACGTGGACGCCTGATTTTATACAGGAAAGTTCAACGCCTATTACCATTACCATGGATGCAAATTATGGTAACAAAGGTTTATTGAATTACACTCCAACTACAGATGTGTATGTACACATTGGTGTTATTACGAATTATAGCACTTCAACATCCGATTGGAAGCACGCGCCATTTACATGGGGAACTACAGATACGCATGCACAGTGCACTTATCTTGGTAACAACAAATGGAAGTATACCATCACAGGTGGATTAAGAAGTTTTTTTAACATGACTGATGCTAATGAAAAGATTTTAAAAATTGCCATTCTTTTTCGCAGTGGTAATGGTAATACGGTGCAACGTAATGCGGATGGCAGCGATATGTTTGTGCCGGTTTATGATAATGGTTTATATGCAAGAATTGATGCGCCGTATAAACAGCCTACATACAACCCTATTTCCGAACCTATAACAAAAAATGTTGGAGACGCGCTTTCCATTACAATGAAAGCAAGCAAGAGCAGCACATTAAGTATTTTATTTAACGGAACACAGGTTGCATCTGGCAGCGGAACAACTCTTAGCGCAAACACAACTGTAAGCGTTGGTGGTCCGCAAACTATTATTGCAAAAGCAACCAGCGGAACTACTGCTTCAGACACAATGCAGTTTATTGTGAAGCCAACAGTTACTGTTGCAGCAATACCTGCAGGCGATACAGACGGAATTAATTATGAGCATGGTGATACTTCGGCAGTGCTTGTTTTGTATGCACCGCTGAAACAATATATTTATGTTGAAGGTGATTTTACTAACTGGCAGGTGAAGCAAAATTATTTAATGAATAAAACAGCGGACGGCAACCGCTTCTGGATTCGCATTCATGGTTTAACGCCAGGTACTGAATATGCTTATCAATATTTAATTGACGGCACATTAAAGGTTGCAGATTATAACTGCGAAAAAATCTTAGATCCAAACAATGATCAATATATTTCATCAACAACATATCCAAATCTTAAAGCTTATCCAACAGGAAAAACAACAGGTATTGTAAGTGTGCTGCAAACAAAACAAACTGCATATACATGGCAGGTAAATAATTTTTCAAGACCAAATAAGCAGAATCTTGTTGTGTATGAATTGCTGGTGAGGGATTTTACTGCAGCAGGAAATTTTCAAACATTAACTGATACATTAAGCTATTTGCAAAGGCTTGGTGTTAATGCAATTGAAGTGATGCCGTTTAATGAATTTGAAGGCAACAATAGCTGGGGCTATAATCCTGATTTTTATTTTGCGCCTGATAAAGCTTATGGACCTGAAAATGTAGTGAAGAAATTTATTGATGAATGTCATAAACGCGGCATGGCAGTAATAATGGATATGGTGATGAATCATTCATTTGGTTCTTCGCCAATGGTGCAGATGTATTGGGATGGAACGAATAATATTCCGGCTGCAAACAATCCATGGTTCAATCAATATGCAAAACATCCGTTTAATGTTGGTTATGATTTTAATCATGAAAGTGCAGCAACGCAACAATTCGTAAATCGTGTAATTAATTTTTGGCTGAAGAACTATAAAGTCGATGGGTTCCGTTGGGATCTTGCAGGTGGCTTCACTCAAAAACAAAGTTGCGATGGAACCGGTAATAATTGTAATGAAGGCACCTGGGATGCTTATGATACTGGTCGTATTAATATTTGGAAAAGATATTATGACGATATGCAAACTGCATCAACAAACAGTTATTGCATTTTAGAAATTTTTGTAGATCACAGCGAAGAAACTGTTGAAACAAATTATGGAATGATGGTGTGGGGAAATGAAAACTATAACTATAACCAGGCAACGATGGGTTATAAAGATGGATGGGATTTTAGCGGTGGCATTTTTAAGAACTATGGATTTACGCAACCGAATTTAGTTACGTATATGGAAAGCCACGATGAAGAAAGATTGCAATGGAAAAATGAACAATATGGTGCCAGCAGCGGAAGTTATAACATAAAAAATGTTTCCACAGGTTTAGCAAGAGATGGAATGGCTGCAGCGTTTTGGGCAACACAACCAGGACCAAAAATGCTGTGGGAGTTTGGTGAGCTGGGTTATGATCTTTCCATTAATCGATGCACAGATGGAAGCGTTAACAACAATTGCCGCTTAGATCCTAAGCCTCCGCACTGGGAATTTTATAATGATGCAAACAGAAAAGCCTTATATGATGTTTACAAAGATCTCATTCATTTAAAAACTTATCCTGATTATACATCAACGTTTATTAACGGTAACATTAATTATAATTTGTCTGATACCATAAAATGGCAAAGTATTGTTGGCAACAATCTGTCAGTAATGGTGCTTGGCAATTTTGGTTTGAATGCAAAAACATCAACAGTAACTTTTCCTTCAACGGGTACATGGTATAGTTATTTAACTACAAAAACAATTACCGTTAATTCAACATCGTACTCTGTTACCCTGCAGCCAGACGAATATTACGTTTACACAAACAAGAATATAAAAGATGCTGTGCTGGCTGTTAACTGGTTAAGTTTTACTGCGCAGAAAAATGGAGCACATTCTGTTTTGCTAAGTTGGACAACACAAGATGAAATCAACAATGATCATTTTGAAATAGAACGAAGCAATGATGGAGTTTCATTCACAAAAATTGGTTCTGTAATCGCTGCAACATCGGGCTCAGGAAATCATCAATATGCTTTCACAGATAATGTGCCTTTAAACGGTTACAATTATTATCGTATTAAACAAATTGATAAGGAAGGCAACTATCAATATTCATCTGTACAAAGAATAAGTTTGAGTGATTTGATTAGCCATTGGAATTTGTATCCGAACCCAACAAGAAATAGTACAGCTTTATATGCTTTGAACAATTATGACAAAGCTGCTATTTCAGTAAGCGATTTAAACGGAAGAATAGTTTATAAAACGACCCTGAATAATATAACAATCAATCAGCAAATACCAATTGAAACACAATCTTTACGTAAAGGTGTTTATATAATTAAAATTGTTACAGAGCAAGGTGTAGATACACAAAAATTAGTTGTTGAATAAATTACTTCAGATGAAAAGCAAAGTTTGCAGCTATGCCGGCTTTGCTTTTTTATTTAGTTATTCTTGCCTTTAAGCATCGGCACAAAGGAGAAATAGTCGAACCATTCTTCCGTATACTCGCCATTTTCCTTTTTTGTTATGCGCAACATACGTTGCTTATCACCTTCATCAACTGGCAGCACCATTAACCCGCCGGCTTTTAATTGTGCTACTAATTTTGGCGGCACTTCAGGCGCTGCAGCAGTAATTAAAATTTTGTTGAAAGGAGCATAAGCAGGCAAGCCTTCAAATCCATCGCCATAAAAAAATTTTATGTTTGGATATTTTGATTTGAAAAAAAAACTTTTATTGTTTTCGTATAGTTTTCTTTGTCGCTCTATGGTAAAAACCCAAGCGCCCATTTCTGCTAAAACACAAGCCTGGTAAGCACTTCCCGTGCCTATCTCTAAAATCTTATCGTTGCGATGTACATTTAATAATTGCGTTTGATACGCTACAGTATAAGGTTGAGAAATTGTTTGCTCCTGCCCTATTGGAAAAGCACGATCTTCATAAGCAATTTTATCAAATGCAGAATCTAAAAAAAAATGTCGTGGTACATTATACATTGCTTCCAGTACAAGTGCGCTGCTGATGCCTTTCGTTCTTAATTGATCAATTAGTTTTTTTCTTAAACCTTTATGCTGATATGTATCTTCTAAATTGCGCATGTATAATTCAAAAGTAAAAAGTAAAAATTTAAAAAATCAGATAGCTGTTTTCGCTTTAAATTCTCACCTTAAAATTATAGCGCAGCATTCGTTCTCACTTTTCCTTGTCTTGGAAAAAGCATTTCAGCAATAAAAATTAAAACTAAACTGAGTGCTGTTGTTGCGGTAACCTTGCCAATGAAGAAAAGAAAATCACCAAACTCCATCCATTCAATAAATACCAATAATGCTATATGAAGAAAAGTAAGTATAAGCACATAAGTACTGTAAGATGCCCAACCCATACTTTTTACAGAAGGTTCTGAAAAGCTTAACTGTGTTGTTTCTTGTGGTATTAAAAGATTTAATAAAAACGGTCGCAGGTATGCTATAAAAACACAAGGCATTGCATGTAAACCAGGCGTGCCCGAGAAATAGTCCAGCGTTAATCCGAATAAGAATGCGACCAGCATTTGTGCAGCACGATTCATATTGAATGGCAGCCATAAAATAAAAAGGAAATAAATGTAAGGTTTTACAAACTGGTGTACAGGCGGCACCTTGTTGAAGATATACACTTGCACCAGTATAAATAAAATGAACCTGAAAATATTTTTTAAGAGGTTACTCATTTTTCTTTCGGTGTTTGAGACTCCAATTGTTTTTCTTCAGCCCAAATCATATTGTCAACTAAATATGCCCATTGCAAATTGTAAAAGTCTGTTGAAGTTTTTACTTTTAATTCATAAAAACCACTGCCTGGATCTCCGCCAATGGCAGCAACAGTTCCAACCATAATTCCCGCCGGATAACTTCCTGATAAATTACTGGTAAGTATGCTATCGCCAACTTTTACTTTCGCTGATTTTGGAATATTATGCAGTGTTATGTAACGCGGGTCTTTTCCATCCCAATCTGCAAGACCTGTATAAAAACCTTTCTTTGTCATTGCACTTACTTTCGCGTTGCGATTTAGTAAGCTCATTACACGACAATAGTTATCACTCACTAAAATCACTTTGCCAATAATCCCCTGCGGACTAATAACACCCATGTCTTTTGTTACGCCTTGTTTGCTGCCGCGATAAAGTGTTAGATAATTATTTTGATCAGATACATCATTGTTTACAACTTTAGCAGGCAGAAATTTAAACTTACGTACACGACCCAAAGTATCTTTTAATAAAGAATCAATTTTAATTACGGATGAGGTGTCAGGATTTTCAAAACTTGATTTTAATAATCCGCGCAATTCTGCATTTTCTTTAGCTAATGCTTCATTGGTTTTTTTCAATCGAAAATAATATTCAACGTTGTTGTATTGAGCACCAACTTTTCCGGTTGTTTCATTGGCAACATTTGAAAAAACTACCTGGTATGTTTGATTATAATTGATAAGGATGGCGAGTGAAATTCCCATCAACACAAGGAAAAAAAACAAGTTGAAAAACTGACGTATGAAGGCTATTATATTGCGCATTAAAGCACGAAATTAAAAATCCGAAATCCGAGCAACAAAGTTTTCGAATTTCGGATTCATCGATTCAAATTTTTTTATTTCATTACAAAAGGATATCGCTGATAATTTTTCAAGGCCAATCCTGTTCCTCTCACAACACTAATCAGCGGATCTTCTGCAATATGAACAGGCAATTTTATTTTTTGACTTAACCGTTTATCCAAACCACGTAACAGAGCACCACCGCCGGTTAAATACAAACCCCTGCGATAAATATCTGCAGCTAATTCAGGGGGTGTTGTTTCAAGCGCTTTTAAAATGGCTTCTTCAATTTTAAAAATTGATTTATCCAATGCTTCCGCAACTTCCTGGTAGCTTACCATAATTTGTTTCGGAATACCCGTAACAAGATCGCGACCGTTTACAGCCATATCTTCCGGCGGTGTTTCCAAATCTTTCATGGCAGCGCCAATAGTAATTTTTATTTGTTCTGCGGTACGTTCACCAATTAATAAACTATGATAGCGGCGAAGTGCTTCCATTATATCAGCAGTAAATTCATCACCGGCAATGCGAATACTTTGATCGCAAACAATACCTGCAAGCGCAATTACTGTAATACCCGTTGTGCCACCACCAATATCAATGATCATGTTGCCAACAGGCTCTTCCACATCAATACCAATTCCAAGTGCAGCGCTCATTGGCTCATGAATAAGATAAACTTCTGTTGCGCCGGCTTGTTCAGCGCTGTCACGTACGGCACGTTTTTCAACTTCCGTAATGCTCGATGGAATACAAATCACCATTCTCCACCTTGGTGCAATCAACGGTTTTTTAGGATAGATCATTTTGATCATTTCCTTAATCATTAATTCAGCAGCATTAAAATCGGCGATCACACCATCCTTTAAAGGACGAACAGTGCGAATGCTTTCATGTGTTTTTTCGTGCATCATTAATGCACGTTTGCCCACAGCTAAAACTTCTTTCGGGTTGTTCCTGTTAAGCGCAACAATAGATGGTTCATTTACCACTACTTCATCGTTATGTATAATCAGGGTATTTGCGGTGCCGAGGTCAATCGCAATTTCCTGTGTAAAAAAATTAAAAAGTCCCATTATATGTTTAGTTACTTTAAGTTATTGTAATGTTCGCAAAGGTGTACGAAATATTTGAATTTTCAAGGCTGTTCTGTAAGTGTTTTCAGAGGCTTTTACTAATGTGCACAAGGTGTGATTTTAGTAATCTTAAAAGTTCAATAATTAAAATTAAAAGTACACATTTACTTCATCATGAAATTGTTTAAATTTTAAATTCATACCCGATATCAGATCTATAATACATTCCTTCAAAATGAATATTACTTAAAACACTTTTCGAAAGTTGCACTGCAGAGGCAATATCCTTGCCAAAAGAGCTTACTGCCAATACACGCCCGCCATTCGTTACAATATCTCCATCTATAATTTTAGTTCCGGCATGAAATACGAACGAATCTTTAAGTGTATCGCTGACATTTATATTGATCGGTTTATTCTTTTCATATTCACCCGGATAACCTTTGCTAACAGCAACAATCGTGGCGCACGCACGTTCGTCGAAATATATAACATCATTTTTCAATGTATTATTATGTAAACTCTGAAATAATTCTACCAAATCGTTTTTTAAACGCGGAATTACCACTTCTGTTTCGGGATCACCCATGCGGCAATTGTATTCTATAACGAATGGTTCATCGTTTACCTTTATCAAACCAAAAAATATAAAACCCTTATAAACGATATTTTCTGCTTGCAAACCATTTATAGTTGGCTGAATAATTTGCGTATCGATTTTTTGCATGAACAAATCATCAACAAAAGGCAACGGACTCACGCAGCCCATGCCGCCCGTGTTTAATCCTGTATCGCCCTCACCGATGCGTTTATAATCTTTTGCATGACCGATGATCTTATAATCTTTTGCATTCGTTAAAACAAAAACGCTCAATTCAATTCCATCTAAAAATTCTTCTATTACTACCTTGTTTGATGCATCACCAAACTGATGATGGACGATCATCTCTTCAAAAGCGCTTAATGCTTCATCATGTGTTTGTGCAATGATAACTCCTTTACCGGCAGCCAACCCATCAGCTTTTAAAACGATCGGTAAACTATGTTGCTGAATGTATTTTTTCCCGTCCTCAAAATTTTCATTGGTAAATTCAGCATAAGCAGCGGTGGGAATATTATGACGCTGCATAAACTTTTTTGAGAATGCCTTGCTGCCTTCCAATTGCGCACCGTTTGCAGACGGTCCGATTAGAATAATATTTTTTGTTTCGTCATCATTCGTAAAAAAATCGTACACACCTTTTACCAAAGGTTCTTCCGGACCGACAACTATCATTTCAATATTATTTTGTAACGAAAACTTTTTGATCGCTTCAAAATCGTTCACACTAATATTTATATTTTTTCCGGATTGTAAAGTGCCCGCATTACCAGGCGCAATAAATAAGTTTGTACAATGTTTACTTTGCGCAATTTTCCAGGCAAGCGCATGTTCTCTGCCGCCACTGCCTAACAAAAGAATATTCATAATTAAAGCGGCGAAAGTAAACGGTTTTAGTTTAAAAATTAGTTCAATTTCCGCATCTTTATTTTCTTATGCCGAATGATTATTTCCAGTTCAAACAATTTTTAGTTAAGCAGGATAAATGTGCGATGAAAGTTTGTACCGATGCGTGTTTGTTTGGAAGCCTCCTCCCAACCTCCTCCGGCGGAGGAAAAGTTGAAAAACATGCTCTCGACATTGGAACAGGGACAGGATTATTAGCATTGATGTTTGCGCAAAAGAATGATGATGCAATTATTGATTCAGTAGAGATTGATGAAACTGCAGCAGATCAAGCAAAACAAAATTTTGAAAACTCACCATCGAAAGAGAGACTAAGAATTTATAATAAATCTATTCAGGAATTTGCAAAATCAACACCAAAGAAATATGATGTAATTATTTCTAATCCGCCATTTTTTGA
>JBEHXR010000129.1:0-9529 GCA_048498595.1 Bacteroidota bacterium
TGAAAAAAAATTATAAAGATTGCGAAGTGAATGGCGTTACAGAATATGCAACTGATCAAAATGTTACTTACGAAGTAAAAATAAGTAATGAGAAGAACTGGTATTCTGTAAAGCTTTCTGCTGATGGTAAAATTTTGAATTCAGATAAATATTATAATTAACCAGCACTGAAATTTTCGTAAGCAAATTTTTTCACATCAGGAAAAAACGAATTATAACATTGCAATAGTTCAGCATAATTATTTTTAAAAGCATTAAAAACATGCGTGCTGTCATTTAAATATTTTGCACGACGCGTTAAACCGGCAAAACTTTTTTCTGCTCCGTTTAAAGTTCTGTAATTATAAAGCCAGTTATCTGTTTTCATATAAGGAAACATGCGCGCAAATTTTTCAGGCAGTACAGCTTGAAAATCTGAAAGTGTTTTATAAACAGACAACGAAAATTTCAGCAGGCTTTCATTTGTAAATTCATTTTCGTCGCAGGCAAGAAAATGATCGTATGCAACATCAACAAAAGCGCCGGCATATAAACCAACAACAGGTTTAAAATATGTCTTCGCTTTTTTTGTTGATGGGTGTTCATCTGTAAATTCATCAATGTGCCGGTGAAGACGAATACCTTTTTGAATGTCTTGTGAAAAATCGAATTGCTTTTTTCCTTTCACAAAATCGCTGATCATATTGCCCACTAAAGTTGCAGGCTCATTAAATGAAAGATATGCGTGGGCGAGATAATTCATATTGAAGAAAGCTGCGGACAATTAACTTTCTTGCCCGAAGCTCACAGCTAAAAACTCTTAGCTTTTTATTTTACATTTCTATTAAGCCAGTCTTCTATTGTTTGCAATGCAATTGGAGCGATCGTTTCTTCCAATTGTCCGTACTCCTGCACCGTACATTTATTGCATGTTTGAAATAAATGATTTAAGCCGGGCAATTCTTTTGTCTCAAAATTTTTTGTTCTTCCTTCTTTTAATGCCGCATTCACTGCAGGTAAATTTTGTTGCGCTACAACTTGTATATCTCTGCTGCCATTGAGTGCAAGCACTTTTACTTTTTTAAGATTTGAAAGATAAGGCTGCGGATCAAACTGAATAAAATATTTAAACCACGGGCTCGATACTTGCATGGTCATCGTTTTTGCATATTGCTCGTTATCGTTTAATGAATTAAATCCAAGTTCATGTGTTGTTGTGCTGTCCGTTTTTGCATACCAATCATTCACAATCTGCAAAGCATTCGTTCTTGCAGTTGCAGTATCCGGCGCACTCACTATTGCGTTTATCACTTGCTGATAAACCGGTTTAAAATTTTCAACGGCTGCATCCGGCACACCAACCGATTTTAATACCGCTGCATTTTGCTCTGTCATCAAATCAATAATTTTTACGCCGGGCGCAGCAAGCAACACAATAAAATCAACATCTTTTCTCTGCGATGCAACAACAGGCGCGATCATCGCGCCTTCGCTATGACCAAGCAATCCAACTTTCTTATCATTTACTTCCGGTCGTGATTTAAGATAATCGAAAGAAGTGTTTACATCATTCACAAAATCTGCTGTGGTTGATGTTGCAAAATCGCCGGTGCTTTTACCAACGCCTCGGTCATCAACACGCATCACAACAAAACCATCTTTTGTTAATGCATCAGCAATTACTGCAAATGGTTTGTGATAAAAAATTGTTTCATCGCGATCCTGAGCGCCGGAACCAGTGATCAACAACACAGCGGGAAAAGGACCTTTGCCTTCCGGGATTGTAATGGTAGCACCATATTGCAAACCATTGCCATTATAAATTACATCTTCACTTTTGTATGGAAAAGGAGGCTTTGGCGTTTGTGGACGTACAATATTTTTTGCAGTAAAAGCAACAGCAGCACGGTGAAGATCGAGCGGAATGTTTGCACCTTGTGTAAAGATGCCGCTCAATGTGGTGTCGTTAACCAATGTGCCCGTATAGCTAACTTTTATTTTGTTGATGGTGAAATTTAAAACTTCGTTGCCATCTGCAATTTTACTTACTTCAACTTTATCGCATTTTATTCCTGAAACATTTTGATCAGGACTGTCGAGCATTCCTTCATACAAACCATTCTGCGATTTTGTTACATGCAACACAAGACGCAATTCGCCGGGCACCTTAAGTGTGCCTTTCCAAATACCGGTAAGATCTGTTTGCGCATTTAAAATATTATAAGCAAATACCAACACGAACAACAAAAATTTATTTTTCATTTTTAATTGCTTTTGATTTTCTGTACAAATTGTATGAATAAGCAACAGGAATAAGAACAAGTATTGCAATGAGTGGTGTTACAACAATATTGGTGAAGTCTTTATTTAAAAGTAAAGCCACTATACCAAAAAGTAATCCGCCAAAAAACCAAAGCCTGCCTGCAAGATGATGTGTTTTACGCCAGTTATCTTCACTTTCCAAAGTCCACGGCAAACGAATGCCTGCAAAATAATTTGGTTGAATGTTATACATGTAATTACCCAGCAAAGCAAACAATAATCCCATTGCAACAAAAACAAATTTCATCATTAGGTTTACGTCGTTATGCATAATTTGATAAATAAGCATTATAAATATTGCGGACAGATAAACGGACACAGCGAATGCAATTTTGTGCATCCTGTCTTTATTTAATGAGGCACCTTTTCGCGGATCAATTTTATAAATATTCGATACAACCAAATACACAATAGCATTTACAACGGAAAGCACTACAATAAGAATGAGAAGATCGTGCTTTGTTCCATATTTATCAACGTTGCCTTTCAGATCAAAATGCATGGGGACCGTTTCCGGAATTCGTTTCCAGATAATTGCCAGATAGATTGCAGGTATCAGCATAATAAGCCAAACAATCCTGCGTAAAAAAATATTCATGTTACTTACGTTTTTTAGTTTTGAATTGCATAACCCATTTTAAAATATCATCCATTACAGTTGTATTTAAAGAGTAAAAAACAAACTGCCCTTCTTTTTTTGTTGTAACCAGTTGCGCCTGTTTTAACAGATCAAGATGATGTGAAATACTGGGAAAAGAAATATTGAACTTATCTGCTATTTCACCGGCAGTCATATCTTTTTTCTGCAGCATTTCAAGAATCTGCCGGCGCGTGGCATCGTTCAAAGCCTTAAACAAAATATTCATTTAAATGATTGTATATTTAGACAAATATCTAAATAATAAAGGAATCAGCAAAGCCGTTCTTCATCTTTTTAAAATAAATTTAAAGATTGATTTCAGGATAGATTCTTAAGTGACTGATTAATCCGGTTGAAGATTTCTTCATCAGGCAACGACTCGGGTATAAATTTTTTGCCGATAACGGTTTCGTATAATTCAATATAGCGCTGAGAGATTGTGTTTACCCAATCATCGCTCATGGCAGGTACAGTTTGTCCTTCCTTGCCCATAAAATTATTAGCGATCAGCCACTCCCTTACAAATTCTTTACTCAATTGTTTTTGCCGTTCTCCTTTTGATTGCCTTTCATCAAAACCATCCGCATAAAAATATCTTGAGCTGTCGGGCGTATGCACTTCATCCATCAAATAAATTTCATCGCCCAACTTACCAAATTCATATTTGGTATCGGCGAGTATCAAGCCTTGTTTTAACGCAATTTCTTTTCCTCTTTCAAACAGCATTAATGCATAGTTGCTTAATGTTTGCCATTCACTTTCTGTAGCAAGCTTTTTTGCTATAATTTCTTTTGGGCTGATGTCTTCATCATGTCCTGCTTCAGCCTTAGTGCTTGGTGTAATTATTGGTGATGGAAAAAAATCGTTTTCTTTTAATCCAGCAGTCATTTCTGCACCGCACAAAATTTTATTACCGCTGCTGTAAGTTCTCCATGCATGACCAACCAGGTTTCCACGCACTACCATTTCAATTTTAAAAGGCACACATTTTTTTCCAATGGAAACATTGGGTGCCGGAACATCCATCAACCAGTTAGGGCAAATATCTTTTGTTGCATTAAGCATATAAGCCGCAATCTGGTTTAATACCTGCCCTTTGTATGGAATTTCTCTCGGAAGAATTACATCAAAAGCAGATATGCGATTGCTGGCAATCATCACTAAAAAATTATCGTTGATCGTATAAACATCACGCACTTTTCCCTTGTAAAAAGCGGTTTGATTTTTAAAACTAAATGGCTGTTTCATACCGCAAACGTAAAGACTTAAATAATGTTCACAACATATCTGAGAAAATAACGTTACATATAATAATATTGTTCACACCGTTTGACAATAATTTTTTAAACAGAGTAATTAAAGCATTATATTGCTTATCCAATAAAAGGATCTTATGAGAAATGCCCCGAAAGTCTTGCTATGCATATCTATGCTTTTTTTGGCATTGACTAAAATTTACGCTCAGCAAGCCACTACTATTACCGGTAATATTAAAAACAGCCAAACAAAAGAAAATCTTTCTGCTGTATCCATAATAGTGAAAGGAAGTGCAACAGGTATCTATACAGATGAGAAAGGTAATTTTAGATTGGTTACAAATGCAAAGCCGCCATTTACTATTGTTATAAGTTCTATCGGCTATGCAGAAAAAGAGGTAAACGTTGAAAGCGAAAACCAAACAGTTACCGCAGAACTTGAGCCTTCTTATGCATTAGGGCAAGAAATAGTAGTTGCAGCTTCGCGCTTACCACAACGAATTTTAGAAGCGCCTGTTACCATTGATCGCATTAATGCAAATAACATTCGCAATGCACCGGGACCAAATTATTATGATGCCTTAGGAAATATAAAAGGTGTTGATGTAGTTAGCTCAAGCTATACGTTTAAAACAATCTCTACACGTGGGTTTAATGGCAGCGGTAATTTACGTTTTAACCAGTTGGTTGATGGAATGGATAATTCTGCGCCGGCACTTAATTTTTCTGTAGGTAATGTTATTGGTCTTACCGATTTGGATGTTGATAATATGGAACTGCTTTCAGGTGCATCTTCTGCATTGTATGGTTCAGGTGGCATGACAGGAACTTTATTAATTACTAGTAAAGACCCATTTAAATACCAGGGATTTAGTATACAGGTGAAAGAAGGAATAATGCATGTGGATGATTACAGGCATAAGGTTTCACCCTTTCATGATTTTTCATTCAGATGGGGCAAAAAAGTTTCAGACAAGTTTGCTTTTAAAATTGGTGCCGAATATATACACGCAGATGACTGGCAGGCTGATGACAGTACAGACCTTGAACGCAATAATGTTTATAGCAAAATTAAAGAAGGCACGAGAGCAACCGATCCAAATTATGATGGTGTAAATGTTTATGGTGATGAAGTGAGCGCAAGCATGGAAGGAGTAGCTCAAGCGGCACTTTATCAGGCAACACAAGCATTTATTGCCGGATATGTGCAAGCAACAGGAATGCAACCATCACAATCAGACATTTTAAATTTTCAAATGACGAATCCTAATGCGGCTCCATTTTATTATGGGCTGAATGCAAATAATGGCGCAGGAATATATGGCAATCAAAACGTGAGTCGTACAGGATATTATGAAAAAGATTTAGTGAATTATCATGCTTATGATTTCAAAATATCTGGTGGGTTATATTATAAATTATCAGCCAACACTGAAGCTTCGTTAACCGCAAATTGGGGTAAAGGCACTACTGTCTATACAGGCGCAGATAGATATTCTTTAAAAAACTTTAGTATAGGTCAATACAAACTTGAATTTAAAAACCCTGTTTGGTTTTTGAGAGCATATACCACACAAGAAAACTCCGGCGATTCTTATGCAACAACGCTTACGGCAATATCGGTTAATAATGCATGGAAAGATAATCTCACATGGTTTGGACAATATGTAGGTAATTATTCCGGAGCAGTTTTATTTAATGGGTTAGATCCACAAGCAGCCCATTCATATGCACGCACCCAAGCAGACTCAGGAAGATATTTACCAGGTACTACACAATATCAAAATGCATTTAATAAGTCTATCACTACGCCAATAAGCCAGGGTGGTTCTCAGTTTGCAGATAAATCAGCTCTCTATCAATTTGAAGGGCAGTATAATTTTTCTCAGTATGTAAAGGTGATGGATGTATTAGTGGGAGCGGATTATCGAACATATCATCTTAATTCAAACAACACTATCTTTTATGAACCCAATGGACCAATTAATGTGGGAGAATATGGAGCATACGTTCAATTACAGAAAGCTTTGATAAATGATATTTTGAAATTAAGCGTATCTGGCAGATATGATAAAAGCGAAAACTTTAAAGGACGTTTTACACCGAGGGCTACTGCTACAATCCAAGTAGCAAAAGATAATAATATCCGTCTTTCCTATCAACAGGCTTATCGTTTTCCCAATAACCAGGATCAGTATATTAATCTATTTACACCAGGTAGTATATTAATAGGATGCTTGCCTGAATTTAATACTTTATACAATTTTGATGGAGATCCAGTTTATACTGCTACCAGTGTAGATTCATTTCGTTCGAATCCAACTGATCCTACCGTTTTACGCCAGGCTACGTTTGCTAAAGCAAAGCCGGAAACTATGTCTTCATATGAAATCGGATATCGTGGTGTAATCAATACCAAATTATTAATAGATGTTTACTATTATTTTAGCAAATACAAAGATTTTATTGGCAGGGAGGCGGTCGCACGTGGTGCAAGTGGTGATCCAAGCACTTCTGTTGCAGAACTAACAAGCCCATTCACAAGTACAAATTATTCTTTTGTAGTTAACAGTACTACACCAATAAAAACAAATGGCTGGGGTATTGGCTTAGAATATCAGTTAGGTAAAGGTTATTCAATCAACGGAAATGTTTCGGGCGATCAACTAACCGGCGTACAACCAGGATTTATAACTTTCTTCAATACTCCAAAAACACGTTTTAATGTTGGCTTATCCAATTCAAACGCTACAAAAGGGTTTGGCTTTAATATAGTTTATAAATGGCAGGCTAAAACAAACTGGGAGGGCACTTTCGGTTCAGGAGAAATTCCATCATTCGGTACATTGGATGCACAGATCAGTTATCACTTCATCAAAGAAAAAGTATTGATCAAATTGGGCGGAACAAATATTATCAACAATTATTATCGTAATGCTTTTGGTAACCCATATATCGGCGGGTTATATTATGTAAGCATGGGTTACGATATATTCTGATCTAAACAATCAACTACATATAAAAGCAACATACAAAATGTTGCTTTTTTTATGCTGATTAAAATCATCTCCTTCAATAACCTCAATCATTTTTTTAATTGCAGCAGCTCCGGAAATTTACACGAAAGATTAGTTCATGAAAACGCTTATAGCTGCTACAGATTTTTCGAAGGCTTCTCTGAATGCAGTTAATTATGCTGCAGATATGGCTGCTGTTATACAGGCAAAACTTGTGTTGTTACATGTTTTGCATGTTCAATTAGTGTCGGATATTCCAGAATACACAATGCAGGTTGAGGAAGATGTGTTTGAGGAAAGAAATAAAAAAATGGAATTGCTGAAACAACAACTTGAGAAACGAATAGGGCGACGTGTGCCGGTGAGTTTTAAAATAATTGAAGGCGATATAAATGGATCAATAGAATCATTTGCAGACGACAAAAAACCATTTGCACTTGTTATGGGTTCAAAGGGTACAAATAAGCTGGAAGATTTTATTTTCGGAAGTGTAACATTGCACACAGCAAAACATTCACACTACCCGGTTTTAATAATTCCTGAAAAAGCAAAATTTACATCGGTATCTGCAATTGCTTTCGCCTCTGATTTAGTTCTTGAGCCTGCTTCTGCAGCACTTAAAACTTTAAGACAGTGGCTGAATGCTTTTGATGCGCAGCTGAGTATAATAAATGTGAGTTATAATGCAGCTAAAAAAGATGAAAAAGAAAAAGAATTCAGCGCTTTAAAAAAACATCTTGGTCAGCATAATATTTATTTTAATCAACCTGTAAACGATTCAGTACCGGAAGGCATATTTAAATATATCAGGAAAAATAAACCGGATGTAATGGCGCTCATCTATCACAAAGAAAGTTTTCTGCACCGCGTTGTCTTTAAAAGTGAGTTTAAAAATATTTTAAAAAGCATCAATATTCCAATATTAATAATCCACGGTTAACAAATTGACGAAACTCAGATTTTTGGTTGATGTACATCATTAAAAACCGGTATCGCGTAAAATAGCTTTGGTATTTTAATAAATTAATAATCTAAAAAAGAATCTTATGGCAACAAACGCATTAACAAAAAGAACAAATGTTTTACCATCATTTGTAAACGATTTTTTTAAACCTTGGAATGATTGGTTTGATAATGGTTTTGAAAAAACACTTTCTGTTCCCGCAGTAAACATTACTGAAGTGGATGGACAGTACAATGTTTCAGTGGCAGCACCCGGTATGAAAAAAGAAGATTTTAAAATTGATCTTGATGGTGATTTGCTTACAATCAGCGCAGAGAAAGAAGAAACCAAGGAAGAAAAAGACAAACATTACAATCGCAGAGAGTACAACTATTCTTCATTTAGCCGCTCATTTACTTTACCCGAAGGTGTAAAGCGCGATAAAATTGAAGCGAAATATGAAGATGGTGTATTAAAGCTTTCAATCCCTAAGAGCGAAAACGCAAAGCCGGCCTTAAAAACGATTGCAGTTAAATAATGTTAAGGTAATTGTTTGTGTTAAAGCTGTCGTAATTACGACAGCTTTATTTTTAAAAACCTTCATATTGCTGCATTGCCTTATACAGTTTTTCTGCATCGGCAAGCGAACACAACTGTGTTCCTTCATTTAACGTGGCAGCAGTACCGCATGCAACACCATAACGTACTGCTTCTTTAATATTTTTTCCGGCAGATAAAAACATAACAATTCCGGCGAGCATACTATCACCAGCGCCAACAGTGCTTTTGCGTTTTACAGGTGGCGCCATAAATTGCTCTGCAATATCTTTTGTAACAAGCAATGCACCCGCAGCGCCCATTGACACCACAACAACTTCGCAAATATTTTTTGAGATAATAGTTCTTGCTGCAGTCGCTATCTCATCACCATGCAATTCGTATTTGCCTGCCAGCATACTTAATTCGTTAAGGTTTGGCTTTAAAAGATAGGCGCCGCTAACGGGATATTCCTGCAAAGTTTCAGCGGGAATATCAATTACAAGTTTTGCATTTTTCTTTTTTGCAATGATCGAGATACGCTGGAATATATCGTGCGGAAAACCTTGTTGCATACTTCCGCTTACAACTATGTAATCAATGTCATTAATATTTTCAACCAATCTGAGACATTCTTGCCAATGGATTTCTTTAACAGCAATTCCTGGTGTGATAAAACGATATTGAAGATTTGTTGCCTTATCAACGATCATAATATTTTCTCTTGTATCAACGCCCGTATCAATCGCAATTGAATTTATTGATTCTGCCTTTAATAAATTTTGTAAAACAATTCCAGTATAACCACCACCCAGGTAAATTGCTATCACATTGC
>JBEHXR010000130.1:0-9519 GCA_048498595.1 Bacteroidota bacterium
TTATTTTTTGCAACTTTTTTTGTTGCAGGCCTGGTGGTATATTTTTCTTATATAATTCAAAATAGAAGAGAAGGAAATTTTAGTTTGCCTTCAAAACAAAAATTAAAACCATTTTTTCAATACACGTTTACTGCGCTTGCAGCAAACATTGTTTTTTTTCTTGTCTACAGAATTGATTATTTATTTGTACGATACAGTCCTGTTTGCACTGCAGCGGATTTAGGAAATTATATACAGGTTTCAAAGCTTGGACAAAGTATGTTCATCGTGCCGCAAATTATTGCCAGCGTTGTTTTTCCGCGTACCGCAAGTGGTGATGATAGCATGAGAATAAGTAATATAATAATGGTGATTGCAAGAATGTTCTCGCAGTTATTTTTAATTGGGTTTATAGTAACCGCATTTTTTGGCGATCGAATTTTTACAATCGTTTTTGGAGAAAGTTTTAATAAGATGCAATTGCCGATGCTGATATTAATTCCGGGAATTTTTTCTTTAAGTGTGCTTACATTATTGTCTGCACATTTTTCAGGCAGAGGAAAAATAAAAGTGAATTTACAAGGCGCAATAATCGGGTTAATAATAATGATTATTGGCGATTTTATTTTCGTGCCCCGTTATGGAATTATTGCAGCCGCTGCGGTAAGTACTTTAAGCTATGCAGCCAATTTTGCTTACGCGATGTTCCAGTTTTATAAGGATCATTCAATAAGCTGGATTGAATTTTTAGGTTGGCGAAAGAATGATTATAACTGGCTTGTTGCCTTATTAAAAAGAAATACAAACCGATGAACGTGTTGTGGCTTGCAAGTTGGTATCCTGATGAGTACGATCCAAAAAATGGTGACTTCATTCAGCGGCATGCAAAAGCTGTATCGCAGTTAATGCATATTGATGTAATGCACGTTGTGCAGGCAGGCAGAAGTTTTAACTCATTAAATAAAGTGGTGAGAAATAATGATGAAAATCTGCATGAAGAAATCCATTACTTCACTTATAAAAAATCAAACAGCGATTGGCTGAATAAAATTTTATACAACAAAGCTTATTGGCGTTATTATAAAAATATCGTTAACGAATACATAGAAAAAAAAGGTAAGCCCGATCTGATTCACGTACATGTTCCTTTCAAAGCCGGAATTATTGCGCTGGCATTTGCAAGAAAATATAATATTCCATTTATCGTGTCAGAACATTCTTCTTTGTATTTAAAAGAAGCCAGAGATAATTTTTATACGCGTGATTTTTATTTTCGATATTACACTGAACAAACCTTCAAAAAAGCTGCGCTGGTTACAAATGTCTCTAAGGCAATTGGTGAGGTTTTAAAGCAGATATTCATTTTAAAAGATGTACGTATTATTCCAAACGTGGTTGATACAAAATATTTCTATTTCAGGCCAAAAGAAAAAAAGCAAATTTTCAGATGGATGCATGTTTCAACAATGTATCCTTTAAAAAATGTTGACAGCATCATTCAAACATTTAGCAATATTTCAAAACACCGCAATGATTGGGAGTTGATTTTGGTTGGGCCAATCTATAATGAATATGTGCAATTGGTTGAACAATTAAATCTTCAATCAAAAATTAAATTTGTTGGTGAAATAAATTATGAAGGTGTGGCGCAACAAATGCAGCAAGCCGATGCACTCGTAATGTTTAGCAAGCACGAAAATTTTCCATGTGTTATTATTGAAGCATTGTGCTGCGGATTGCCTGTTGTGTCTTCAAATGTTGGAGGTGTTTCTGAAGCGGTCAGCAATTCAAACGGAATTTTAGTGGAAGCAAACAACACAAATGAATTACAAAATGCAATTATTTCAATAATGAATGACATCAATAATTATAATTCGGAACAAATCGCTAAAGAAGCTTCGTCAAAATACAATTATCAAACCGTTGCCGGGCAATTCGTCTCTCTTTATAAAGAAGTGTTGAAGTATTCATAATCTGGATAACCTTTCAAGCGATTAACCAAGCCCACATTATCTTTGTCGCTTATGAAGCATATCAGGAATTTCTGCATCATTGCGCATATTGATCATGGTAAGAGTACGCTTGCAGATCGTTTGTTGGAATACACCAAAACTATCAGTGAAAGAGATATGATGGCGCAGGTTTTAGACGACATGGATCTTGAACGTGAAAAGGGAATTACAATAAAGAGCCATGCCATTCAAATGAATTATAATTATAAGGGCGAAAATTATATTTTCAATTTAATTGATACACCTGGTCACGTTGATTTTAGTTATGAAGTAAGCCGTGCACTCGCTGCATGTGAAGGCGCTTTGTTGCTGGTAGATGCAACACAGGGAATACAAGCACAAACCATAAGTAATTTGTATTTGGCAATCGATAATGATTTGGAGATAATTCCCATTATTAATAAGATTGACATGGATGGTGCCATGATCGCCGAAGTGAAAGACCAGGTAATGGATTTGATCGGCATAAAAGACGAAGAAATTCTTTTGGCAAGTGCAAGAAATGGAATTGGCATCGAGGAAATTTTAAATGCAATTGTGGAGCGCATTCCTGCACCACAAGGCAAGCCAGATGCGCCTTTGCAAGCTTTAATATTTGATAGTGTCTTCAATAGTTTTCGCGGCATCATTGCTTACTTCCGCGTTTATAATGGTGTGATAAAAGCACATGATCATGTTCGTTTTATTGCAACAGGGGCAGAATATGAAGCAGATGAAGTCGGCACTTTAAAATTAGGCTTGCTGCCAAAAGATGTTGTAAAAACCGGCGATGTTGGCTACATCATTACAGGTATAAAAAATGCAAAAGAAGTAAGGGTTGGCGATACTATAACAGTTGCATCCAATCCCGGTGAAGCTATTAAAGGTTTTGAAGAAGTAAAACCAATGGTGTTTGCCGGAATTTATCCTGTATCAACAGATGATTTCGCAGAGCTGCGTGAATGCATGGATAAGCTGCAATTGAATGATGCATCGTTAACCTATGAATTAGAAACTTCTCAGGCACTTGGCTTTGGTTTTCGTTGCGGTTTTCTTGGATTGCTGCACATGGAAATCATACAGGAAAGATTAGAACGTGAGTTTAATCAAACTGTAATTACAACAGTTCCTAACGTAAGCTTTCATGCATTTACAACACGCGGAGAAAAAATCATTGTAAACAATCCGGCAGAAATGCCTGATACTACAAAGCTTGATCATATTGATGAACCATACATTCGTGCACAGGTAATTTCGTTGCCTGAATATATTGGTAATATAATGACGTTGTGTTTGGGAAAGCGCGGCATTCTTATCAATCAATCATACTTAACTACTACACGTGTTGAATTAATTTTTGAAATGCCGCTAACGGAAATTGTATTTGACTTTTATGATAAGCTGAAGAGCTCAACGCGTGGTTATGCATCGTTTGATTATTCGCCTATTGGTTATCGCGAAGCAGATATTGTGAAGATGGATATTTTATTAAATGGTGATAAAGTTGATGCATTAAGTGCATTAATTCACCGCAGCCGTGCACAGGATTTTGGAAGAAAGCTATGTGAAAAATTAAAAGAACTTGTGCCGCGTCAGCAATTTCAAATTGCAATACAGGCTGCTATTGGTGCAAAAATTATTGCGAGAGAAACCATCAGCGCATTTAGAAAAGATGTTACTGCAAAATGTTATGGTGGTGATATCAGCCGTAAACGTAAACTCTTAGAGAAACAAAAAGAAGGTAAAAAACGCATGCGGCAAATTGGAAACGTAGAAGTTCCGCAGGAAGCTTTCTTAGCGGTGTTGAAGCTTGATTAGAAACTAAATTTATTACCTCTAAGGAATGTCAACTGTTGTAGTAGTAATTATTATAATCGTAGTAATTGCGATAATGTTTTCTAACTTTAATCAAACAAAAAATGGAAGGAAAATATTAGAAGATTCCGGTTATAATATTAACAAGAGAATTGAATTTGGAACTTTTATTGGTGGTCACCCAAACATAAATGAACCAATTAAAAATGGCTACTTAATCTCAGATGGAAATAATCTTGCCATTTGCAATCGTCAATTCATCATGTTTGGTAAAATATCAAAAAGTGAAATTAAAAATGTAGTCTTTGAAGATGCTACAACATTTGGTCATGGAATATCGGCAAGACGTATTTTGTTACTTGGTGTTTTTGCTTTGGCTTGGCAGAAAAAAACTACAAATGAACAAGCATATATTACAATAGAATGGAATGATGGAAAATTTGATCACGATTCTGTTTTCTTTTTCGAAGGTATTGACAGTAATCCAAACGCCAATCAATTTAGGAATTCAATTATTAAATGGGCACGATAAAAATTAGGTTTTGTAACTTTAAAAGTAAATTGAACTCATGACCTTTGATATAAAAGATTTATTAAAACTTCCAGATGAAGAAAAAATTGCAATCGCAGATTTATTATATAGTAGTCTGAGTGATGATTTTGATGAAGATGAAAAAACAAAACCATGGTATGAAGATGAAGAATTTATTAATGAGCTTGATAAAGAATTCGAAGCGTGGAAACGAGGAGAAACAAAAGGATACACTATAGAAGAAGTAAAGAATTTTATGGGAGACTATAAAGCAAAATACAGGAATAAGTGAGCTATTCTTCTGTTTTGAGCACACGAGCAAGGAAAGAATTATCTGAGACCTGGCTTCGGTATGAAAAACAATCATCTGGTGTTGGTGATAAATTTGAAACGGAGGTTTTTAATCGAATTAATCAAATAAAAGAAAACCCCGAACGCTACGCGGAAAAGAGTAAAAATTTTAGGGAAACAAAAATTAAAAGATTTCCATTTTTAATTATTTACAGAATTGACAAGGAACAAAAAATTATTGTTATTCAATCCATCTTTCATACAAGCAGAAATCCTAAGCTAAAATATAAATCGCAGAAATAAAAATTCCCGCTTATTGAAGCAGGAATTTATTAAAGCATTCATAACTGAATTTTTAAAATCCCCAACTCTTCATCACATCAAAATCTTCTTTTGCGCTTTCAACCGGTGTTAAACTTTGATATGATTCCTGCTCAATAATAAATTGTGTTGTGCCGCCGTGCTTTCTTGCATAATCAACAATTTCTTTTGTACCAACAACGCCTTTACCTAAAACAGTGCTTTCAAATTTATCACCCATTTCTCCGCCACCTGTTGACGGTATTTCATCTTTTACATGCATCAGCTCAAACCTGCCTGGATGTGCTTTCAAAATATCAAGCGCTCTGCCACCGGCGCCATACATATTACCAATGTCCATTTGTTGCGCAACCAAATTTGAATCGGTATTCTTTAAAATATAATCGTACAAATTTTCATCTCCAACCTTAGTAGTAAATTCAAAATCGTGGTTGTGATAACCAAACTTCATTCCGTGTGCTTTGCATAATTCACCAGATTTATTAAACATCATCATGAACTTTTTCAGCAGGTCCATATCAGTTCTTGCTTTCTCATCCATCCATGGACTAACAACATATTTCTGTCCAACCGTTGCAGCGTCTTCAACTGTTTTTTTCCATGCATCAGTTACATCATTTGTTGCATCATCCCAATGTTTCATCGTCATCACACAATGCCCGCTGATCATATCTAAATTAAGATCACTCAAAACCTTTTTAAAATCAACAGGCGTGTAACCATAAAATTTTCCATCAACATAATTCGCATGTTCAACATACTTGTAACCAATTGCAGAAACTTTTTTTAATGTGCCTGAAGGATCAGTTTTCATGTCATCACGCACAGAATATAACTGCAGTCCAAGTCTTTCTTTTGATGCTTTTGTCATGCTAAAAACTTTGTTTGAAGCCAATGCCACACCTGCAAGCGCAATAGTTGTTTGCTTAATAAATTTTCTTCTTGATTTCATATAGTGATGGTTTAATAAGTTTTAATATCCCCATTGTTTCATTACGGCTAAATCTTCCTTCGCACATTCAATTGGTGTTTTGTCCTGGTAAGATTCCTGCTCAATTATAAAAAGCTTTGTGCCTTGTGAGCGCGCGGTATCAACAATATCTTTTACGCCAATAACACCTTTACCTAAAACAGTGCTTTCGTATTCACGGTTTGGCTTATTACTTTTTATTTCATCTTTTACATGCATCGCAATAAACCTTCCCGGATACTTTTTCAAATACTCCATAGCTCTTCCGCCGGGTTCATACATATTGCCAATGTCAATTTGTTGTGCAACTAAATTCTTATCTGTAGAATCTAAAAGTATATCGTATAGTCTTTTATTGTTTAGATAATGATTGAACTCATAGCTTTCGCTGTGATATCCAAATTGAATTCCTGATTTTTTTGCAAGCTCGCCGGTTTTATTAAAAAGATCCATGTACCATTGATAATCTTTTTCATTTTTAGAAAGGCTTTCATCAACACCCGGACTAAAAACATATTTCATTTCAGCAGCAGCAGCATCTTCAAAAGTATATTTCCATTTATCTGTAAAATCATTCTTTGATTTATCCCATGCTTCTGCATCAAGTCCACTATGACCACTTACCATGTTCAATCCTAAATCATTCAAAAACTTTTTAAAATCTTTTGGCGAATAACCATAAAATTTCCGGTTTTCATAACCTGCATGCTCAACATCTTTGTAACCCATTGCGGCAATTTGTTTCAATGTGCCTGCAGGATCTTTTTCCATATCATCGCGCACAGTATATAATTGCACGCCCAAAATATGCGGACTTGCTTTTGTTGATGCTAAAATTTTGTTTGAAAGAAGTGCTGTGCCTGCAAGTGCAAGGCTGCTTTGTTTAATAAATCTGCGTCTTGAGTTATTCATAAATAATATCGTTAGATGATTGAAGGTTTTAAAAGTAGTTAATTGTTTTAAATGATAGCAAATGAATTTTATTAAGAAGAAATTATTGCTGAATAAATTTTAAGTTGCGTTGAATGCCTTTAAACTTTGCGCGCTTTAAAGGCGAATTTTTAAAAACATTTTTAAAGCCTTCTTCAGATAAATGTTCCCACTCAGCAGTGGAGAGATTTAAAATTTCCGGAATTGGTTTAAATGCAATTTCATTTGTTGGTTTGCTGAAACGATTCCACGGGCAAACATCCTGGCATATATCACAACCAAACATCCAGTTTTCAAACTTGCCTTTCATTTCATCTGGAATTAATTCATCTTTTAATTCAATGGTGAAATAAGAAATGCAACGGCTGCCGTCAATTACTTTGTTATCACGAATCGCATTTGTCGGGCAAGTATCAATACACTTTGTACAAGTGCCGCAATAATCTTTTGCAAAAGCATCGTCATACATTAATTCAAGATCAACAATTAATGTGGCAATAAAAAAATAAGAGCCTTGTTGTTTAGTAATCAGGTTTCCGTTTTTGCCGATCCACCCGGCACCGCTACGCATCGCCCAACTTCTTTCTAAAACAGGCGCACTATCCACAAAACCTCTTCCATGCACATCACCAATATTTTGTTTTATGTAGTGAAGAAGCGCGTTCAGTTTTTCACGGATCACTTCATGATAATCTTTTCCATAAGCATACTTGGAAATTTTTGGAGCGCATGTGTTTTGTTGCTCTGATGGAAAATAATTCAACAATAAAGTAATAACGCTTTTTGCACCAGGCACCAGTTTACCTGGATCAACACGCAGGTCGAAGTAATTTTCCATGTACTGCATATTGCCCTGAAAGCCTTGCTGCAGCCAGCTTTCAAAGCGACGCGCATCATCATCTAACTTAATTGCTTTGGCAATACCACAATAATGAAAGCCAAGATTTGCGGCTAACATTTTTATCTCTCTTGTATATTTTTCTGTCTTATTCAAACAATAAACAAAGCTAAACTTGTGTTTCTAAAATATTTGTAATATTGCTCGTTTATAAAACTAACTACTTATGCTTTTCAACCGATTTAGCGCAATTGTGTGCTGTATTATTATTTTTTCTGCCAACGCATTTTCACAATCAAAAGAACTGAAAGTAAAATTTGGTGATGTAAAGCCTGAAGATTTTAAGCCGCAGGCATATAGTATCGATTCTTCAGCAGACGCGGTTTATTTGTATGACATGGGCTCATGCAAATATGAAGGAAATACACAGGGATGGTTTTCAATTGTATTTAATGTGCACGAGCGTATAAGGCTTTTGCATAAAAAAAGCTTTGACGACCTGGCAACAGTTAAAATACCTTTTGTACAAGATGAGGCAAAGATTGAAGATCTGAAGGCGGCGACTTATAATTATAAAGATGGTAATGTTGTTGTTTCAGCCTTGGATAAAAAATCTTTTTTTACAGATAAAGATGGCAAATACAAAATAATAAAATTTACTTATCCTGATCTGCAGGAAGGTTCTATTGTTGAGTACACGTTTACCATGCGTGCACCTATTTATTACAAGCATGAATTTATTCCTGATTGGAACTTTCAGAGTTATTACCCGCACTTGTGGAGCCAATATACAACTGAAGTGCCGCAGTTTTTTGATTTTGTAACCTTACAACATGGCTATTTATCGCCTGCCATTGATACAGTAACCAGTTCTGCAGATAATTTTAATATACTAATCTCAAATGGCACTGAAGCATCTCAAAATTATAGCATCAGAAGCAATACTGTAAGGCGCACATGGGCTTATAAAGATGTGCCCGCATTGAAGGATGAAAATTTTATAACAGATCTTGATAATTATAAGCAAGGTGTACAGTTTCAGTTAGCAGCTCATCGGTTTCCTGATGAAGCGCCTGAGTTTTTTATGCATTCTTGGCCCGAAACTGTTGATCAGTTGATGAAAGCAGATTATTTTGGTGCAGATCTTACCAAAGAAAATGGCTGGCTGAAAGATGATGTGAAAAGTGCAGCAGATGGTGAAACCGATGCTTTAAAAAAAGCACAAAAAATTTATGAATCAGTAAGAGATAATTATACCTGTACAGATTATTCATCATGGTACCTGTCTCAGCCAATTAAGAAAACAGAGCAACTTAAAAAAGGAAATGTGGCAGATATAAACATGTTGCTTATTGCCATGCTGCGAAATGCAGGTTATGATGCGAATCCTGTAATGCTTAGCACGAGAGATCATGGTAAAACGTATGATATGTATCCTTTGCTCGATAAATTTAATTACGTAATCGCACAGGTTAATATAAATGACAAATCTTATTTGCTCGATGCAGCAGACCCGCTTGTAGGATTTGGACAACTTGACGAAGATTGTTATAATGGTGATGCACGCCTTATAGCAAGCACACCCATTTTAATTGATTTATCAGCAGATTCACTGCATGAATCAGAAACAACGAGCTTGTTTCTGGGAAATGGAGATGATGGTGAAATAGCCGGCTCATATAAATCTACTATGGGTCAAATTCAATCCATTGATCTGCGTGAAAAAATAAAAAAATCATCGCAGGATGATTACTTTAAAGATGTAAAAAAATCGTTTGCATTTGATGTAAACCTCAGCAATGAAGGAATCGATTCGTTAAAGCAGCCGGATAATCCCGCACAAATACATTAT
>JBEHXR010000131.1:0-9467 GCA_048498595.1 Bacteroidota bacterium
TCCATTTCCAACTTCAAGCATATCCGGATCATTCCAATGTCCCGGTCCTGCATACTTGCGTAACGGTTCATTTAAATCAACACATGTCATTACACAGTTTGGTGTCCATCCATTTATCTTTTTTTTGCCTTGATAACATGCACCAATATCACCTGTAGTGCGCCATAACTGTCCGTCTTTTGCAGCCCACAACCATGGCTTATGTGTTCCCCATTCACACAAACTAAAAATAATCGGTCTTCTTGCCGCAACTAATGCCTTGCCCATTGTTGAATATGCTTCCTGCGCATTCAAACTATCAGTATAACACCAGTCGAATTTTAAGTAATCAATATCGAGCGATGCATAAAAACGCGCATCCTGGTATTCATAGCCGCGGGTGCCGGGATAGCCTGCACATGTTTTTGTACCTGCACAGTTATATAAACCAAACTTTAATCCTTTTGAATGCACATAATCTACCAGCGCTTTCATGCCATGCGGAAATTTTTTCGGATCAGGAACTAAATCGCCGGTTATGCTATCGCGTTGCATTGTCATCCATCCATCATCTAAAACAATGTAAGTGTAACCTGCATCTTTCATGCCCGATGAAACCATACTATCTGCAATGCCTTTTACAAGATCTTCTGAAATGTTTGTCTGGAAAGTGTTCCAGCTATTCCAACCCATTGGTGGTGTTTGCGCAAGACCTTCAAATTTTTGCGCGAATGTTTTTACAGAAATGATAAACGTTAAAAGGACTAAGATTTTTTTCATGATGACAATTTATTATTAATTGAGTTGTTACAATAGAACCTGATTTTTTAAGTTGATAATTGATGAGCGAATATTGCAAATATTTTTCATTGTTGCTAATTTGATAAACATTAGCATTGCAAAACACATCGACAGTATTATGTATTTACGCAAACTGATATTTATTTTTCTTGCTGCCATTACATTTCATAGTTGTGGTGTAAAGCCGCCGCATGAAGAAGGTAATTTCAGGCAAACAGATTTGGTTGAGTTGAAAAAGCTCGATACATCTATTCATCTTGATATTCGTTATGCTACCAGCAACAATTTTGTTGGCAGGCCGGTATATAAAGAAGCACGGGCTTTTTTGCAAAGACCAGCCGCAGAAGCTTTGGTAAAAGTAAATGCATCGTTGAAACCGCTCGGTTATGGTTTGCTTGTGTTTGATGGGTATCGCCCGTGGAGCGTAACAAAATTATTTTGGGAGGTAACGCCGCCTGATAAACACAATTTTGTTGCAAATCCCGCGAAAGGTTCAATACATAATCGGGGTTGCGCGGTTGATTTAAGTTTATATGATTTGAAAACAGGAAAAGAAATTCAAATGACAGGAAATTACGATGAGATGACAGAACGGTCTTATTCTGATTATACCGGCGGCACTGAACAGCAAAGAAAGATGAGAGATTTGTTGCGAACAAAAATGGAAGCACAAGGCTTTAAAGTTTTGCACGATGAATGGTGGCACTTTGATTACAAAGACTGGAAAGATTATCGCATTACCAATGTGCCGTTTTCAAAAATTAAATCGTGAATCTTGCGTACGATTTTATTTTTTATGCGCTGGCATAACGCTTTGCTCTTACAATATTTGCATGCAAAGATTATTTATACTTAATATGGCTTTTGCCCCATAATATTTCCGCGGGGAGCGTAATTGGCTGCAATAATTATAGTGCCATTAGCACATGTTGCAATGCCCATTCCTAATTGCGTAGTCGTACTCCAAACCATTTGCGTGTAATGACCTGTAGCTTCCCAGTTATTTTCGGTTAGAGGTTCGTAAGTATATTTTTGTATTTCACTATACCACGCTTTACTCGCATCTAAAGCGGTAAAATTTGCGCCGACACCCCAAAACAAATTTTCACCATAACCTGTTTCAGCATGACTGGTACTGCAATTGTTGGATGCATTATCATTTGCCCTTTTTTGTGCAACGGCTGCAAGCGCAGCAGACCATTGCAATGGAGGAGCGCCTACATCACTGCGCACTTTGTTGTGAAAGTCCAGCGCCTGTTGTGCTTCATCCTGCGAAAAAGAAGAGCCTGTAGTATCAGGCACCTGCTGTGCATCAGAAAAAATAAACAGGAAAAGTAAAGCTGTGATAATAAGAAATGATTTCATAAAAAGTTTTAAAATTTGCTTTGATACGTTAACGCTGAAAAACCCGATAAATTCTTTTGCTGTAATGTTTTTAACACTGCTATGTGTGTTGAACGGAATTATTGAATAAAGAAGAATTCAAAAAGATTTCTTATAGCACATACTTCATGGAATAATGTAAGATTCAATTCTTAAAATTAAAGCTGCTTATAAACGCATGCTGACTTTAGGGTACTATGCTATCGCTTGTCCGATAAACAGAAGTGTTTTTGTTTCAGAGATAATCACATGCATTTCCCGCATTCCATATGCACGATCAAACGGTGCTCTTACTTTCATTTCACCGAATTTATCTTTTATATTCTTCCAAACTTTCACGATTCACGATTGACCTCCTCATTCCCATTTAAAAACTTTTATGGCAACAGCATAAATAATAACGCCCCAGATTAATAATGCGCCAACATCTCTCCAGCAACTGAGAAAGCTTGCGCCTTCAAAAGAAATATTACGCATGGCATTATTAAAATGTGTGAGTGGAAGAATATTACAAAACCCCTGCAGCCATTTTGGAAAAACACTGATCGGGAAAAAAGTTCCTGCCAATAAAAACTGCGGCAGCGTAAACATGTTTGCAAATGGCGGAATAGTGCTTTCATTTTTTGCAACACTGCTTACCACAAAACCAAAACCCATGAACACGATTAATGCAATAAAACTTAAAAGCATGATTTCAAGAAAAGTGCTAAAGCCGTGTACAAGTGTAAAATGAAATGCATATGCACCGAGCCCGATAATAATAACCGCCGTCATCATTTGAAATAAAACACGGCTTACAGCTTCACCCAAAACAATATAAGTGCGGCGAATGGGCGTTGCGAAAAATCTTTTTAAAACCAATTGCTGGCGAAGATTAAAAAACATAAACGCCACACCAAACACACCGGCACTTAATAATGAAAACCCAAGTTGCCCGGGCAGAATAAAATCGATGCGCCGGTAAACACGACCGGGAATTTTTACAACATTATTATTGATGGCTGCAATGGTTTGCGCCTGCGGAAAATGCTGCTGATTGTATTCGCCAATCACTTCTTTTAAAATTGATTCAAGCACTGAAATATTTTGCTGGTTCACGGCTTCCGAACTTTTCAGTTCAATTATATAAGCAGGATTGGATGTAGTGTTTTTTTTAATATTGATAATGGCAGTGATGTTACCTTTTTCAAGATCTTCATTCAGCAAACTATCATCTTCCTGCACAAAATTAATAGCATGAATATTTTTTAAAGACTGATAAACAGGATTCGTTGTATCAGCATTTTTATTTAATGCAACATCTAAAGAAATGCCGCCACTCTCACCAATAAATCCAAAAACCAAAATAAAAACCAGCGGAAAAACAATGCTGAAAATTACTGCAGACGGACTTCTGAATATAGAATGAAGGCTGGCTTTTGTAATGGCAAACATTGCCCTGAACTGGTTGTACTTCGGCTGCTCCATAATTATAAATTGGCGCAAAACTATTTAAACATTAAATCGAACACTAAAAATATATTTTGAATTCTTCTCTATACTTAATGAGCTTGTTAATCTCAGTGATCAAAATGCGAGTCGTCTTCCCCCGAAACCAGGAATCTGCTGTTATGAAGATGTTTTTATCCTACGCAAACAGTTCTTACTTTATACTTTTGGAACAGAATTAATAATCGGAATAAGAAGTTGCATGCATTAAAGTAATGTCTGCCTTTGAAACATTGTTTTGATATTCACTCATGCCTGAAACCTTTTTCCATGCGGGATCATCACCAAAACTTTTCCAATGCGCATCGCGATCGTTCATATTTTCATAAGAAGTTAAATACATTAAGTTGGGCATGTGGCTTCCTGCAATAACATCGGCATAAAAAACCGGGTTAAAATTTAATCTTTTAAAAATGTCTATTTCACCGCCGGCATTAAACATTTTTACTTTATTGCGATGATACGCTTCTGTCGGGCTTTCATAACTGCGCAATTCATAAATATGATCTGTTTTATTTGAATCCAGGTGCGGCAATTTCATTTGCGGTGCAAGATCAAATGCATCTAAAACAATTTTTTCCATTCTTGTATAAGGCGCGTTGTTATAAGCAGCATTAATATAATCATTGCCCGCCTGCATATAAATTGAATCCTGCAATAAAGATTTTTCAAGCAACTGAATTTCATCAAAAGTTTTGTAAGGAACAATTACATAAATTATTTTATCTGCAGATGTATCGTTTGCAATCGGTTTAAATACGCCAATATGCATTTTATTTTTTCTATGCAGTGCAGGCAGGTAAGCGGTTTGCAGGTAAGTATCCAATCTTATTTCCTGTTGCGCATTATTAAAATGATACGCTGTGATAACATAAATTTCATTTGCAAAGTTTTTTGCAGGGATTAAAAGGATTGCAGCAATAACTAATAAAACAATTTTTCTATTCATGATTTAAACTTATGCGGTAAAGGTAATAATGGCTTATAAAATCGTTGCGCATTAATTATTTTTGCACTCTAAATTTTTTTGAATGAGTAAAGTTGTTGTTGCAGGAATACAAATGAGTTGTTCGAAAGATAAAGAAGCTAACCTTAATAAAACGATTGAGCACATAAAACAAGCAGCCGCGAAAGGCGCACAAATTATTTGCACGCAGGAATTATTTACTTCACTGTATTTCTGCGACGAGGAAGATTACGACAATTTTAAACTGGCAGAAAATATTCCCGGTGAAACAACAGAAAGATTAAGCAAACTGGCGAAAGAATTAAATGTGGTGATCATTGCTTCACTGTTTGAAAAAAGAACGCAGGGAATTTATCATAACACAACAGCTGTGCTTGATGCAGATGGAACTTATCTCGGCAAGTATCGCAAAATGCATATTCCCGATGATCCGCATTATTATGAAAAATTTTATTTTACGGAAGGTGATTTGGGTTATAAAGTTTTCAAAACAAAATATGCAACCGTTGGTGTGTTGATTTGCTGGGATCAATGGTATCCGGAAGCTGCGCGCATAACATCTTTAATGGGTGCAGAAATTTTATTTTATCCAACCGCAATTGGCTGGTCAACGGCACAGGATGAAGAAACAAATAATGAACAATATAATGCATGGCAAACCATTCAGCGCGGTCATGCAGTGGCGAATGGTGTGCATGTTGTAAGTGTGAACCGTGTGGGTTTAGAACAGGATGGCAGAATGAAATTTTGGGGTGGTTCATTTGTTTCAAATCCGTTTGGCAATTTAATGTACCAGGCTTCGCATGAAAATGAAGAAGTGTTTATGGCTGAAGTTGATTTGCACAACACAGATAAATACAGAACGCACTGGCCATTTATGCGCGACAGAAGAATTGATTCCTATCAGCAAATAACAAAAAGATTTATTGATGAAGAGTAACTCTGCCCTAAGGAAGAAGAGCGCTTGTTTTTGAAACTTTATTATGAAGCTAAATTTTAGTAATCAATTTTATTACTCCCCTTTAAGGGACGAGGGATATACCCCTCTCCAACTCGGCTATCATTTTCCTGCCGAATTTGAACCGCATGAGGCAACATGGTTAAGCTGGCCGCATAAAGAAGAATCGTGGCCGGGAAAAATTGCAACGATATATGCTCCCTATGCAAAATTTATAAAAGCAGTTTCAGAAAATGAAAAGGTGCGCATTAATGTAAATGACGAGGAAATGAAATTGTTTGCCGAAAGTGTTTTAGCGCATGAAAATGTAAACATGCAGCAGGTTGAATTTTTCTTTCATCCAACAAACGATGCATGGTGCAGAGATCACGGGCCTGCATTTGTTATCAATCCAGATAAAAAAGAAAAAGCAATTGTTGACTGGGGTTACAATGCATGGGGAAATAAATATCCGCCATATAATTTAGATGATGTAATTCCAACGCTGATTGCAAAGCAGTTGAATTTGCCGGTTTTCTATCCCAATATTATAATGGAAGGCGGCTCTGTTGAATTTAACGGCAAAGGCACATTGCTTACTTCAAAATCCTGCTTATTAAATCCAAACAGAAATCCGCAGTTGAACCAACAGCAAATAGAAAATTATTTGCGCGAATATTATGGCGTTGAGCAAATACTTTGGGTTGATGAAGGCATTGAAGGAGATGATACCGATGGGCACATTGATGATACGGTTCGCTTTGTAAACGAAGACACCGTTATTGCTGTAGTTGAAGAGAATAAGGATGATGAAAATTATGCGCCACTGCAAAAAAACTTACAGCAACTTTCAACCATGCGATTGCTAAATGACAAACAATTAAACATAATTGAATTGCCGATGCCCGATGAAATTATTTATGAAACACAGAGGCTTCCTGCTTCTTATGCAAATTTTTATATAGCGAATAACATTGTTGTTGTTCCAATATTCAATTGCGATAAAGACGCAAAAGCTTTACAGATTATTCAACAATGTTTTCCTTCCAGAAAAGTTATTGGTATTAATTCGGTTGATATTATTTGGGGGTTGGGAAGCTTTCACTGTTTAAGCCAGCAGGAGCCAAAAGTTTAATGCCAAAAATGTAATCAAATAAATTACATTTACGAATTAATACTGCTTATGAAATTTTCTTTCGGCGTGAAACCTTTGTATGTCTTATCCACCTTATTTTTTAGCATAAATCTTTTCGCGCAGCAAAGCGTTCTTACACAGCATGACGATAACAACAGAACAGGTTGGTATAAAACAGAAACGATCCTTAATAAAAACAACGTAAAGCCCGGTTCCTTTGGAAAAATTTTTTCAAGATCTGTTGATGACCAGATCTATGCGCAACCTTTGGTGAAATTAAATTTGAATTTACCTGGCAAAGGAAAAAAGAACGTAGTATTTGTTTGCACAGTAAACAATTCTATTTATGCATTTGATGCAGACTCTGCAAACACAACAACACCATACTGGCAAATTAATTTAACACCTGCACATGCAAGAATAATTAGTAAGAATGATGAAACTGGTGCCTGCGGCGGATTTTATAATGATTTTTCAGGCAACATGGGCATTGTTGGAACGCCTGTAATTGATACAACAACAAACACCATGTACGTGGTGGCAAGAAGTGTTGATACAACAGGCGGCGCAAAAACCTTCAAACAATATTTACATGCATTGGATATAACAACGGGTGCAGAGAAAGCAAACAGTCCTGTTTTAATTGCAGCAAGTGTTAGCGGCAGCGGCGATGGCAGCGTTGGAGGTAAAGTATATTTTAGCGCACTGCACAATAATCAGCGTGGTGGTTTACTATTGGTGAATGGAGTGGTTTATATAGCATGGTCTTCACATTGTGATTGGGGTCCATACCATGGTTGGCTGATGGGTTATGATAGAACAACGCTGCAACAGAAATATGTTTACTGCTCAACACCCGATGGTTATAATGGTGGTATATGGATGAGCGGCGGCGGACCATCGGCCGATGCAAACGGAAATGTTTATCTGGCAGTTGGCAATGGTTCTGTTGGCGCGAATGGTGATGCATCTAATCTGCGTAATCGTTCCGAAACGGCTTTAAAGCTTACACCGTCTGGAACTGGATTTACTATATCAAGTTATTTTACGCCGCAGAATTATGAAACGCTTGAAGGTGCGGATCTTGATTTTGGTGTTACGCAGTTGATGTTAATTCCAAATACAAATCGCGCATTTGTTGGTGTGAAAGACGGTCACTTGTACCTGCTCGATAAAGATAATATGGGTGGCTATAGTTCAACCGGAAATAAAAATGTGCAAACAATAGATCTCGGCAGCAATTCTTTCTTACGTTCTGCAACAAGCTATTTTAAAGGAAGCAAAGAATATGTTTATTCATGGAGTGAAAATTCTTTGTTGAGAGCTTACCCGTACAACAGAACAACAAATCAGTTTGATTTAAATAATACCATTGTAAGCGGGTTGCAGGGACCAACAGGAAATAACGGGGCGTTGCTTTCTGTTTCATCAAATGGTAATCTTGATTCAACGGGAATTTTATGGGCAAGCTATTCGGCGAACGGTGATGCGAACCAATCTGTGCGCCCCGGAATTTTAAGAGCGATTGATGCAAGCGATGTAACGAAAGAACTTTGGAACTCTTCAACGTACATAAATGATAACCCGGGCAACTATGCAAAATTTAATTGTCCAACAATCGCCAACGGCAAAGTTTATCTCGCTACATTTTCAAACCAGTTAGTTGTTTATGGATTAACAGGCAATAATGCTGATAATTGCACTTCAACAAATGTTGCCTTATATAAACCAACGTATGCTTCTTCGGTTGAAGACCAGAGTTATCCTGCATCCAATGCAACCGATGGCAGTTTAACAACAAGATGGAGCAGCGCTTTTAGTGATCCGCAATATATCTATGTTGATTTAGGTCAGCGTTACGATATATGCAATGTTGGCTTGCATTGGGAAGTGGCGCTCGGGCAGGATTTTAAAATTCAGGTTTCTGATGATGCTTCTGTTTGGACAGATGTTGCTACCATAACAGGCAATGTTACTTACGACAATTATATACCGCTTAAAGCATCGGGAAGATATGTGCGCATGTATGGAACACAGCGCGGAACACCGTATGGTTATTCTTTGTATGAGTTTGAAGTGTATGGCAAGCCATCAAAAAATAATTGCGCACCAGCTTCAGATTTGCATACATCAGATGTTTATGAAACAAATGCAACCTTGCACTGGACGGGCACTGCTTCAAAATATCTTGTTCAATATAAAACAGTAACTGCTATTAACTGGAATCAGACAACAACAACAACAAATTCGATAACGCTGAATGATCTTTCGTGCAATACACCTTATTTATATCGCGTGCAAGCTGTATGTAGTTCAACAGACAGCAGCGACTTTTCTGCATCGGCAGGATTTACAACATTGGAATGCGATATAAGCTGCGATCCATTGCCCACGCGTTGGTCAACACAAGATATTGGTGATGTAGGTCTTGCCGGATCTGCCTGTTATAATAGTGCAAACGGAACTTTTGAATTGAAAGGCTCCGGCACAGATATTTGGGATACACAAGATCAGTTCAGGTTTGCTTATAAAACGATTGTTGGAAATGGAACAATTATAGCGCGTGTAGTTGACCAGGATAATTCAAACGAATGGAATAAATGTGGCATCATGGTACGCGAAAGTTTAGCAGAAGGTTCGCGCCATACATTCATCGGAATCACAAGCGGAAATGGTGTTGCATTTCAAAACAGAACAGTTACGGATGGAACAAGCAATAGTTACAATGTTGGTGCAGGTACAATAAAAGCGCCTTATTGGTTAAAGCTTGTTATCAG
>JBEHXR010000132.1:0-9463 GCA_048498595.1 Bacteroidota bacterium
TATCGTTGGATGACGATTGGGAAAGAATTAAAACATATTGAAGAAGCTGAGTTAGCTGACGTAAAAAATTTCTTTTTCAAATATTACAGACCGAATAATGCTATTCTTGTAGTTGCAGGAAATGTAAAAAAAGAAGAAGTAAAAAAACTTGCAGAAAAATGGTTTGGTGTAATTGAAGCGGGTGAAAACTTTGAACGTAACATTCCGCAGGAGCCTACGCAAACAGAGCCGCGAAAATTAACTGTAAAAGAAAATGTGCCGCTAAATGCATTGTATAAAACATGGCATATGCCCGGCAGAATTGATCGAGGCTATCATGCAGCAGATGTAATTACAGAAATTTTGGGTGGTGGTGCATCTTCAAGATTATTTCAATCGCTGGTAAAAGAAAAAAGATTGTTCAGCAACATTGAATGCTATCATTTTGGCAGCATTGACAAAGGCTTGTTAACTATTGAAGGAAAATTAATAAAAGGTGTTGATATGAAAGCTGCTGAAGATGCCGTTGAAGAAGAGTTGCAAAAATTAAAAGAAGAGTTGGTGAGTGAAGATGAATTGCAAAAAGTAAAAAATAAAACAGAAAGTTTAATAGCTTTCGAAGATATTACAGTCATGAGCCGTGCAGCCAGTCTTGCCTTTTATGAATTGCTGGGTAATGCAGATTTAATCAACCAGGAACTTTCAAAATATAATGCAGTAACAACACAGGATGTAATGAATTACAGTAAAGAAATTTTTACTGAAAATAATAGTAATGTGCTGTATTATTACAGCAATAATTAATGCTGTTTATACAAACTTTGCATGTAAATATTTCGCGAATTGGTTGGTAAACTTTTTTTTACCAACCTGACTCACCCAGCGAATTCCGCGAATTGCATTCGTTAGAAAAATTTCATCCGCATCTTTTAATTCATCGCCCGTAATGTGTGTTTCTTCGCAAAGAATATTTTCTTCGCAAACGCATTTAAGTAAATGCCTGCGCATAACACCTTCCACACAACCTTCTGTTAAAGCCGGTGTTTTTATTTTTCCATTTTTTAAAATGAAAATATTTGCAATTATTGTGTCTGCAATTCTATTGTAACTGTTTAAAACAATTGCATCATCAAGCATATTTTCTTTCGCCCAAATTGATGCCATTACATAAGGCAAATAATTATTGCTTTTGATGTTTGAAAATGCATCACAGCTTTTTCTTGCATCGGTAAAAATACCTAACGATAATCCATGCTTATTTAATTGTAAAATATCTTTGTCTAATTCAGCACTTTGAATAATATAATTTAAACTGTTATTGCTGTTATTTTCTAAGCCTTCGCCTTCTCTAAAAATTGTTAAACGGATTCTAGCTAAATTTTGATGTTGATTTTTTGCAGCCAGTTGTTTTATTTGAGCATCCAAAAAATCAAACGTAAAATATGGCTGTGGTTTAAATTTTAATTTATGCAGTGAAGAGAAGAAGCGTTCAAAATGATAATGGCTTAATGCGATAGAGCCGTTGATCATTTTCATCGTTTCAAAACATCCATCGCCATATAAAAACGATCGGTTACTTGTTGAAATAATTTTTTCTGCTGTGCTTATAATATCTCCATTGTAGCAAATAAATCTGTCTCGTTGCATTTATTCAAAAATAACCAGGCGATTTTGTAACTAACGATTCATTTATCCGTTTAAAAACAAAAAACGCCGCTAATGTATGAATATGTACTATGCAAAACATAGTACATATATTTGTACTGTAATTATCAAAACAAAGAACTAAACATAAGATTATGAAAAGGTTGTCATTGATTCTTTTAGCCATAATTTGTTGCTATTCAGTTATAAAAGCGCAAAATTTTAAAGTTTCAGGAAGTTTGATTTCTTCGGGTAGAGCAGCAGATGGGGCAACAGTTAGCCTGCTTAAATCAGATTCCAGTATCATGAAAAATACCATTTCAAATAAAAATGGAGAATTTAGCATCAGCGAAAAAAATGAAGGGAACTACCTGCTCCTTGTAAAATCTGTAGGCTGCGAGCCTTATTATTCAAATGTTTTTGTGCTAAACATTGAACATCCTGAATATGATTTTAGTGCTATCAATTTAAAATCTTCAGCTACGTTAGCAAATGTAATTGTAACTTCTAAAAAACAATTTATTGAACAAGGCATCGATAAAACGATAATAAATGTTGATGCGTCTCCAACAAGCGTTGGATTATCCGCAATGGATTTGCTTGAAAAAACACCCGGAGTTACGGTTGATAAAGATGGTAACATTAGTTTAAAAGGCAAGCAGGGCGTTTTGATCTTGATTGATGGAAAGCCAACTTATTTAAGTGCACAGGATTTGGCAAACATGCTTAAAAATATGCCTTCAACCATGCTTGATCAATTTGAAGTGATGACCAATCCTCCGGCAAAATATGATGCAGCAGGTAACTCTGGCATTATTAATATCAAAACAAAAAAATCTAAAATAAAAGGATTTAATACAAGTGTTACAGTTGGCGGCGGAATGGGTAAATATGCAAAGGCAAATGAAAGTATTAATTTAAATTATCGTACAGGGAAAATAAATCTTTTCGGTAACTATAGCTATAGTTATAACAAGAGATTTCAAGATCTTGATCTGGTGCGCAATTTTCGTGACAGTTTAACGCAGAACATTAATTCAGTTTATACGCAGCATTCTTATATGCATCCCGAATATCATTCGCATGATGTAAAACTTGGAATGGATTTTTATGCTTCTAAAAAAACAACATTAGGTATTGTGTTGAATGGAGATTTTAATCCTGGAACTTTTTCAAATAACAACATAACAAATATTGATGACATTTCTCAAAAGCTAACCAGCAGCACTGTTACCAATAGTCATTCAAATGATACATGGAAAAATTATGGCGTAAATTTTAATACACTTACAAAATTAGATACTGCAGGAACGGAATTGAGTTCAAGTTTTGATTACATATATTATTACTCTGCATCAAATCAATTGTTCAATAATTATTTCTATGATGAAAGCGGCAATGAGACAACGCCTCCGCAAATATTGCGTGGATATACGCCAGGTAAAATAAATATTTACAGTGGCAAGATTGATTACTCGCATCCTTTAAAACATGATGCAAAGTTTGAAGCAGGCGTAAAATCAAGCTATGTAACAACTGATAATATTGCACAATACGATACACTCGCAAATGATAAATGGGTAAACTATGAAGGACGCACCAATCATTTTCTATATAAAGAAAATATTAATGCTGCGTATGCAAACTTTAGTAAACAGTTGAATAAAAAGTGGAGCGCACAATTGGGTCTGCGTTTAGAAAATACAATTTCAAATGGCGATCAGTTAACTACAGGCGAAACTTTCAAACGTAATTACACGCAACTTTTTCCAACAGCATATTTAAATTATAAATTGAATGATAACAACCAGTTTAATTTGAATTATGGAAGAAGGGTACAACGTCCTGATTACGGCGACTTAAATCCGTTTTATTATTTTCTTGATACATATACTTACCAGGTTGGAAACCCTTACCTCAAACCGCAATTCAGCCATAACATTGAATTAAGTCATTCATACAAAAACATGCTTGCAACAACTTTAAGTTATACTGCCGTAAATGATATGATAAACGAACAATTACAGCAGATCGATAGCATTCACACAACATATGTAACGCGTACAAATCTTGCGCAGCAAAGAAGTGTAACGTTAAGTATGAGTGCCGGCGTTCCGGTAGTAAAATGGTGGAGAGTGAATATATACGCGCAGGGTAGTTACAATAGGTTTAAAGGTTTTATTAATGAAGGAATGCTTGATGTACATGGCACATCATTCAATGCAAACATGCAAAACCAGTTTACATTACCAAAAGGATGGAGTATGGAATTAAGCGGCTGGTTTAACAGCAAAGCAGTTTACGGAACGATGGTTGGTTTGCCACAGGGTAGTGCCGACTTTGCAATAAGCAAAAATATTTTAAAAGATAAAGGCAGCGTTAGAGTTAATTTCCGCGACTTTCTTGGATTACAAGGCTGGAGAGGCGTAAGCCGCTATCAAAACATAGATGTTACAATTAATAATCATTGGGATAGCCGTGTGGTGAACGTGAGTTTTACTTACAGGTTTAATAAAGGAAAAGTGGCAGAGCACAGGCAAAATAATGCGGCAGATGAAGAACAAAACCGCGTAAAAGGCGGAAGAGGTTAATAAATATAAATAAGGTTAAGAGCCAACGGCCGGTTTCTACCGGCTGTTTTTATTTATAAAATTGTAAGATTATTTTATGATAACATCAGAAATAACATTTTCGCCAAATGCTTCATTAATGCGCTTAATAATTTTTGGTTTTTGATAGATAAGTTCATTCTTCAAAGCACCAACGGAAGTATAAATAAATAAAGTATGATTGATGATTTCGAGTTTGTCAGTATAGCGTGAAATGGTTTTACCCATCAGTTCCTGCCAAACACTTTCAATTTGAACAGCTCTTAATCCGCTTTTTAATTTACTCTTGTTTATGAAATCTTTTAGCGCGTCGCCAATTTGTAAAGCCATGCAGTAAAAGTAGTAAGCAATCAAAATTGCTCAAACATTATTCTTCAGATTTTATGCTGCTTTTGAGTTTATTTTTAAACACTTTTTCAAACTTATCAACCTTCGGCGCAATTACAAGCCGGCAATACATTTGCCCGCCGTTATATTCATAATATTTTTGATGATAATCTTCGGCGGTATAAAAATTTTTATATGGTTCAATCGCTGTTACAATTGGTTTATTAAAAGCGCCGCTTGTATCAAGCTCATGTTTGTAATGCTCAGCTTTTTCTTTTTGCTCTTGGGAATGATAAAATATTACGCTGCGATATTGTGTGCCCACATCATTGCCTTGCCTGTTTAAGGTTGTGGGATCATGCGTTTTCCAAAATACTTCAAGCAATTCATCATAGCTAATTTTTGATGGATCATAAATTACCTGGCAACATTCTGCATGTCCTGTTGTGCCTGTTGAAACCTCTTCATACGTAGGATTGGGTATATTGCCGCCGCTATAACCGCTTATTACTTTTGAAACGCCTTTCAATCTTTCAAATATTGCTTCGGTACACCAAAAGCAGCCTGTTCCAAAAGTTGCAGTGTCCATTTTTGTTGATGTTGTATTTAAATCTTCATTCATACTTAAAATTTGTGTGCTGTGTTCAGCGCATGATGTAAATGCGAAAAAGCCGGTTAAGGCAAATAACAATCGAAAGTTTTTTAAATTTGAAAAAGAAAAAATCATGATGCAATTAACGCTGATATTAAAACGAAAACAAGTTAATTAACAAATACGATTTTTTCCTGCAATCGGAATTTACAATGTTTAAGTTTAACTTTTTTTTGAAAGGCGTTAATAATTAGCTGTCATTCTGTTTACCTGCTCACCACCTTTTGTTTTAATTTGATTTTCATTGCTGATAACAATTGCGGGTGAATTATTATACTTACTTATTTTCCCTGTTATACAAACTGTTTGATTAACCAGCTTATCGTAGGGATTATAAGACATTTTGTTCCGCATTAATTTGGGAAAAACAATTTCTACCTGTTGGTTTTGCACAGAATCATGCATGTACAAAATAAGCGGCGCATCTTTGGCAATATTCCCTCCATCGCTTTCACTAACCAAACTGCAAATTGTTTTTGTGCCAGAAGTATAATTTTTATTTTGAGCTGAAGTGTGCAGGCTGAAAAGAACGGTAAAAATTAAAAGATAAATTGTGTTTTTCATATACGCTTTTAAATATTGCTTCAAATTTATTGCCATGAATTATGAATTAGTTTTGCGCTTTGATTTGAAATTTGCATCATGACGTATGAAGAAACGCTGCAATATTTGTACGAACAGCTCCCGATGTTTAGCAAGATCGGCATTGCAGCTTATAAAAAAGATTTAGCGAACACAATTAAGCTTACGGAAGCTTTAAACAATCCGCAAAAAAAATTTAAAACCATACATATTGCCGGAACAAATGGTAAAGGTTCGGTAAGCCACATGCTCGCTGCTATTTTACAAACAGCAGGTTATAAAACAGGTTTATATACTTCGCCGCATTTAAAAGATTTCAGAGAAAGAATAAAAGTAAATGGTGAAATGTGCAGCAAAGATTTTATTGTTGATTTTACCAAACGGATGAAATCGCCAATAAAAAATTTTGAACCATCTTTTTTTGAGATAACTGTGGCAATGGCATTTGATTATTTTGTGCAGCAAAAAGTTGATGTAGGTATAATTGAAACCGGTTTAGGTGGCAGGTTAGACAGTACAAATATTATTTTGCCTGTACTTTCAGTTATTACAAATATTGGTTGGGATCACATGAATATTTTGGGTGATACTTTAGAAAAAATTGCATTTGAAAAAGCGGGCATCATTAAACCAAATGTACCTGTTGTAATTGGCGAAGCGCTTGAAGAAACAAAATTGATTTTTGATGAATGTGCCGAAGAAAAGAATGCACCCATAATTTATGCGCAGAAAAATTTTTACGTGCAGGATTTCGATTATGAACACACACAACTAAAATGCGAGGTTGTTGATAAAAGAAAAAATGAGCATCATTTGTATTATCTCGACTTGCCGGGTGTTTATCAAACAAAAAATATTGTAACTGTTTTAGAAGCTGTTCATCAACTGCAGTTACAAGAGTGGAAGATTAAAAAGCAGCATGTTGATTCTGCTTTAAAAAAAGTAAAACGTTTAACAGGTTTGCATGGTCGTTGGGAAAAAATAAAAGATAATCCAACAGTGATTGTTGATGTAGCGCATAACCTTAATGGCATACAGCAATTGATGGAGCAATTAGAATTAGCAAGCTATAACGAGTTGCATATTATTACAGGCTTTGTAAAAGATAAAGATATTTCAAACATTCTAACGCTATTTCCTAAAACTGCAAATTATTATTTTACAAAAGCGCAAATGCCAAGAGCAATGAATGAGAACCAACTGATGGATCTTGCTAATCAAAATGGATTAGAAGGTAAATCTTATGCTGATGTAAATACTGCTTTAAGAGAAGCACTAACACATGCATCAAAGGATGACCTGATCTTGATTTGCGGAAGTGTGTTTTTAATAGGAGAATTGAACTATTTATAGCTGAGCTTTCCCAAACTTTTTAATGCATAATAAATTGTACTCAGGTGCATTGATTGCATGATTTTATTTTCATCTATCAATTGCATAAGTTCATCAAAACTCAGTTCTAAAATTTCTATTTCTTCATTATCATCTAATGCCTGCTCTTTAATTTTTCTGCCGCCTGTTGCTAAAAACATGTGCATTAAATTAGCGTTGGTTGATGGGTTTGCAGAAATAACGCCAAGCGGTTTTATTTCATCAAATTCATAACCGGTTTCTTCCAGCAATTCTCTTTTAATTCCTTCTTCAAAAGATTCTCCTTTTTCTACAACACCACCTGGTAATTCAATTCCAACTTCATTCAATGCATGACGATATTGTTTTGTCAATACAATTTTTCCTTCAGCAGTTACAGGAAAAGCTGTTGCCCATTCAGGAAATTCAAAAACGTAATAATTATTTATAATTGTTCCGTCGCTTCTTTCGCAAGTATCCTTTCTAACTGTGAACCATGTTTCGTGCGACAAATATTCTGATGATAAAGTTTTCCATTTTAAATAATCATCATTCAATTGTTCAGTATTCATTGCTCATTATTAATTATCACCAGTTATTTCTTTCGCGTAAATTTTTTATATGTGCAACATGATGCTTGCCATGCCACGAATACATTCCTAATAAATGCCAAAGCGTAATTTCTTTTAGTTGTTCGGGATGATAAACAGTGCGTTCCCATTTATCATCTTCCAAGCCTTCAAGCATTGCAACTAATCTTCTGTGTAAGGAATGTAACAGCGTGATTGAAATATTTATCGGAAGCACTTTTACATCATTTAATAAAACCCATGCATCCTGATCGTAAGTTTTTATGGTTGGATTATTTTCTGTAAGTCCTAATCGAAAACGCATGTATGCATTCATATGGCTATCTGCAATATGATGCACAAGTTGATGAACTGTCCAGCCGCCTTCACGATAGGGTGTTTGCAGTTGTGCTTCATCTAAATCCTGGATGGCGAGTTCTAATTCAGAAGGCAGAAATTTTAAATCAAGTAACCATTCATCTTTTTGTTTTTTTGAGAATGGTTTTGCCTGGTATTTGCCAATTGGATAACTTAAATTTTCAATCATAAAATTTTATTTAACCGGATATATTGAAGCAGCATTATTGTTTTTGCATCTCTTATTTCGCCGGTTTCAATCATCTTCAACGCATCATCAAAATTTAGTTCGAGTACTTCAATATTTTCTTCTTCGTGTTCAACGCCGCCGCCTTCATTAACCTTCATGTCTTTTGAATATTCGGCAACAAAAAAATATAAAATTTCTGTTACTGAACCCGGCGACATATAAGCTTCAAAGATTTTTTTTACTTCGGAAATCTTATAACCTGTTTCTTCTTCCGTTTCTCTTTTTATGCAATCTTCAGCATTGTTTTTATCAAGCAAACCTGCGCAGGCTTCAATCAACATTCCGTTTTCATTGCCATTAATATAACTTGGCAACCTGAATTGTTTTGTAAGTATTACTGTTTTTTGTTGAAGATTATACAAGAGAATCGTTGCGCCGTTTCCTCTGTCGTAAGCTTCGCGTGATTGCGTTAGTTTCGTTCCATCTTTTTTGGTGTATTCATAAGTTACTTTTTTTAGAATATACCAGTTATCAGAAAGGATATCGGTCTTAATAATTTTTACATTACTTATCATTGATTGTATTTTATTGAAAGCAAGATGTGAGATGCCAGATGAACTTGTTTTCTATATCACTTGGCCAAACTTTGAATAACATCATATTTAGTAACGATGTGATAATCTCCTTTTTCATCTTTTGCCAACACAGCACCATTTCCTTTATTAATTAAACTTCCCAAACGTTCAACCGGCGTATCAAACTCAACAACAGGATATGCTTTTTCCATTATGCTTTCAACACTTTCTTCTTTTAATTCAGGATGATCAAAAACTTTTTGAAATAAACCTGTTTCACTAATCGCACCAACCGGTCCTTCACCATTCATCACCGGTATATTTTCGATGTCATATTTTTTCATCAGCTCTACAGCTTCCGCAACTGTTTGCTTTGGCATGATGGTTACCAATTTTTTTTCAACTCTTGTACTCACAATGTCTTTAAAAGTTTTTACATCTAAGAAGCCGCGTTCCATCATCCATTGATCATTATAAATTTTTGCCACATACCTGCTGCCATGATCATGAAAAATACAAACCACTAAATCATCTTTTTTCAACTTGTCTTTTAATTGCATCAATCCCTGCAAACAACTGCCGGCGCTATAACCAATAAAAATGCCTTCTTCTTTTGCAATACGGCGCGC
>JBEHXR010000133.1:0-9440 GCA_048498595.1 Bacteroidota bacterium
CAGGCATGGATATCACTTTTGTTACAACAGGTAAAACAAATGAAGAAGCATACGAATTGTTGAAAGAATTAGGTATGCCTTTCAAAAAGCAATAATAAAAAATCGAAATCCGGGTTCGGATTTCGAACTTAAATATTCGAATTTCAAAAACAATTATGGCAAAAAAATCAATTGAAGCCAGGCAAAGAAAAAGAGAACGTATGGTTGCTCAATATGCAGCTAAACGCGCAGAATTAAAAGCTGCCGGTGATTACGCAGCTCTTGATAAATTACCAAAGAACGCATCACCTGTTCGGTTGCATAACCGTTGTGCACTAACAGGTCGTCCGAGAGGATATGTTGGATATTTTGGTGTATCAAGAATTATGTTTCGCGATATGGCTTTAGCCGGAAAAATACCAGGTGTAAAAAAAGCAAGCTGGTAAAATCAATTTATAATATTTCAATTTGAATTATAATGGTAACTGATCCTATAGCAGATTTTTTAACAAGAGTTCGTAATGCGCAGATGGCTGGTCATCGTGTAGTAGATATTCCCGCATCAAATTTAAAAAAGCGTATCACGGAGATTTTGTACGATCAAGGCTACATCTTAAAATATAAGTTTGAAGATGATAACAAACAAGGCGTAATTAAAATCGCTTTGAAGTACGATCCTCAAACAAAACAGCCTGCTATCCGTTCGCTTGAAAGAGTGAGCCGCCCGGGTTTAAGACAATATTCTAAGCCAACAGATTTCAAAAGAGTAATCAATGGTTTGGGTATTGCTATCGTAAGCACTTCAAAAGGTGTGATGACAGATAAGCAGGCGAAAGCACAGAATGTAGGCGGTGAAGTATTATGTCATATATCATAGTTAGTAAATATGCAAATGTGCCAATTAGCAAATAAAGAAAAGAGTATGAAGAATCAATTTGCACATTTTCAAATTTTCAAATTTTCAAATTAATTGTATGTCTCGAATAGGTAAAGCTCCGGTTAATGTTCCAAAAGGTGTAACCATCACTGTTGGAAAAGACAATGTGATTACAGTGAAAGGACCAAAGGGCGAATTAAAAGAATCAATCGACAGAGATATTACGGTTGAGTCATCCGACGGTGTGGTGAATATTATGCGCCCAACAGAACAGATTCGTCATCGGGCATTACATGGCTTATACAGAGCTTTAATTGCAAACATGGTGAAAGGGGTTACTGATGGTTATAAAAAAGAACTGGAATTAGTGGGTGTAGGTTTTAAAGCATCAAACCAGGGTAATGTGTTAGATCTTTCTTTAGGTTATTCTCACAACATTCTTTTTGAAGTTCCCAAAGAATTAAAAGTTGCCACTGCAACTGAAAAAGGTCAGAATCCGAAAATTATTCTTGAAGGAACAGATAAGCAATTGCTCGGACAGGTTGCAGCAAAACTAAGAAGCTTGCGTAAGCCTGAACCGTATAAAGGAAAAGGTGTTAAGTATTCAACAGAAACAATTCGTCGTAAAGCTGGTAAGGCAGCAGGTAAATAAAATATTATGGATACAAAGGTTTTAAGAAGACAGAAAATCCGCTATCGCATCCGCAAGAAATCTGCAGGTACGAATGAAAAGCCAAGGCTTTCTGTTTTCAGAAGCAATACAGAAATATATGCACAGGTTATTGATGATGTAAATGGCAAAACATTAGTAGCGGCATCTTCAAAAGACAAAGACATTAGTGCGCAGAAAGTAAATAAAACCGAGAAATCAAAACTGGTTGGTGCAGCTATTGCACGCAAAGCAAAAGATCTCGGTATTGAAAATGTTGTGTTTGACAGAAGTGGTTATTTGTATCATGGTCGTGTAAAAGCTGTAGCCGACGGAGCACGTGAAGGCGGATTACAATTCTAAATTTTAATTTCAAAATTATAATGGCAAAAATTACCGGAAATAAAGTAAAGCCAGGTGGTGAAGTAGAACTGAAAGAAAAAGTGGTTGCTGTAAACCGTGTTGTAAAAACAACAAAGGGCGGACGTACTTTTAGTTTCTCAGCACTTGTTGTTGTTGGAAATGAAAATGGTGTTGTTGGACAAGGGTTGGGTAAAGCAAAAGAAGTACAGGAAGCAATTACAAAAGGGATTGAAGATGCAAAAAAGAATTTGATAAAAGTTCCTATCATGCATGGCACAATTCCGCACGATCAGTTGGCAAAAGAAGGTGCAGCAAAAGTTTTAATTAAACCTGCAGCACATGGTACTGGTGTAATTGCCGGAGGCAGTATGCGTGCTGTATTAGAAAGCGCAGGTGTAACAGACGTATTGGCAAAAAGCCTGGGTTCTGCAAATCCGCATAATGTGGTAAAAGCAACTATTAAAGCACTTACTTTATTGAGAGAACCAATACAGGTTTCTAAAGAAAGAAATCTTAAACTAGGCAGAGTATTTCAAGGTTAAGCCCCATCCCCTGAAGGGGAGAAGGCATCTATTAAAAAAATAAAATTCCCCTTTAGGGGACAGGGGTATGAAAAAAATTAAAATCACACAAATAAAAAGCGGCATTGACAGATCTGAGCGCCAGAAAAAAACTTTGAAAGCTTTAGGTCTGACTAAACTTCATTCAACAAAAGAAGTAGAAGCAACACCGCAAATTTTAGGGATGGTTCGCAAAGTGGATCATCTTGTAAAAGTTGAAGAGTTATCATAACGATTGCTTGTAATAATTTTTTAAGCGAGGGAATGATTCCCGTTAAGTAAAATCATACATCATGCAACTACACAATTTAAAACCTGCAGAAGGTTCAGTTCACAAACAAAAAAGATTAGGGCGCGGAGAAGCCAGTGGTAAAGGTGGCACTTCAACAAAAGGTAACAAGGGTGGTCAAAGCCGTGCCGGTTATAAAAGTAAAATGGCGCACGAAGGTGGTCAGATGCCTATTCAACGCCGTTTGCCAAAACGTGGCTTTAAGAACAATAATAAGATTGAATATAAAGTTTTTAATATCGGGCAAATTGAATCTTTGAATGAAAGATATAATTTATCCGATTTTACTTTAGAAAACTTATATAGTAACGGGCTTGTTGGTAAAACAGATAAAGTAAAAATTTTAGGCAACGGCGAACTAAAATCTAAAATTAATTTTAAGGTGAATGCCGTTAGCGAAAAGGCAAAAGCAGCTATAGAAGGCGCTGGTGGAAGCATAGAAATTTTGAAGTAGTTTTTTGACGATATTTGCCTTCGCGCAATAAGCGTTTTCAGTTATCTATTAATTTTTATCAGTGAAAAAATTTATTCAAACAATTAAGAATATCTGGAGCATTGAAGAGCTGCGGGATAAAATTATAACGACGCTTGTTCTTATTCTTATTTATCGAATCGGTGTCCATATAGTGTTGCCCGGTCTTGATCCTAATAAGTTAGACCAGGCTGCAGCAAGTACAGGCAATAATGGTTTGCTTGGTTTATTTGATACGTTCGCAGGCGGCGCATTTTCTCATGCGTCAATCTTTGCGTTAGGCGTAATGCCATATATCTCTGCATCTATTTTTATGCAGTTGATGACGATACTCGTTCCGCAATTTCAAAAAATGCAAAAAGAAGGTGAGAGCGGCAGAAAAAAGATCAATCAGTGGACACGTTATTTAACAGTTGGTGTTACTGCTTTGCAGGCGGGTGCTTACGTGGCTTATCTTAAAAGTCCGTCATATGCAGTTGCGTTGTTACCTGAATATGCAAGTTATTTTTTACCATCAACTATAATTATTCTTACTGCAGGTACATTATTTGTAATGTGGTTGGGCGAAAAAATTCAGGATAAAGGCTTGGGCAACGGAACCTCCATTATTATCATGATCGGAATTTTAGGGCGTTTTCCGCAGGCTATCTTCCAGGAATTTCAGAGCAAGCAACAAAACGGTGGCGGTGGTTTATTGATATTCCTTATTGAAATAGCGATACTTGTTGGAATTATCATGGGCTTAATTGTGTTGATACAAGGGGTGAGAAAAATTCCAATTAATTATGCAAAACAAATTGTTGGTAACCGGCAGTTTGGCGGCGCAAGACAATTTCTTCCGGTGAAGGTGAACAGTGCCGGGGTAATGCCTATCATTTTTGCACAGGCAATTATGTTTCTGCCTACATTATTTTCATTTACCAATATTCAATCCGCCACAGGCATAGTAAAAATATTTTCCAGCCAGAGTAATCCCTGGTATATGGTTATTTATGGTATAATGGTTATTGCATTTACTTTCTTATATACTGCGCTTATCTTCAATCCAAAACAAATGAGCGAAGATTTAAAACGTAATAATGGATTTATACCCGGTGTAAAACCCGGGCAGCCCACTGCCGATTACATTGGTTCCATTATGGATAAAATTACTTTACCCGGGGCGGTGTTACTTGCTGTTGTTGGCATTTTACCTGGTTTTGCACAAATGCTTGGTGTGCAGCAAGGCTTCAGCACATTTTATGGGGGCACGTCTTTATTAATTATGGTGGGTGTAATTTTAGATACATTGCAACAGATAGAAACACATTTATTGATGCGCCAATATGATGGATTAATGAAGGGTAGTCGCTTACAGGGAAGGCAAACGGTTTCAACAGCAAGCAACTTCTAGATTATAAAATGATAAAATAATTAAGCCCGTCTCTTTATGACGGGCTTTTTTGTTTAGCAAATTTGTTTGAGCTTATTGCGCAGATTGTGTTGCAGGCTTAGTTGTTTTTTTGCCTGATTTTGTTGCTGCTTTTTTCTTACTGCTTTTTGCTGTTGATTTTTTGTGGTGCTTCTTCTTTGAGGTACCGCTTTTTCCGGATTTTGCAGTACTTGTGTTAGCTGCACTTTTGTTTGAAGGCTTCGCATGTGTTTCTGTTTTCTTTGCTGAAGTAGCAGGAGTTGTTTGCTGAGCAAAGATGGTAGTTGTTAATGTTGCAAATGCAATAAATAAAAGATACTTTTTCATAATTTAAAAAAATTTGTAGACCTGACGAGAATACAGATAATGCGTTTAAATAAATAAAACCTATTTAGTATTATTTAACAACAAAGAATAAATTAGCCATAGCAATGGTTCAACAGCATATAATACTTGCGCTTTTGTGGATTTCATTTTGTGTCTTTCACAGCGTATTTGCAAGCGAAAAATGGAAAAAACGAATGCAGGCTGTGATGCAGAAACGTTATAAATTTTATAGAATGTGTTATTCGGTTTTTGCGATGATTACGTTATCAATCGTTGTTGTTTATAATTTCAGACTTCAAAGTTTAATGATTTGGAATGTTGGGTTAATTGAAAAAATTCTTGCAATTACAGCAATGGGGCTTTTTGGTTTTATTATGATTTTATTTTCCAGGAGATTCTTCTTCGACCTAAGCGGTGCAGATGTTTTCAAAAAGCAACTTGTTTCACGGCAGCTTATTAAAACTGATCTGTACAAATACGTTCGTCATCCTTTATACAGTGCAACATTGGGTTTTATCTGGAGTATTTTTTTCTACCGTCCTCTCTTAAGCAATTTGATTTCCTGCTTATGTATTACGATATATACAGTTATAGGAATCTATTTTGAAGAAAAAAAATTAATGATAGAATTTGGTGAAAGCTATTTGAATTATCGTTCAAAAACACCAATGCTTATTCCCAAAGGCTTCTTTAAAAAAATATAGTACGACAATACTATAATTGGCTAATATAGTGCTGTAGTACTATAATGAACATTCGTTGCTAAATAAACCTGTTAATAAGGTTTTCTAAATATTCTTGTTTGCCACTAATTGTTTTTGGTTCACCGTTATCAATTGCAAATTGTCTTAACGCTTCCAGCGATACTTTGCCTTCTTCAAATTCTTTTCCCTTGCCGTTGTTGTAAGATGCATATCTTTCTTCACGCAATTTTTTATACTCACCATGCTGCAAAATTTTATCTGCAATAATCAATGCTCTTGCAAATGAATCCATGCCTCCGATATGCGCATAAAACAAATCAGCAGCGTCTGTCGAATTGCGCCGAATCTTCGCATCAAAATTTATTCCGCCACCGCCAAAACCACCGGCGTTTAAAATAATCAGCATCGCTTCAACCAATTCATTTATATTATTTGGAAACTGATCTGTATCCCACCCGTTTTGATAATCGCCTCTATTTGCATCAATGCTCCCCAATAGGCCTGCATCGGCAGCAACTTGTAATTCATGCGTGAAAGTATGACCAGCGAGTGTAGCGTGATTCACTTCAACATTCAGCTTAAAATCATTCAGCAAATCATATTGTCGCAAAAATCCAATTACTGTTGCGGCATCATAATCATACTGGTGTTTTGTTGGCTCGCAAGGTTTCGGTTCTATAAAAAATGTTCCCTTAAAACCATTTGCTCTTGCATAATCTTTTGCTTTGTGTAGGAACATTGCAAGATGTTCCTGCTCGCGTTTCATGTTTGTATTAAGCAAACTCATATAACCTTCACGTCCGCCCCAAAAAACATAGTTCTCACCGCCCAAAGCGATGGTTGCATCCAATGCAGCTTTTACCTGCGCAGCCGCATGTGTCAGTACATGAAAATCGGGGTTGGTGGCAGCGCCATTCATATATCTTTTGTTTGAAAAAAGATTGGCAGTGCCCCACAACAATTTTACACCCGTTTCATTTTGCTTTTGTTTTGCATAATCAACCAATGTTTGCAAACGCTTATCATTCTCTTTAACATCATTTGTATAATCAACCACATCAACGTCGTGAAAACAATAGTAAGGCAAACTCATTTTTGTAATAAATTCAAACGCTGCATCCATTTTATCTTTTGCTCTTTCAACAGCATCTTGTTTTTCATTCCATGGAAATACATGTGTGCCTTCACCAAAAGGATCTGAACCTACATTTACAAATGAATGCCAGTAAGCGCAGGCAAACCGCAAGTGCTCTTTCATGGTTTTACCTGCAATAATTTTATTTTCATCATACCAGCGAAACGCTAATGGATTATCTGTTTCGTTGCCTTCGTATTTAATCTTATTAATGCCCGCAAAAAATTCTTTCATGATTATTTTTTGTTTATGGATGTGTGACTATAATTTTTTTAATAACGCTTCTTTCCAGTTTTCATAATACGCATCATATTCTTTATTTCCTTTTGGCTCTACAAGTTTTATGCGCTTCATATTTTTAAATGCTTCTTTTTCGTCAGCAAAAATTTTGGCACCGATGCCTGCACCTAAAGCAGCGCCAACGCTTCCATCATTTTTATATAATTCGATTGGTGTGTTTGTAACATTTACAAATGCATCTAAAAATATTTTACTTAAAAACATATTCGCCTGACCTGCTCTAATAACTTTTGGCTGAATATTATTTTCCAGCATAATATCCAGGCCATAACGAAAAGCATAAGCAACGCCTTCGTGTGCAGCGCGGTAAACATGTATAGGTGTATGTTTATTTAGATCGATGTTTTGAACAGACGCACCAACCAATTTATTATTTAACATTCGCTCTGCACCATTACCAAAAGGAATTACAAAAACACCATCGCTGCCTGCAGGAATATTTGCTGCTTCTTTGTTTAATTGATCATACGATTTATCTGCACCTAATAATTTTTTAGTCCAGCTATTCATGATGCCTGCGCCATTTATACAAAGCAATACGCCAATCCTTTTTTCTTTTGCATGATTCACATGCACGAAACTGTTTATCCTGCTTTGTTTATCGTAAACCAACTTATCCGTAACAGCATAAATTACGCCCGATGTTCCTGCAGTTGCTGCAACTTCGCCGGGTTGCAGAACATTTAATGAGAGCGCATTATTTAATTGATCGCCTGCTTTATAACTAACAGGTATGCCTTGCTTCAATCCCAATTTATCAGCAACTTCTTTATTTAAAAAACCATGCGTGCTAAAAACATTTTTTATTTCAGGAATGATGTCTTTATCAAAACCAAAATGCTGCATCACTTCTTCTGAAATATTATTTTTTGTAAAATTCCAAAACACACCTTCAGAAAGCGCGGACGGAGTTGTGGTAATTTCATGCGTTAAGCGCATAGCAATAAAATCACCGGGTAACATTATTTTATAAATCTGCTTGAATGTTTCAGGCTCATTTCTTTTAACCCACGCCAGTTTTGCTGCCGTAAAATTTCCGGGAGAATTTAAAAGATTGCATAAACAATTTTCCTCACCGATAGAATGAAAAGCATTTTCACCATACTCAACTGCACGGCTATCGCACCAAATAATGCTATTGCGTAAAGCGAGCTGTTGTTTGTTTACTGCAACCAATCCATGCATTTGATAGGCTATTCCAATAGCAGCAATATCTTTCGGATTATATTTTCCTGAAACATTTGCGCGCATTAATGCCTGTTGCAAATATTCCCACCACATATCAGGATTTTGTTCTGCCCAACCTGTTTTTAAACTAATGATGGGCGCTTCTGTATCGGGATAAAAAGCATTGGCAACGCACTTTTGCGTTTGCGCATCAACAACAGAAACTTTTACAGATGAAGTTCCAATATCAATACCAAGCAAATACATCAGAATATTTGGAACGAATATAATAAGCTTAGGCCTGAAAGCAATCTTATTTAATAGTGTCGAATTTTATTCTGGAAAAAAGAGATTTATTAAAAAAAATCTTTTTTATTTGTATATAAACATCAAAATCACTCTTTATGAACACAGTTATAGTTCCTGTTGACTTTTCTGAAACATCATTTAATGCAGCACGTTATGCTGTTAAGTTGTTAACCGATCATACTGAAGTTGAGGTGATACTTTATCACACATTTGATAAACCGGATGAGGAAGAAAATAGGGTAGAAGGTTTAGAAAAATTAAAAGAAGAATTACAGGTAAACAGAGATGTGAATATAAGTGTTTTAGCAGAGCAGGGAGATTTTCTTGAAGAGTTGGAGAAGCTTGCACGTCATCGCGCGGCAGACTTAATTATTATGGGTATAACGGGTAAGTCTACGCTGGCCCAAGTATTTATAGGAAGTAATTCTTTAAAAATGGCTGAAAGTAAAGTGTGCCCGGTTATGATCATTCCATCAAATGCTGAATATAACGAAATACATAATGTAATCCTTGCCAGTGATTTTAAAAACGTTGCAAGCACTACACCATCTGTTCCTATAAAGAGAGTATTAGCAACCTTCCAGCCCAAATTGCACATTGTAAACGTGAACAGCGAACATTACATACAGTTAACTGAGGATTATAGAGCCGAACAACAAAGGTTAAGAGAAATGTTTGCTGAATTCGATCCGGAATTTTATTTTTTAAGATTGTATGATGTGGATGATGCTATTAACCAATTTGCCGAAGATAAAAATATTGACCTGATTATTACAATTAATAAAGAGCATTCACGTGCACATAGACTTTTCTTTCCCGGTCACACAAAAAAATTAGCTTATCAAAGTACAGTGCCTGTAATGGTTGTGCATGAATAAAGCTTATTTACTTCTGGTCT
>JBEHXR010000134.1:0-9374 GCA_048498595.1 Bacteroidota bacterium
TTGCTGCGCGTTCGCAAAGTTTAGCATAAATAAAAAGAAAAGAGTAATTCCATTTGACAACAATCTTTTCATAGTAAAAAAAATTTGCGCTAATGTAAGTATTGAATCTTTTGTGCTGGCAGAAATTATGTTTGCCCGGAAATATGTAAAAATGTATTGAGTATCTTTATCATTTTATATTGTTGCCATGAATGTTTTCCAAATTTTATATGATGAGTTTATAGGTTTTTTCGGCATCGGTCATGTGATTGATGTTGTAAAAAGCGGCGACTACAGCAGTCTTCTCACATTCGATGGAATACTTTCTGTAATTGGTCCGTTCATGCCTTTTTTATTAGTGATAGAATTGATTCGAGCGGTAGTATATAAAAGATTTAAGATTGATGATTACCGTATTCCTTTTTTCATTTTTGTAGCGAACAGGTTTGTTTCAAGGTTTATTTCTATTGCGATGGTAGCGCTGTGTATTGGTTTGTTTGAAAAGCATTCAATTTTCAAAACAACATTTACATGGTATTGGTTGATCTACGGATATATTATTTGGGAGTTCTCACATTTTATTTATCATTTTCTTGCACATAAAGTAAGGTTGTTGTGGTGCTTGCACTCAACACATCATGCACCGGAAAGCATGAACCTTTCTGTTTCGTATGCACATTTTTTTCTTGAAGCGCCTTATGCAGATTTTATTCGCACATCCATTTGCATATTGCTTGGTGTAAATCCGCCGCTGTTATTTTTTATTATGTTTATTGATGGAACGTGGGGCGCATTTATTCATGTTGGAGAAAATATTATTAAAGACGGGCGGCTTGGATTTTTAAACAAAATTGTTTTAACGCCTTCACATCATCGTGTGCATCACGCAAGAAATGTTGAATATATGGATACCAATTTTTGCAACCTGCTTAATATTTGGGATAAAGTGTTTGGTACATTTCAACCAGAGAAAAAAGAATTGCCGGTTGAATATGGTATTACAAGAAAAATAAATCCGCGTAATTTTTGGGATGTTTATTTTGGTGAAATTTATTATCTCGCAAAAGATGTATATCATGCGCCGGGTATAAAAAATAAGTTTCTATACATCGTTATGCCGCCGGGCTGGAGTCATACCGGCGATCATAAAACAGCAAGAGCCATAAAGAAAAAATTAAAAGAAGAAAAGATCAATATCTATATTAGTGAAACTACGCAATCTCCCACGCGAGTGCACTTGCACCAAGAATAGCAGCATCAGATTCTTTTAGATGGCTTACTAAAATCTTCACTTTGTTTTGAAAAACCTTGATAAGATTAGCTTCCATACTTTCTCTTGTTGGCTTAAGAATTAATTCACCTGCTTTTGTTAAACCACCGAAAAGTATGATTGCTTCAGGGCTTGAGAACATTACAGCATTTGCCAATGCAAGCCCTAAGATTTTGCCTGTAAATTCATATACTTTTTTTGCAAGCTCATCACCTGCAATAGCGGCTTCATAAACTTTTTTAGAATCAATTTGATCAGCAGGAATTTTTCTTAACGTGCTTGGCGTTTTTGTATTCTTCAACATTTCTAATGTTGTTAATCGTACACCTGTTGCGGAGGCGTAACTTTCCAGTGAGCCTTTTTTTCCGGTGCCTTCATGCATTCTTCCATCGGGGATTACAATTGTGTGTCCAAGCTCACCGGCAAAACCATCATGACCATAAATTAATTTTCCATTTGCAACAATGCCGCTGCCAACACCGGTACCAAGCGTAATCATTATAAAATCTTTCATACCCTGTGCTGCACCATAAATCATTTCACCTTCTGCGGCAGCATTTGCATCGTTTGTTAACGTTACATTCAGTTTAAATTTATCTTCTAAAAGTTTTGCAAGTGGTATAACACCTTTCCATGGAAGGTTTGGTGCATATTCAACAGTGCCGGTATAAAAATTTCCATTGGGTGCACCAACACCAATGCCTTTCATTCTTCCGATGCCACCCGCTTTATCAATCAAAATTTTTACATTGTTGTAGAGATCATCAATAAATGTTTCAACCTGCGAGTGTTTTTTTGTTGATATGGAGCCTGAAAATAAAACGTTACCTACGTGATCTACAATTCCAAACTTAGTGCCTGTACCGCCAATGTCAATACCAATTGCCAACGGGTCTAACGCAGATTTTGATGAAGCCATGTCTATTTACGATTTATGATTTCTGATTTGTAGATTTAGTTTTCAGTTTACTGTTTCCAATTTTCAGTTTTAAATTCATGAAAAGTTACAACTACAAACTGAAAACTGTCAACTGGTTAATGTCCTCCTGACATTTGCATGTCAAAGTCAAGACCTTGCTTCTTTAATATACCTCTTACTGCCCATGCAAAGAAACCAATGTAAGCAAAGCAAATTACTGCTACGATATATGATTGATGTATGCCGATAATATCAGCAAGCTTACCTTGTATTGGCGGAATGATTGAACCACCCAGGATCATCATAATTAAAAATGCTGAACCTTGTGTGGTATATTTTCCAAGACCTGCGATTGCCAAAGCAAAAATGCCGGGCCACATAATTGAGCAGAATAAACCACCGCTTAAAAATGCGTAAATAGAAATCATGCCTGTTGTAAATAACCCTATTAGCATGGCAATAATGCCAAACCCTGCAAAGAGTAATAACATTTTCGCGGGCTTTTCTTCAGAAAGAAAAAATCCTGCAATCTGCACAAATACACATATAATATACCAGTACAATGGTTCCATATTATTCTTCGCGATTGCATTTACACCTAACACAACACCAAACCCAATTAATGGAACAAGTACAAGCAAAAAGTTTTTCATTGATTTCGATGGATTGAAAACAGGAATTGAACCTGCCCATCTTCCAATCATTAAACTACCCCAATACATAGAAATAAAAGGAGCGATGGTTGCAGCGGGCATGCTGCCATATTCGGGCTGCGCTAATAATTGTCCCATATTGCTTGCAATAGTTACTTCAACACCCACATACATAAAAATGCCAAGCATGCCTAACACAAGTTGTGAATATTTCATGGCACCCCAGCCTTCGCTATTTTTTGCAGCACGCCTGTTTGCATAAATAAGGCACGCAACAATTACAACAAATGAAGCAAGCAACCATTTTAAGCGATACATTTCTAATGCATGCATTGCAACAGTATCACCTGTCGGTTCATTTTTATAACTGTAAAAAACGGGTATAAAAAATCCAATCAACAAAATCGTCATTACAATTAAAACATTCGTTGCTTTATTTGATCTTTCAATCGTAGATTCAGATTTTCCTGCCGGTAATTTTTTTGAAAAGATAAACAGTAATGCTGCTAATAAAAATAATCCGCCAACACAACTATAAAGTACAGTAACCTTATCAAGATTTAACGATGCAATTTGTGCATCTGTAACATTGGTTGAACCAAACAATGCAATCGCAACAATAATGGGTCCTATGGTTGTGCCGAATGAATTTACACCGCCGCCAAGATTTACACGATGCGTTCCTGTTGCAGGATCACCTAATTCAATAGCGAAAGGTTGCGCCGCTGTTTGTTGTAATGAGAAACCTAATGCCACAACAAATAATGCAGAAAGTATTGCAGCAAATCCGCCAAAGTTTACAGCGAGTATCATCAACACAGCACCAACAACAGATAACATTAAGCCATAAATAATTCCTTTTTTATAGCCCCAGTGTCCTACCAAATCTTTGCCCCGGCTTACACCAATAACATACAAAACAAGAGAGCCCACATAATAAGCGAGGTAATAAGCAAAATCGATTAACTGACTTTGAAACTGGTCTAAGCTAAAATAGTGTTTGCAAAAAGGAATGAATATGCTGTTGCTTGCAGCAATAAATCCCCAGAAAAAAAATACAACTACTAAAGTAGAAAGAGCGCCTGTATTAGTTTTGATTGGTGCTGCAGCCCTCAGGCTCGATTCAGGTGCATCATCCATTAATATATTAGTATCCATGCAAGCTCATCTTATTTTTATGAATTAATTAAATGGCGTTTAAAAGTAATCAGATTTTATATTTCTAAAAATTTTAAATAGTTTCAGCTACGCGATCATCGTTTATAGAATTTAATGTGCAGGTTGCAATAGTAAAATAAAATTTATATTCAATAGTACACTAATTTGCTTTTAAATTGCTTTATATAACTTGCCAGTAATACAATTAGTAATTGATACCTAAAATAGCCATAGTTATTGCATGGAAATAATTCATCTTAGCGCAGAATGTTATCCGGTAGCAAAGGCAGGTGGTTTGGGAGATGTAGTAGGCGCGTTACCAAAATATCAAAACAAAATGGGGCATTATGCAAAAGTGGTAATGCCAATGTACCGTACAAAATTTTTGTATCAGCATGAATGGGATGTTGATTTTAAGGGACGCGCAAATCTTGGCGATTGGTGGTTTGATTTTACAGTAATAAAAGAACGGCATAACACACTTGGTTTCGATTTGTTTTTGATTGATATCAATGGTTTGCTCGACCGTGAAAATATTTATGGTTATGCAGATGATACACAGCGCTTCGTTGCTTTTCAAATTGCATTTGTAAACTGGTTGAATCACTGGCAGCATAAGCCTGATGTTTTGCATTGCCACGATTATCATGTTGGATTAATTCCGTTCATGATTCGTTATTGCTACGATTATAACAGGCTTGCAGATATTCCAACAGTACTAACAATTCATAACGCACAATACCAGGGATGGATGGGCTGGAACCAGAGTAATTTAATTCCGCGTTGGGATACATGGAAAAGCGGTTTACTTGAATGGAATGGCACAATCAACCCGCTTGCATCGGCTGTAAAAAATGCATGGAAGGTTACAACCGTAAGCTGGAGTTATCTTGAAGAATTAAAATATAATTCAAACGGGCTGGAAGCATTGTTTGAATATGAGAAAGGAAAATGCGTTGGTATATTAAATGGAATTGATAGTGATGTATGGAATGCTGCAACAGATAAATTCATACAAAATAATTTTGATGATACAAGTGCAGATGTTGGCAAACAGAAGAACAAAGAAATATTGTGTAAAGAGTTCAACTTAAATCCACAAAAACCATTAATAATTTTTATTGGAAGATTGGTGGGAGAGAAGGCTGCAGATTTATTGCCCGATGCAATTGTTTCCTCTATGTACACCATGCAAGGCAATGTAAATTTTTTAGTTTTAGGAAGCGGTGAGCCACATGTGGAATGGCAATTGCAACAACTTACACATACCTTTCCTGGTAACTACAATGCTATGATTGGATACAACGAAGCGCTAAGCCATTTAATGTATGCCGGTGCAGATTTTTTACTGATGCCGAGTCGTGTTGAACCTTGCGGATTAAATCAAATGTATGCTATGCAATATGGTACGGTGCCGATGGTTAGAAGCACGGGTGGTTTAAAAGATACGGTAACAGATATGGGTGAGTGGCAAGGCTGGGGCATTCGGTTTAATCATGCAAGTATTGGCGATGTTGTGCATGCAACAAGCAGAGCAGTGGGTCTGTTTTATGATGATAAAGAAGGGTTGAGCAAAATGCGTAAGCACATGATGCAAATTGATAATAGTTGGGAAAATTCAGTACAGCAATATTTAAATATTTATCAAAGCCTGAAAATTTAAAACATATTTTATGGAAGGAACTTTAAATTCAGTAATAGCAGTAATACTCGGCGGCGGTGCAGGTACCAGATTATATCCATTAACAGCAGCACGCTCAAAACCGGCTGTGCCCATCGCCGGTAAATATCGTTTGGTTGATATTCCCATTAGCAATTGCATCAATTCAAATATTCACAGAATGTATGTGCTTACCCAATTCAATTCTGCATCATTGAACAAGCACATAAAAAATACATATCACTTCAGCGCATTTAGTGCGGGCTTTGTTGATATACTTGCCGCAGAACAAACGCCGGATAACCCGGGCTGGTACCAGGGAACTGCAGATGCAGTGAGACAATCGCTTCGCCACATAAAAAATAATGACTTTGAATACATACTTATTTTAAGTGGCGACCAGTTGTATCAAATGGATTTTGGTGTGATGCTGAAAAATCATATTGATAAAGGCGCAGATATTTCAATTGCAACTATTCCTGTTGGCGACAGGGAAGCACCGGAGTTTGGAATTTTAAAAACAGATGAAGAGCAATTTATCACATCGTTTGTTGAAAAACCGAAAAAAGATATTTTAAGTGAATGGACGAGCGACACGGGTCCGCAAATGCAGCAACAGGGGCGCAATTATCTTGCTTCAATGGGCATATACATTTTCAACAGAAAAATTATGCTTGATCTTTTGATGGAGAAATTTCCTGATGCTACTGATTTCGGAAAAGAAATAATTCCATCATCCATCAATAACCATAAAGTGATCAGTTATCAATATGATGGTTATTGGACAGACATCGGAAACATTTATTCTTTCTTCGAAGCCAATCTTGCTTTAACCGAAGATGTTCCCGATTTTAATTTGTTTGATAGCGCGCATCCTGTTTTTACAAGAGCACGCATGTTGCCGCCTGCAAAGATCAGCGGAACTACATTAGAAAAAACAATGATCGCAGAAGGCTGTATCATCCTGGCAAGCCGCATTGAAAATAGCGTGCTGGGTATTCGTTCACGCGTTGGACATGGAACTACAATTGTAAGCAGTTATTTAATGGGCGGCGATATATATGAAACGATTGAACAAATTGAGGAATATAATAACAAAGGCATGCCGGGCATGGGCGTTGGCGAACGTTGTTATATTAAAAATGCAATTATTGATAAGAATGTAAGAATTGGAAATGATGTACGCATTAACGGCGGCAGCCATCTTGAAAATTTTGATCATGAATTATATACAGTGAAAGATGGAATTGTAGTGGTGAAGAAAGGCGCAGTACTGCCTGATGGATTTGTGATATGATCTTCGTGAATTGATTTTAACCTGACAGGTTTAGTTGCTTAATGATGAAGCGAAAAATTAAAACCTGTCAGGTTTTTTTATTTATGCCTTTGCTGGTTTTTTCATCTTTAATCGTTTTAAATAAATCCAGGTAAAAACTCCGATTAAAATAAGCGGCCAGATACTAATGCAGAATAAAACCAGGTTGGTTATTACTGAAGTACCTGTTGAAAATGCTCTTGAAAGTTTTGTAAAGAAATCGGGGTTTTCGTCGTTTGCTGAACTTCCGTTTATATATTGAAAATAATCGAGGTTGATGGTGCTATAAGCGGATGCATGTTGTAAATAATTTACTCTGCCGTTTGCCGCTTCAATATCTTCCTGTATAGAATTGATTTCATTTTGAACCTGCAAAATTTCATTCATATTTTTTGCCTGTTTTAATAGTTCAAGATATTTATCCCGCACAGCCATCTTTGCCTGCATGCGTGCTTTAGTATCTGCCATTTCGCCGGTTACATCTTCACTTGAAATATTTTTCTCGGTTACTTTAATTCCATCGCCTGCGAAAGAATTTACAAGATTGTCAAACTGGTCAACCGGTACCTTGATGGTAATTGAATTTTCAATCCGATAATCATTTTCTGTTTGTTTTTCATCAGCTATGTAAGCGCCAAAATTTTTTAATGATGTATGAATGTTTGTATTGAATTTTTTATAATCATCTAATTGCAATTGAATATCTGCAGTTTTAATAATTTTTTTATCCCAATCAGAATTATCAGATTGATTATTCTTTGTTATCGGCTGATTGTTTTGATTCTTTTCTTCTTTTTCAGTTTGCGGTGCATTAAGCGCACCAATTGCAGAAGTATCAGTTGCCATTGGTGCAAGTTCATCATCTTGGGCTTTCCTTTGTTGTGGATGTTGATTATTACACGCAATAAGAATTACGCTCATGGCAAATGCTGCCATGAAATGCTGAAAGTATTTCATATAAGTTGATTGATTGTTATTAAATGAGATGCAGTAAAAAAACTATTTGCACAAACAAGTCAAAAAAATTATTTCCGTTTCTTTAAATAATTAAGCTATGCAATAGTTTATCAACTGCTAAAGCAGCAATAAAAATTTTTTACTCATAAATTTTAGTTTGAAAAAAATCTGCAAGCCTGCAGAGATTAATTACTACTTTTTAAATTTTGTAACCAATCAATCAAGTTAAAAGAAAGTAAAATGCAATTATAAAAAACAAAATCCCGCCGAAGCGGGACTTTGCTAAGCTTAATTATTAGCTTTTATGGCAGCAACCTGTTTGGTTGCATGAAGGATTGCATTGTGCTTTTTCACACTTAGTGCATTCCTTTTTTGCAGCATGCTTATGACCTGCGGCAAAACTGCCCACAGTCAACATAATTGCCAAAGCTGCAAGTGCTATGCGTTTCATGTCTATATTTTTTTAAATGAATGAATTGTTTATCATAGTAATAATTCATTCAGACATTTGGTGGCTTCCACGTTTCAGAAATATAAGCAGAGATAATATTGTCTTTGTATAAGCAATAAATGTTTTTATTAAATAGTTGTATTGTTTGCGATTCATTAAAATTAAAAGGAAGAAAAGCCGAACATACAGGACAGCTAAAACAAGCTGCGCTTTTATTGCATGGTTCATTGCTTTTTTTGCGATGATTCTTACACGTATCTTTTGCATGCATCTTACTGCATTTGGAACAATCATCCGTCTTGGCTGATTGCATAGCACTGCATTGCGTTAAAGGCAGCGTTGAAACTTCTGTGTAAAATGCTGCTAAGTTTAAAACCAATATAAACGCAATAAATTTCACACGCTAAAACTATGATGAAAAATTAGTTGATAAGATACCTTTCATATAATTATAAATGCTCTGCTATAAAATTTTTGCAGTATTCTTTAATCATATCTCTTACTTTCCTGAATTGTTGCATTATCTCTTCTTCGCTTCCCGTTGCTTTTGCGGGATCTGGAAAATTGTAATGGAACTTCTTTGCTTTCGAAGGAAACACCGGGCAGTTCTCTTTTGCATTATCACACACCGTAATTACAAAATCAAAATCAAGATGCATGTACTCATTAATATTATTTGATGTGTTGTGTGATATATCAATGCCATCTTCCTTCATTACTTCAATTGCTTTTGGATTTACGCCGTGCGTTTCAATGCCGGCGCTATAAACTTCTGCCCGGTTATTTGAAAACTTTTTTAAGTAACCTTCAGCCATTTGACTTCTGCAACTATTGCCTGTACAGAGAACTAAGATTCGTTTCATAATTAATTACAGCATTCAGGTCCGCAACATGATTTTTGTTCTTTCATTGGCTTCTCTGCATAAACAGTAATGCTGGTAATACCTGTGTTTGATTGCTTGAAATTTTTTATTTCCTCTGCAGATAAATATTGGCTTAAAATATCATCAGG
>JBEHXR010000135.1:0-9334 GCA_048498595.1 Bacteroidota bacterium
CTTCATCAATACAGTTTTCATGTTGAAGTGAACGAACACAATACAATTTACTTCATCATACAAATGCAAAAAGCAAATCAGCTTAAACTTAATCCGCACATATAATCTGTACGCTTTTGTTATACTTCCGTGATAATTGCTGAAAGCACCGCAAATAGTTTTGTGCTGCCAATTTTCATCTTAAAAAAATAAAACAAAACCAATTATGAAAACGCCTTTCAAATTAATGATTGTGGCTGCGGTGATTTTTGCGTCATGCAAAAAAGAAAATTTTAGTACGCAGCAACCTGCTAAAGCAAACGATGTTTCCGAAGCAATGATTATGGAAAACGGAAACAACCCTGATGAAGCTGTTTTAAATAATGCTAACGCTGCTTCTCAAAAAGGGTATGTTTATATTGAAAGCAATGATGCGAATGCAAATTCAGTTATCATGTATAAACAAGGTTCAGATGGTAGATTAAGTTGGGGAAGTGAAACCACATCAGGTGGAAATGGCAGCGGCGCCGGTTTAGGTTCTGAAGGTGCAATTGCCATCAACAAAGATCATACATGGTTGTTTGCTGTGAATGCAGGCTCTAATTCTGTTTCTTCATTCAAAATAAAAGATGATGGAAGTCTTAAATTAAAATCTACTGTTAGTTCCGGCGGCACATTACCAATTAGTGTTTGTGTAAATAATGATTTGGTGTTTGTGGTGAATTCAACCACTGCGAACATTTGCGGATTTAAATTAGGGTGGGACGGAAACTTAACAAAAATTGGTGGCTCTGAAAAAAGTTTGAGTGATGTTACGGCTGCTCCTGCACAAATTTCTTTTAATCCGTGGGGTAATGGATTATTGGTTACAGAAAAAGTAACGAATAAAATTTCTGCTTTTGCAATTGATGCAAATGGTGTGGTTACTGATTCTAAGGTTAATAATTCAGTTGGGCAAACACCTTTTGGTTTTGCTTTAGCGAGAGATAAATACATGATTGTCTCCAATGCTATTGGAGGTGCGGCAAATGAAAGCACGTGCACATCGTATGACAATTTATATTTAAACTTGAATGATGTAAATGGTATTGTTGCAAATCATCAAAGCGCTGTTTGTTGGGTAGCTACAGCAAAGTATGGCAGGTATGCCTTTGTTGCAAATACTGGTAGTAATAATTTGAATGCATATTATATAGGTCCAAACGGAGCGTTATATTATCTTCCATGGACGAAAGCAGCGGCAGGCAGCAAACCTGCTGATTTAACTGTAAGTGCAAATAATTTATTTGTGTATAACATCAATGGCGGTGATCACACAATTACAGAATTTAAAAGAAGTTTTTTAGGAAGATTAGAAGCGATAGGAACTGTTACATCTATTCCTGATTTTGCAGCGGGCATTGCATGTTTTTAAAAACAAAGTGAACTATATCTGTAAAACGTTGTTGATATAAAACGCTTACTTCTTAATAAAAAGGAGCTGTAGAAAAATACAGCTCCTTTTTATTTATTATCTCCAGTGACCTCTATTCCAGTAGTAACCTCTTCCTGTGTGTACCCATGTGCCGGTTACCCAAATACGATGACCTCTTGGTCTTGCCCAATAACCATTGCGATAAACATATCTTCCGCCGTGCCAATACCAGTCACCATCAACCCAAACATAACCAACACCGGGTGAAGCAGGACGTGCATAATACGGTACAGCAGGTTCTTCGGAAACCGTATAACGGGTAGGGCCACAACCACTGAAAGCTGCAACACCAGCCGCTAATGATAAAACAAATAATAAATTTTTCATTGCGAAATAATTTTAAAATACTGGTGCTAACAATATGCCAGCACAAATACTCAGAGCACTAAAGATGAAAGCGGATTAATAATTAAATGCTAATACTTTTTAAAAAAGTAATAAGTGTTGCTATTATTTCACAATTAATAATTGACCGGTGAAACTGTGTAACCTTGTTGTTTTAAAAGGTTAATGAGGCCATTCGTATTTCCTAAATGCCCGGCACCTACAGCAAAAAATGTTGGTTGAAGTTTTGCCTGTTGAATAATTTCAGGTATCCATTTTTTATTACGATTGTTTAAAAGAAGATCGTCATACTGTGAAAGCCCGTCATCATTATTCATCATTTCACTTAAAGCATTTAAATTTTTTTGTTCATAGAAACCAAGCAACTGGTTAAAGTTTTGTTTGGTGCTATCAATATTTTTAAATGTTTCAAAAAGTTCTTTTGCCTGCTCTTTATATGGAATTTCATCAAATATTTTTAATTGATCATCTGCAGTTTCAAGTCCATTAATTTGCATATTATTTGCCTTGGCAAGCTGTTCAAACTTTTGTTCCCACGCTTCGGCTGATGAACAACCCAACAAAGAAGGATAAATTAAAGATTCAACTAATTCGGGCTTCATAGAATTCATCATGCTTAACGACAGACCTGTTAGTTTTTTGAATTTACCGGCAAGTGTATCGTACTCGGAAGGAGAGAGCAATTGCTGCAATGTTGTGTCACCTTTCATTTGAATCTTCTGCATTGTTTTTACCATCACAGAAGGATCGTCGAGATTTACTTCAAGAAATAATTTTTGTGTTGAATAAAATCTTGCGCGCAGTGTATCGCTTACTTTAATTTCATTTGCACACATCAAATGAATGGTGCCATATAAATAAGACGGTTTTATTATTCCGGGTCCTGTTATTTGCCAGAGCAATGTGTTTTCTAATTGCGTTTGCGCACCCGAAAAAAAATAAATAAAACAACAAATTGCCGCAGCAAAAAATTTCTTCATTGCATACCGTATTTAAATGTTGCATCAACATTATTCATCATCGTCATCTTTATGTTCTGCTCTTCTTCTTAATTCATCAAGTGGCATGGATATCATTCTGCCAATTGGTTTTCCATTGCGGTAAGTGATCACTTTTATTTGTGTTGCATAATTGGGAACTGTTATCGGTTCTGTATAAACAGGATAAAATTTATCAGGATAAGAATTATCAAAGCTGTAATGAATTTCTAATCCGTTTACTTCATTCTTCAATGCAATTTTTAAAGTACTGTCTGCATTCAATGATGGAATGAAATCAGGATCGTACATACTTGGTGCAAACTTCACTTCTTCAACATCAAATCTTTTAAACTGTGCTTCCACTCTTCTTACAAAATCATCCCAATTTTTATCTTGATTAGGTGACCATGTATCTTCTGCAATTGCAAATGCACGTGGCCAGGTCATATATTCTGCCTGCCTGAAATTAAACACTTGTTCAGTCCATAAATTTCCCTGTGCACCAAGAATATATTTCTGATATTCTTGCGAAAGCCCTTTCGGCATTGGATCGAAACTATATACTTTGTTTAGTCTTAAAGATGCGTACACATGCGGCTCCATTATCCTGTCGCTTTGCATGTAATCGAGATACACATATTGTGTCGGGCTCATCACAACATAATGACCCATCTTTGCTGCAACAGTGCCACCATCAGCATTCTCACTTGTACCAGCAGCACTAACACCATCGTGTGCACCACGCCAACTCATTACTGCAGCGTTTGGGCCGATACCGCCTTCTAAAATTTCATCCCAACCCATAAACTTTTTACCTTTCGATTCAACTATTTTTTCCAAACGTTTTTCAAAATAGCTCTGCACTTCTTCATAGGTTTTTAAATTTTCTTTTTTCATTAATGCAGTTATTGCATCACTGCTTTGCCAGAAAGTTTTAAAGGTTTCATCACCGCCCATGTGAATATATTCAAATGGAAATAACGCTGCAACTTCTGTTAATACCTTATCTAAAAAATCATACACATTTTCATTCGCAGGGCAAAGATTATCATCATAGATTGCTGTGTGTGTACTCCAGTCTTTTATTGATTCTCCCGATGCAACACCAATATTTTTTACACCGTTTGAACAAGAGAGATCAGGATATGCAGCAATAGCTGCAAGGCTGTGACCAGGTACATCAATTTCAGGCATAATATTTACAAAACGTTCTTTTGCATATTGCACCATTTCTTTAATATCATCCTGCGTATAAAAACCACCGTAAGTGCGCGGTGCATTTGGTGGGGGAGTAGGAAACGTTCCGAATTGTCCAACACCGGGAACACTCCATGCGCCAATCTGTGTTAGCTTAGGTAAACTTTTTATTTCTATACGCCAGCCTTCATCATCTGTTAAATGCAAATGCAAAAGATTCAATTTATATTTTGCCATTTGATCTATGTAAGCTTCTACTTCTTTTTTTGTAAAGAAGTGACGCGCAACATCAAACATTAAACCTCTCCATTCAAAGCGCGGATAATCTGTAATCTCAACACATGGCGCTTTCCATTCAACATCTTTTACTAACACACTGTCTTCAATTTGTGGCGGAAATAATTGCATTAATGTTTGCACCCCATAAAAAATTCCTGCAGGTTTATTCGCTGTTATTGTAATTGTTTTTGACGCAACGGATAAAGTGTAACCTTCACTTCCAAGCGTTGTATTTTCTGTTTTGTTCAGTATTAATTTTATAACCGCCGAAGGATTGTTTGCTGATACTGAAACTTTATAACCCGTAGATACCGATAATTTTTTTTGAAGATCTACAAGTGTTTGCTTTAAATCTGTTGTTTCAACTGTTTGAATGGTGATGTTGTGCGGCAAAATAAATGATCCTTGTTTTTGTTCCATTTTTACCGGCTGCGGAACAATAGCAATAGAAGAATCAATACAAAATGCTGTTGCACTAATAACAATCAAACAAATGAACAGGAATAATTTTTTCATGTGGCTGTTTTAAAATTTCGCAATAAAAATAATGCAAGAAGAGAATAAACAACTTGTTCTTTTATGTAATTAATTTTTTGCTGCAATATCTTTTATTTTTATTGGTGGAAAATTGAAAGGCTCTTTCGCAATATTTAATTTATAACGCAGAATAATATCACCCTTATAAATTACTTGTAACCATTGAGGCACTTGAGAAGTAACGTAATAGGTACAAATTATTTTATTGCCGTTGATAATTGCTGTTTTATTTGCAAGCGATAATGAATCTGTTTCTGCAATGGTCACAGAATCCGGTGATTCAACATCTGTAAGTGATAAAGTTTTCTTTTCATCATCTGTTTGTAGTTCGATTTTTATACTATCGCCAACATGTGTTTGTATAATTCCCTTTACAGGTGAATAAGAAATTATATTATAACGATTGAAAGCAGATTGCTTAAAAGGCGAATTTTTAAATTCAGGAATAACAGGTGAATCATCAAGCAATGTCCATCGCACATCTTCAGGATAATGATCCTGTATAAAATATTTTGGCGGCGTTAAAAAATAATAATCGTTATAATCTCTTATAAATTCAGTTCCTGAAAAGCTAAGATAACCGCTGGCCCATGTTACATCAAGCAAATACCAATTACTGTCTATTTGCACAGCATTCCAGTTATGATTGCAGCGAAATTGTTTTGATGAATTAAAATTTGTGCGGGCATATCCGGTAATTATTTCACTTTTAATTCCTGCAAAATTGCATAGCGATTTAAATAGTCTGGCATAGCCTGCACACACGGTTTGTTTTCTTTTTAAAACAATGCGCGCAACTCTTTCATCCAATGGTGCTAAACCGGGTAAGCTATCTTCGGCAGATTCAACACCGTCATCATAATATATTACAGGGTGTGGCTGAAAACGCAATGTGTTATATTCAATGTGCTCTGTTATCCAACGAAAAATTGAACGAACTTTTTCAAGTTGTGTATTGTAAGGTGCAGTAAGTAACTGTGCTAAACTATCAGGTGAAGTAGATTGAATATTTTCCGCGCGGTCATCAATAGTAGAAAAACTTACTGTTTTTGTTTGCGAAAAACATAGATGAGAAAGTAACAACAGGCAACAAGAAATCAACAGCTTCATAGCAACACTAATCTTTAATAAAATTAATAATAAAAGTGAGACAGCTGGTTGGCAGGCAAATTCTTTATTACTTATTTATTAAAATTGAAGGTTTAAATTTTTTAATGGCAGATTATTTGTTTCCTTTATAAAAACAATTTTATGCCTTATCTAAATTGTAAAAGCGCAAATGAAAACATCCGCATATTTTATGAGGATTTGGGTGAAAATAATCCTGTAGTTTTTGTTCATGGTTGGCCGCTAACGCATGCTATGTGGGAATATCAAATAACGCCAATGCGGGAGGCGGGTTTTAGATGTATTGCCTATGACAGGCGTGGTTTTGGGCAATCGGAACAATCATTAAAAAATTATAGCTACGACTTTTTAGCTGATGATTTAAAATGCTTGCTTGATGAATTGAATTTGCAGGATGTTACGCTTGTTGGTTTTTCAATGGGTGGGGGAGAAGTGGTGCGCTACTGTAGTAAGTATAATTGTGAGCGTGTAAGCAAAATTATACTTGTTAGCTCTGTTGTTCCATATATGTTGAAGACGGAAGATAATCCTGATGGTGTTGCATTAGAACAGATCCAGGAATTTGATAATAGTATAAGGCAAGATAGGGTTGCTTTTTTGCAAGAATTTGGAAAACATTTTTATGGTGCTAATTTTATAAACCGCCCGGTTAGCCAGGCAATTTTAGACTGGACATTTTCTTTGGCGGCAACTGCCTCACAAAAAGCAACCTTAGCATGTATGCAATCGTTTTCTCAAACCGATTTCAAAAGTGAACTTGCTTCAATAAAAATCCCTGCATTAATAATTCATGGTGATGCAGATAAAACTGTTCCTATAAAAGCTACAAGTGAAAAAGCAGCTTCTTTAATTTCAGGATCGATTTATAAAATTTATGAAGGGGCGCCACACGGATTATTTATTACAGATAAGGAAAGATTAACGAATGATATTGCTTCTTTTGTAACAACTGGAAGAGTTGAGTTAAATGAAACCTATCTCGGCGATGTTGATATACTACCAAGCAATGAAGAGGCTTTAGTAACGAGGGATTGATTATAAAACTAATTAAACCCCGATTTTAAGAGATCACAATCATTCGCAAATCATCACATAAGTATATAGAATATCATAATTATGGATAAGCACTTATTCGATATGTCCGTTGAAAACCCCAACCATCGGGTGTTGTCGTACTTAATTGAAAAACTACTTTTTTTGTTTTATAATCTATTTCAACAATTTTACCACCAATACCGTTCTTATCAATTACAAGATAACCAGGGCAAAATAAAATATGATTTTTTTCAGGTAAATATTGTACACTTGATAGGGCAGCAGCGTATGTATCAATTCCCCTATCCTCCCCATAAGCCCAAACTTGCTGAACTGTTCGATGGGCTTCGTCTATTTTGAATTCAAGCGCCCGGCTATACTTAGCTGTTTTTTGATAGTTACGTCTGTAACCATTATCAAACATCAATAAATCTCCATTTGGTAGGTAGGTGATGCAATGTTGATACCAATTCCAATCAAAATCAGGCGTGCTTTTATTTCCGTTAACAACGTCCGAGTCAGTAATAGGATTACCGTTTACATCCAAAGGTGTTAAGAGAAATTGATTTAGATCTTCTCCCCATCGATTTGACTGCCAACCTTTATGAGGCGCAAGTATCCATTTGACATGGTTGTCATAGGTCAATTTTGCCACACCCTGTGTACGACCAGACACAACAATTGTATTATCGGAAGAATCGTATATCACAGCATTTGTATGGATCCAGTCTTCGGGATCAGTAGTTAAGGTTTGCCTGTATTCATCTAAAGATTTTTTTAAATCCCATGTATTTACAATGTTTCCTGTTTGCCGGTTTAATTCGATTATATAGTCTTCAATTGTACTTGTACCGTTTGTATGTGTACTGGCAGGATTAGTTACTGTAACTAAAAAATTTCCGTTAGGTTTTTCACTGACATTATGATGAAAGATATATCCTTTTAAACTCCAAACGTGTACAATGTTTCCTAACATGTCTACTTCATAAATGTTGCTGGTTGCCCTGTCACCAAAAAAGAAATTACCATTTCTTAATCTTGCGATTCCACAGGCATAATATAAGTTTTTTAAACTATCGTTTTTTGAATAGTTGAGTAACCATCTTATCTTACCATAAGCATCAATCATTAAAGGGATATATGGATTAATAGCACTGAAGTTGCTTACCAAATTTAGGCCACCATCCATATTAGTGTAATCTGCTGAATCAACCGTTATAGAAAGAGGCATTCCAGGAGGAAGAGAGTCGGTCTTTATATTTACAGTTGTCTTGGCCAATGTATCATTATCATTATTTAGGACTGCGACATTGACGGTATTTAAACTATTTGCGTATAATCCAATAACAGAAATATTATGTGCATAGCCGTAATCAGTAAATACATGTTGAATATCAGAATTAGGCCCATTTTGTCCAAGAACTCTTATTGCGGTTTTACCCTGAAATGGTGTTGTAAAATGAATTACTGCGCAGAGTGGATTGTAACCAGAAGGATTAATTTTAATTGAATCACTAGAAATTACTAGTGGCAAGATGCCTGGATTGGTTATAGTATTCTCATTCTTGTACTTAGTACATGAGCAGAAGAATAAAATAAGCAAGGTGAAGGTAGTTAATACATATTTCATTTTCAACGGATATGTGAACACACAAAAAACTTATAAAATATTTCTCAAATACGATAATAATTTGAACTTTTGGTTTTATTATTAGACAAATATCTTACCAATTGAACAATAACTTACCAGTACAGGACAAGTATGTAAAGTGGATTAAATTAATAAAGCTGTGCTAAAATATGACATTGTTTAAACAAGAAATATGGAAATAAAAAAGCCCCGTAGTTACGAGGCTTAAAAGAATACGGCAGCTACCTACTCTCCCGCATTTTGGTGCAGTACCATCGGCCATGAGGGGCTTAACTTCTCTGTTCGGTATGGGAAGAGGTGAACACCCTCGGCAAAACCACCATAAAAAGGTATTCCGAAATATGTCGGAATAATAAAGTCATATTGGAAAAGCTTTCGCCACAAGAGAACTAAGTTTTTTTCGGAAAAACCAAAAAAATAAAATTAAAGCTTACGGGTAATTAGTACTACTCGGCTTTGTTATTGCTAACTTTAGACCTGTAGCCTATCAACGTTATCGTCTATAACGACCCTTAAAAGTAAACTCATCTTGAGGAAGGTTTCACGCTTAGATGCTTTCAGCGTTTATCCTGACTGTACATAGCTACTCTGCATTGCACCTGGCGGCACAACAGATACACCAGCGGTACATGCGACCCGGTCCTCTCGTACTAAGGTCACGTCCTCTCAATTTACTAGCGCCCACCACAGATAGGGACCGAACTGTCTTGCGACGTTCTGAACCCAGTT
>JBEHXR010000136.1:0-9330 GCA_048498595.1 Bacteroidota bacterium
TTGCTTCATACTGGTAACCGAATCCATCTTCATTTTCATCCAAAGAAATAATTTGTTTTGTATCCGGCTTACCTGTATAATATTCAATTGTAGTAAAAGGTGTGTAATAACGTGCTGTTAAACGCACACGACCATTCGTGCCGCATATATCTGCTTCAGTAGATGTGTCTGAAAGAAAAGTTGAAAACAATTGCGCAATTGCTCCATTGTTGTAATTAAATATTGCGGCACATTGTGCATCAATTCCCGTTGAAGCGGGTGTCATTGTCGCTTCAATATTATCTGGCTTACCTAAAAAAAACAACGTAGTAAACACATTGTATATGCCGATGTCAAGTATAGTTCCGCCACCTAGTGATGGATCAAAAATTCTTTGCGGCGCATTTTCCGGTGGACGAAAACCGAAATTTAATTGCATGCTTTTTATTTCACCCAACATGCCTGTATCAATCATTTCTTTTACTTTAGTAAATGGCGGAAGAAATTTTGTCCACACAGCTTCCATCAAAAAAATTTTTTTGTTGCGCGCCGCATTAATCATTTCTTCTGCCTGCTTATAATTTATTGCAAATGCCTTTTCACACAAAACAGCTTTATTATTTTCTATACATAATAATGTGTGTTCATGATGATGACTGTGCGGTGTAGCAACATAAATAACATCTACTTCGTTATTTTTTGCTAAAGCTTCGTAACTATCGTGCACATGCTTAACAGAAAATTCTTTTGCAAATAATTCTGCAGAGGCTGCACTGCGTGCGCCGCATGCAACAAGCTCAGCATTTTTTACCAATCTTAAATCTGATGCAAACTTTCTTGCAATACGTCCGCATCCTAAAATTCCCCAACGTATCATTATAAAATTTTAGTTGAATTTACTTTGTGTTTATCAAACAAAAATATTAGTAGTAAACTGTAATATTGAAAGCAGGATTATTTTCATTTAAAGCTGCAGCTGTTGCATTGCTCACACGAAAATCAACTCCGCTATTTTCTTTTAGATCACCCATATTCCAAAGCACTTTTGCATAAACTGTTTTACCATTATCGGCAGTAAGCTTAACAACTGTTCCGGGGTTTATATTATCTGCAAGAATATAATATTTACCATCGCTCCATCCGCTTGCTGTTTTAAAAGTTTTGCTTACACCGGAAATGTGTTGCTTATGTTTTGCTTTTCCACTAAACTGACCTTCAAAAAAACCTTCGCCACTTACCGGCGTTAAATCAGCCGCAGTTGTATTATTATTTTCAACAACGGAAGTTGTTGTTTGTGTATTGGAAGTCTGATCGTTTAGTGTTATGTCAGCATTTATTTTTGTATCTCCTGCATCGGTATTTAAAACCGTAGTTTTCTCTTGTGGTTGTGTAGATGTTTGCTGCGTTGTTTCAACTCTTGGTCTTTTTGTATCTGCAACAGGTGCATTTAAAGCTGAAGATGAATTAGCATTTTGTCCAACAATCAAATTGCTTCCAAGCTTTGCACTGTTATCTGAAAGATTATTCCACTCCTTTAATTCAGTAACCGAAACACCATATTTTTTACTAATGCTGTATAACGTTTCACCTTTAACTACGGTATGTGTAATTGCGTTGCCGGCGGAAACTGTTGTATTATGTATTACGCTTTGCGCTTGTTGCGGCTTTACTGTATTTGTTTTTGTTGATGGGATTTTTATAACAGAGCCATAAACAAGTTTACTGTCAGCATGCATTCCGTTCATGCGCATAATATCACCAACATTCGTGTTGTATTGTTTTGCCAAAGCAGATAAAGTTTCGCCCGTTTTTAATGTATGGCTTACATAATTGCTTTGCGAAGACGCTGGTTGTGTACTGCACAAAAACAATATAATCACGGCTAAATAAAACAGGTTTCGCATAATTAAAAGTTGTGTGGCAAATTTAAACTTTAAAGAATGCGACAAATGATGCAGCGCCCATTATTAACATGGTTGTGCAAAAAAATAAAAGATGAAATATTTGCTACCACAGGTCACTAATATTTAGGGATCTTATGCAAGTTTATTTAAGCCAGATCATTATTGGCTATTATCGTGTTCTCTCCTTTTACTAAATAAGAATATTTTTTAAAAGACTTATTTATGGCTTCAAAAAATGGTTTAGCGCAACCTTCTTCAACCCAGTCGTGCAGTTCAATTATTATTGTTTTAACCCTGGGAAGCCATTCTTCATAATTTTTGGAAAAAAGCATTTTTTCACTCGTTTCAATATCAAGTTTTAAAACATCAATATAATCGATCGAGTATTTTTGCAATAACGATTTTAAACAAATGGCGCTAACATCACCTTCGTTTGAGACCTCTTCAACTACCATTCCCCATTTGCCTAAATTAAACTTATCATACACCTTTAATTTTGCATCCTTATTCCAAAGTCCGCAGTTCTCAACAAAAACATTATTATAAGAAGATAAATTTTTTTTGGTAAGATTAAAATTTTCTAAGTCAGGTTCAATACAAATAACTTTTGAATCGGGGTATTCGTTTTTCATTTTAATAGCAAACAACCCGATATTAGAGCCTCCATCAACAATAACTTTAGGCTTTTTAAAAATATCAATATCATATTCGTTATAAAAAAAGACCTTGTAGAATGTTGGAATATCTGATGTATTTTTTCTAAGCGAGAAAGAATGGCGCAAATTTGGAAGTTTTACATGCTCAACCCTTCCTGTCCTAAATTTAAAGTATAGCTTTAGTCCCGACCAAAATCCAAATTTTAAGATGAATCTCACAATTTGTTTCATAACGTACAGATTTGGTTTTATAAAAGCAATGATACACAAATGCAACCATCCTAACGAAAGAATAATTATATAAGAAAGTTACATATATTTTACTACTACTGAAAATAATTTATATAAAATTAGTTCCCCTGCTAAGCACTTACCCCTTTTATATATTGCAGAAAAAACATTTAATCTTTAAGTATGCGCCAATTTGTGGGATAATAATTATTAATACGGTTATGCAACAATTTAAGCCATCCAAGCGGAAAGTTTTTATAAGCGGATAATACCCATCCTTTGCTTTTATTTTCAATATTCATTTCACGCTTGCGCAAATATTGCAAAGCTTCTTCTTTGGTTAGTTCGGTTTTTAAAATATCGTCTTTTATCATGGTGCTCAAAGCAAGTTCGTGATGAGGAATTAGTTCATCGCGTATTACTTCACCAAGATTAACGCCCGCTTTTCGCAGGTGCAAATACTTTTGAAGAATGAAAAGATCATCTTTCCATTCGCTATTTATTACTCTTACATTTTCTGCATGATTAAAGAAAAACCAATCGTTTGATTCGATGTAGTTAGAAACGACTTCTGTTTGTTTGCGATTTGCCTTTAGCAAATTATTTTTTGCAAATTTTAATGCAGGTAAATCTCCATCACTCTTTTTAAATGCAGCAATAAAAAAACCTTCACCTTTTACTTTATCCGGCCAAAAGCGATAGCCAAATGCTTTATGTTTGGTTGATTGCGTTTCAGAAATATTCCACTCCTCTTTTATTTTTAATTGAATTGAATCAAGATCAAAATTTGTTTTAAGCCAATCCAGAATATCTTCATCTTCCTGTTTGGAATAAGAGCAGGTTGAGTAAATTAAAATGCCATCTTGTTTTAATGCTGAATAAACGTCTGCTAAAATTCTTTGCTGCCGTTGACTACACAGATTTACATTTTCAACACTCCATTCTTCAATCGCATCAATATCTTTTCTAAACAAGCCACTGCCGCTGCATGGCGCATCAACAACAATTACATTAAAATAATTTTTCAGCGGCTTAAAATCTGCAGCATCATTATTTGTAATAATAATATTTGCAGCTCCCCATTTTGTAAGATTCTCATACAAAATGTTTGCCCGCTGCTTTATAATTTCATTGCTAACAATTAAACTGTTTTTAAAGTAAGATGCAATCAAACTGCTTTTGCCGCCCGGTGCTGCACATAAATCCAAAACTTTTTTATTGTTATCAGTACAAGTTTGTTGTAAAACTTCAAACAAAAACATACTGCTTGCTTCCTGCACGTAATAAGCGCCTGCATGCAGTAAAGGATCAAGTGTGAAAGATGGACGTTCGTCTAAATAAAAACCATATTTGCACCATTGAACCTGCTCGCCTAAAATAAAATCAGGATGCGTTATTTTATTGGTTGATGTGAAACGTTTGAGTTTTTCATCATTGAAACGAACGGAAGTTGCCAGTTGCTGAGAATGTGCAGCAATAAAATTTTCTTTATTGAAACTTTCAACATCTTCAAGTCCATCTAACAATGCTTTTGGTAGTGTTTCTTTCAATTAAGATAAAATTTTGATAAGCCTTTCAACTTCTTCCAGGGTATTGAATGAATGCAACACAATACGCAGCCGTTCTTTTCCGGCAGGCACTGTAGGATACAAAATTGGCCTTACATCGAGATCTGCGTTTTGTAATTTTTCAGCAATTTCCTTTACAACATCATTTCCGGGAATAATTACAATTTGTATAGGCGTTTCTGAAATTAGTTTTTGAAATTTTAATTCTGCTTTTTGAAAGTAATTAATTAGCTGATGTAGTTGTTTTCTTTCATCACACAAAAAAGAAAATGTTTTGTATGAAACACTGATTGCTGCAACTGCATGCTCGGGCAAAGCAGTAGTATAAATAAAGCTGCGTGCAAAATTTATAAGATAGTTTTTCAATTTTTGCGAACCAAGCACCGCTGCACCATGAACACCACATGCTTTTCCGTAAGTATGAATTCTGCAAAAAATTTCCTTTTGCAAGTTTTCTTTTTGAACAAGCCCTTCACCTTTTTCGCCAACTACGCCGGTTGCATGTGCTTCATCTATTATAATATGCGCTTTATATTTTTTAGATAACCCGACAATAGTTTTTAAATCACAAAAATCTCCATCCATACTAAACACAGATTCTGTTACAAGAAAAATATTGTTGGCTGAACCAGCAATATTTTTTAATCTTTTTTCGAGCTGATTTAAATTATTATGCTCAAAAGAAAAACTTTGTGCAAATGATAATCTTATTCCATCGCGGATAGATGCATGGCAAAGCTGATCATATAATATAATGTCGTCTTTTTGCGGAATACAGCTTAATACGCCAATGTTCGCATCATATCCTGAATTAAAAATTAGCGCTGCTTCCGCTTTATGAAAATCGGCAATTTGTTTTTCCGTTTCCTCAATCAAAATATAATTACCCGCAAGTAACCTTGAGCCTGTTGACCCGGTTTTTAAATGCTCATCAATTTTATTCGCTAATAAATTATTATACACAATGCCCAGGTAATCGTTTGAGTAAAAATCTATTTTGCGCTGCGGCAACTTTAATTTGCGCAAAGCATTTTTATCAATTCTTTCCTGTAGTTTTTTATCTAAAAAAGAATCATCGTACATAAATATCAGGCATGATTACATCAAAACTAAACGTTTGTTTGCTATAACTTATCACTGCTTTTTCGGCTCAAAAAGAGAAAACAGATTCCCGTATTGAAACAACCATAAATCAGCGGAGAACATTTATTGCCCCAAACACCAACATATAGCATTTTTTACTTTTACTTTACCTGCCTATTTCTTTCTTTCACCAACAAAAACTGCGCTTTTGCCAAGTTTGAAAATTTGCATCAAAAGTCATGGATAGTTTTACGTTTTATTACCGAAACTAAATTTCCTGACTTGGTAATCAATTTAAATATTAAAATCATGAGAAAGGTTTACATTTTATGTTTCCTGGCTTGCTTATTTGTAACCAGCTCATTTGCACAGTCAATACTGGACCCAAATGACGCAGTTGTTAATTATGACGCAAACCACCCGCCTACACAGCCGGCATACGGACAAATAGGCAAGTGGGTGCGCACTCCACGTCTTAGCTGGAATACAACTGAGTATAAATGCTATATCTATAAAGGATTTGCGTTTAGACTTCATTTTCCTAAAACTTATAACCCCACGGCAAATGATGGAAAAAAATATCCCATGCTCGTTTTCTTTCATGGCATAGGGGAAGCAGGTACTATCTATGATAATGAATACCAGCTTTACCACGGAGGAGATAAATTTCAGGCGGCAGTAGATAACGGAACCTTTGATGGTTATATATTTTGTATGCAAAGTCAGGGACAAGGTTTCTGGCAGAGTAATCAATACCAGGCTATTGTTGAAATCATTAATTACATGATCACCAATAATAAGCTTGATCCATTTGCTGTTAGCTATAATGGTCTTTCAGGTGGCGGTGATGGTACATGGGAAATGATGTATGAACATCCTGAATATACTGCATGCGACATTCCTATGTCTGCAGCATCTTTAAATTTTACAACGCAGGATTTTATTAACAAAGCCAAGTTTATACCGGTTTGGAATACGCAGGGAGGTCAGGACGCTGCTCCTGCTCCTTACACAGAACATCAGGTTAGAGATGCATATCTTGCAGCAGGTGCAAATTTTAGAGCAACAGAGTTTCCTACCCTCGGTCACGATACATGGGATTCTACATGGTTGTTGCCTGATTTTTGGCCATTCATTTCAAGAGCTTACAGTTCTAACCCATGGACGTTATTTGGCCGAACTCAGTTTTGCCCTGGCGATAATATTAATGTTACTATTGGTGTTGCGCCGGGTTACCAGGCTTACCAATGGAAACTGAATGATAATATTATACAAAATGCAACATCAAATTCAATACAGGCTACACAACCAGGAACGTATTATGCGCGTGTGGAAAGAGGCGGAACATGGTCTGACTGGTCAAGAACACCGGTAAATATCGTTGTTCAGGGATCAACGCCTACACCTCCAATAGCAATTGACGGTTTGATGAGCCCGGTAATACCAGGTGCCGATGGAAAAAATTATGTTACATTAAAGGTATCTGGAAACGGAACTTATACTGGTTATATATGGAAGAAAGTAGGTTCTAACAATGTATTAAGCACTGACGCAACTTATACAGCAACTCAGCCAGGTTATTATATGGTTGAGGCTAACCAGCAATATAGCTGCTCAAGCACTTTCTCACCTGCATATAAAGTAATTGATGCGAATGGTGGTAATGCTCCTGCAGCAGTAAAAAGCTTAACTGCAAATGCATTATCTAACACACAAGTACAGCTTGGCTGGAGCAGCCCTGCACAACAGGCGAATCCACCGACTGCATTTGAAATTTACAGGGGTGTAAGCAGTGGAAATTATTCTTATGTTGGTCAAGTTGATCCTTCAATAGATAGCTATATTGACTCTAATCTTTCTCCTAAAACAAAATATTTTTATGCAATCCGCGCAATAGATTCTACCGGCGCTGCAGCTTTATCTAACGAAGCCAGCACAACAACTTCTTCAGATACTACAGCTCCTTCAAATCCGGGAAATCTCAGAACGGCATATACAACACCATCTACTATAACAATAGCATGGGATGCCTCAACTGATAATGTGGGTGTTGATCGTTACAACATTTATGTTAACGGTTCTCTTTCAAATGTTACAAAACAAACAAGCTTTGTTTTAACTGGTCTTGTTCAAAGCCAGCCTTACGCTATTTATGTAACTGCTGTTGACGGAAGCAACAACACTTCTGGTGCCAGCAACCAAATTACAGCAGAGCCAATACTTGGTGGTCTTAAATACAGTTATTATACAACCAATAACGCATGGAGTGTGTTACCTGATTTCTCAACTTTAACTCCGGTTGCTCAAGGCGTATCTTCTAACACCGATATTTCTGTAACAACGCAAAGCAGCAATTATGGTTTCTTGTGGCAGGGATATATTCAGGTGCCTGTTAATGGTACATATACCTTTGGTACAACTTCAGATGATGGCAGTGCATTATGGTTTAATTCTTATACACCTACCGGTACGCCTACAGTTAATAATGACGGATTACACGGTTCTCAAACAAAGACCAGCTCATCAATTACATTAACTGCGGGTATCTATCCAATTTGTATTGAGTTCTTCCAGGCAGGTGGCGGAGCAAATATGTCTGTATCATGGGCATCTACTGCACTGTTCGGAAATACAAGTCAACACAACATCGATAACAAATACTTTGTAGGTACTTATGTTAATTCAGGTTCTGTACCTGCTGTACCAACTACTGTTACAGCAACAGCACTTACTTACAATAAAATAAAAGTTAACTGGACAGATAAAAGCAATAACGAAACAGGGTTTGAAGTATATCGTGCAACAAGTGCTAATGGCAATTATCAGATTGCAGGTACCGTTGGTGCAAACACAACTACCTTTAATGATTCTGCATTGGCAGCTTCTACCACTTATTATTACAAAATTCAGGCTATTAATAAATATGGTAACTCAGGTTTAAGCACGCAGGATACAACTGCAAGCTCAACCAACGGCTTGAATTACTACTTCTATACCGGCATATGGTCTGTACTTCCAGACTTTACAACATTAACGCCGTCTAAAACAGGCTATTCTTCAACTACGGATCTTAGTGTTGCTACACAGTCTACTAATTATGGTTTTGTATGGCATGGATATTTGAAGATTACAAAATCTGGTTCATACACATTCCAGACTACATCTGATGATGGAAGTGCACTATGGATAAATTCAAATAGCGCAAGCGGAACACCTACCGTTAATAACGATGGTTTACATGGCTCTACAACAAAAACAAGTAGTTCTATATCATTAAGCGTAGGTACTTATCCAATCACGGTTGAATTTTTCCAGCAAGGTGGCGGAGCTAATATGTCGATGTCTTACAGAGTTCCGGGTACGTTTAGCTATGTAACAATTCCAACTTCTGCTTTATACAGGGCAAACATTGGCACAGTTCCATCTGCAACTACATTAGCTATGCCTGCAGCACCGGCTGCTCCGGCTAACTTTATTGCAAACGCAACATCTGCATCACAGATTTCTTTAACATGGAATAGTGTATCAGGTGCTACAAGCTACCAGTTATTAAGATCAATCGGCGATAATTCAAATTATATTTCATTAGCTACACTTGCAGCTAATGCTACTTCTTATTCTGATACAGGTCTTAATGCAAACCTTACCCATTATTATCAAATACAGGCTGTAGGTGTTGGCGGAACAAGTTCTCCTGCAACAGCATCTGCAACAACAAAAAATAATGCACCGGTAATACCTCAGTTAAATGCTATAACAGCACCTGCCGGTACTACCACTACAATAAATGTAACGGCTAATGACGCTGACGGTGATGTATTATCTTATACAGGCACCTTGCCTTCATTTGCAAGTTTGGTAAATAATGGCGGTACAGAATCGCTGGTATTAACTCCTGCACAATCAGAT
>JBEHXR010000137.1:0-9328 GCA_048498595.1 Bacteroidota bacterium
TTCAGGGCGCGTCTCAACGGGTGCGCCTTTTTTATTGCCTATTTTTTTATTGCAACATGTAGTTTGTTATTTTGGCCACTTTAATGCCTTATGAAATATTTGATGATCTTTTTCTTCGCATTGTTCACAACAATATTGGCTGCGCAAAATCAAGAGAATGCTATTTTAGGAAAATGGGAGTCTACAGAGAAAAATCTTATTGTAGATGTTTACAAACAAGGCGATTCTTACAGAGCAAAAGTTGACTGGTTCTATGATGAGGACGATACAATAACACCCATCAACCAACGACTTGATATAAAAAACCCGAATAAAGATTTACGCTCAAGAAAAATACTCGGCATGAACGTATTGTCTGACCTTATATATAATCCTAAACAAAAGAGATGGGTGAATGGGAAAATTTATGATTCAAGTTCCGGCAAAACATGGAGTTCAACAGTGTGGCTTACGGATGCGAGCACATTAAATGTAAGAGGTTATTATATTTTTAGGTTTTTTGGAAAAACACTGGTTTTTAAAAGAGTACGCTGATAAAATTCAATAACACTTAATTGTTGTAATTATGTTTTGGATACCACGTTGTGCCGCGGCCTTCCGGTATCATATCAAACAAATTCCATAATGGCCAGATAGTATCAACATGTCTTCCGTTTTGACCTTTTTCAGCCGGTGCAAATAAAAGCTCCGTTGCATAAAAATGAAATATGCCTTCGTCTGTTTTTTGAAAAACATTTAATGCAGGCCATTGATTTTCTTTTTCATCCTCACCAAAATAATCTGCATTATATGTGTTGTGATAAGATGAAAGCAGGTGCACGTTTTTCCAACCCCTTGTTTCTGCCCATTGCATTAATTTCTCAATTGGCGCTTTTGCAACAACTGCAATGTTTACTCTTTGTTCTGCATGAAAAACCATTCCATCAATACCATCTATTATTGAATTACAACTTGTACAAGGCTTTTCATTTTTTGGTGCGTACATAAAACTGTAAATAATTAATGAGTCTTTACCTGGCTCAAATAATTCAGAGAGTTTTATTTGTTTAATATTTCCACTTTCATCCATTTCTTCAAACACATAATCTTGTTTTAGTTTACCACCTTTCGGCAGGTTGCGGCGCATTGCAGCTACCGCTTCTGTTTGCCTGCGCAAATTTATTTCTGCTTCAAGCAATTCGTTGCGGGCAGTTCTGTATGCTTCTGTTTCGTTTGGAAACTTTTTATCGTGGTAATTATTCATACAGCATTATTAAGTGGTGAAGAAATATTTTAAAAGTTACAAACACAACATTTCATTGCTGAATAATGTATGCGAATGTGCAACTAAACAACATAGCCAAACATGTTATCGTCTTTTTTCAACTCAGTATAATTAATGTTGAATTTTTTTAAGTTGGAAAGAAGCACATCGTAATCTTCTTTCTTTTTTAATTCAATACCAACTAATGCAGGTCCGGTTTCCTTGTTATGCTTTTGCATGTATTCAAAACGTGTAATGTCATCATCCGGGCCAAGCACATTATTTACAAATTGTTTTAATGCGCCGGGGCGTTGCGCAAAGCGAATAAGAAAATAATGTTTCAATCCTTCATATTGCAATGAGCGTTCTTTTATTTCCTGCATGCGATCAATATCATTATTGCCGCCGCTCACAATGCACACCACGTTTTTGCCTTTTATTTCATTTGCAAAATCATCCAATGCACTTATGGCTAAAGCACCGGCAGGTTCAGCAACAATTGCATCCTGCGAATACAACTTTAAAATGTTTGAACAAATTTTTCCCTCGGGAATTAAACGCAGATCATCCAGCACTTCCTTACAAATTTTGAAAGTAAGTTCACCGGTGCGTTTTACTGAAGCGCCATCAACAAATGTGTCAATACTTTGAAGTGTAACGGGCTTGCCAGCCTTAAATGCTTCATACATTGATGGTGCACCTTCGGGCTCTGTGCCAATAATTTTTGTTTTGGGCGAATACAATTTAAAATAACTGCCAACACCGGATGCAAGTCCTCCGCCACCAACAGGAAGAAATAAATAATCAACAGCGTTTAATTCATCTAAAATTTCAACACCAACGGTTGCCTGTCCTTCAATGATGCGGTAATCATCAAATGGCGGAACAAACGTCATATCATTTTTTTGCGTGAACTCTTTTGCAGCAGCGGCGCATTCATCATAATTATCGCCCACTAATCTTATTTCAATTTTATCATCACCAAACATTTTTGTTTGATTGATTTTTTGATTTGGTGTAATGACAGGCATAAACACAACGCCGTTTACATTTAGCTTTTTACAACTGTAAGCAAAACCTTGCGCATGATTGCCTGCGCTTGCACACACTACACCTTTTTGTAATTGCTCATTGCTTAAACTTTTCATTAGATTATAAGCGCCGCGAATTTTATAAGAGCGAACAAGCTGCAAATCCTCACGCTTTAAATACACGTTACATTTGTATTTGCGTGAAAGATTCTGATTTAACTGCAAAGGTGTTTTTATTACAACATTTTTTAAACGTTCGGCGGCAGCGGTAAAATCAAGTTTATTGCTTATATCGATTGTTGTGCTCATTGTAAAAATTAGTTACACATAACAGGTATGTGTACTTTTATAATTGTGATATTAATTACTATACATTTTGATTTTCCGGTCTTAAACTTCTTACAGTTTTGCCGGCACGCCACATTTCGCTTTCACGCAACTCTTTTAATTCTTCATTTAATTTTTCGCGATAATCAGGTTGTGAATTTGAATCGATTGAACGTTGTGATTCTTTACCTGCAGCAACGCTTTCATATAATTCTTTAAACACTGGCGCTGTTGCATCACGAAATTTTTTCCACCAATCCAATGCACCGCGTTGTGCGGTTGTTGAACAGTTTGCATACATCCAATCCATTCCGTTTTCTGCAACCAACGGCATTAAACTTTGCGTGAGTTCTTCAACTGTTTCATTAAAAGCTTCAGATGGAGAATGACCTTTATCACGTAACACTTGATATTGCGCGGCAAAGATGCCTTGAATTGCGCCCATCAATGTGCCGCGTTCACCAGTTAAATCGCTATATACTTCTTTCTTGAAATCCGTTTCAAATAAATAACCACTGCCCACTGCAATACCTAATGCAATCACTCTGTCTTTTGCTTTACCTGTTGCATCCTGGTAAATTGCGTAAGAACTATTCAAGCCGCGACCCTGTAAAAACATTCTTCTTAAAGATGTGCCTGAGCCCTTTGGTGCCACCAAAAACACATCCACATCTTTTGGAGGAATAATACCGGTTTGCTCATTAAATGTTATACCAAAACCATGAGAAAAATATAATGCTTTGCCTGCAGTTAAATGTTTCTTTACAGTTGGCCATAACTGAATTTGCGCAGCATCACTCAACAAATAACAAATAATAGTTCCGCGTTGTAAAGCTTCTTCAATTTCAAACAAAGTTTCGCCGGGAACAAAACCATCGTTCACCGCTTTATCCCATGTTTTAGAATTTTTACGCTGACCAACAATAACGTTGATGCCGTTATCGCGTTGGTTTAATGCCTGCCCCGGTCCCTGCACACCATAACCAATTACTGCAACCGTTTCATTTTTTAAAACTTCCTGTGCTTTGCTAAGCGGAAATTCTTCACGTGTTACCACGTTTTCTTCTACTCCGCCAAAATTTAGTTTTGCCATAATATTTTACCCCTGCCCTAAAGGGAGTTATTTAAGTTATCAAAAATTATATGCAAGAACATAGGGATTGTTTGCATTTGTTTATTACTAAATATTTCGTTGAATCATTAGTCTAATAAATTATTGTCCGGTCAACTTTTCGTTGAAAGAAATTTTATTATTGAAAGGATCATTAACTACAAAAGCTAATGCACCATAAAAAGTTTCTTCAAGTCCAGGTCTGTTGTATTTGTATTTTTTGTTGATGAGTTCTGCATGATAATCTTTCACGCCATCACACCAAATAAAAACATGTGTGCCCGGTGTTCCATCGCCATGATGTTCGCTCAAATGAAATGTAATACCATCTCTTTCAACTTCAAGATATTTTGGTGCGCCTTCATGAAATGTATGTTCAAAATGTATTTTAAAACCAAGCCAGTCAACATAAAATTCAACTGCTTTGTTGTAATCAAAAATTCTTAAAACCGGTATAACTTTTTCAACTTTCATTTTATCGAATAATCTTTTAATCTACCTAAAACCAAGTTCAGATATTACATTGAAAACACTTCGTCCTGGTGACTTAAATATTCATTTTCTATCAACTCTTCCGCAGGTTGCGACGCTTCGAACTCTTTTAATTTTTCATGAAATCCTTTGCTGTCTTTAATGATCGCTATTCTTGCACTTCTAACAAATTCAATCAAACCAAAAGGCTCAAGAGACTTAATCAAAGCTTCAACTTCTTCGCGATGACCAGTTGTTGCAAACACAGTGTAATCTTTTCGTATCACAACAACAGTGGCGCCTTTTTCACGCAACAATCTTTCAACTTTTACTTTTTCTGCAATCACATCTGTCGGCACTTTATACAAAGCCATTTCCTGCCAGATCAATTCTTCATTCGTATTGTAATAAGCTTTTAAAACTTCCACCTGTTTTTCAATTTGACGGCAAAGCTTTCTAACAACTTCTTCTGTTTCGTTGATCACAATTGTAAACCGATGCACGCTTTCCACTTCTGTTGGCGAAGTGTTTAAACTATCAATATTTATTTTTCTCCTGGTGAAAATGATAGCAATGCGATTCAATAAACCAATTTGGTTTTCGGTATATACTGTTATGGTGAATTCCTGTTTGCCCCCAACCCCTGAAGGGGAGTGAGTAACGTTCTTATTATTTTTTATCTCGCTCATAATTTTTATTTTTTTACAGTCCCTTTAGGAATTTACGGTTATGTAATGTTCAACGTTTGGAAACGGTTCGTAAAAATGATGTAACAAATTTTTCCATTCTTTATACGCATCACTTTTTCTGAAACCTTCTGTATGATCTTCTAATGTTTGCCATCGAACGATCAACAAATATTTATCTGCTTCTTCCAAACATTTTAATAATTCATGGTTGATATAACCTTTCATCGAACTAATTATTGATTTTGCTTTTAAGAAAGCTGTTTCAAACATTGTATTTTCATTTGATCGAATATTTAAAACAGCGATCTCAGTTATCATGCTTACATCCCCTGAATGGAAGTTTGTAACAACATTATTATTTTCTTCTGTCATTAATGATTATCAATTTCAAATAACTCCCTTTAGGGCTGGGGCAGACAATTATTTCAATCTTATTTCTGCAACACTGCAACCTTGCGGCACCATTGGAAATACATTGTTTTCTTTTCCAACCATCACTTCAAGCAAATAAGAACTTTTGTGATTCAGCATTTCTTTTAGCGCAACTTTTAAATCTTTTCTGTCGTTTACAGTTTTGCCTTCAATGCCATAACCTTTTGCAATGGTCACAAAATCGGGGCTTTGAATATCTACAAACGAATATCTTCTTGAATTAAACAACTCCTGCCACTGGCGCACCATTCCTAAAAAATTATTATTAAGAATGATGATTTTTACGGTTGCACCAAACTGCATAATCGTTCCCAATTCCTGCAATGTCATTTGAAAACCGCCATCACCAATAATTGCAATTACTTCTCTTTCCGGTGCTCCGTATTTAGCGCCAATTGCTGCAGGCAATGCAAAGCCCATTGTACCTAAACCGCCGGATGTTACACTGCTTCTTGTTTGATTAAATTTTGCATAACGACAAGCTACCATTTGATGCTGCCCGACATCGGTAACAATTATTGCATCTCCCTTTGTTAATTCATTCAATGCATCAAGCACTTCAGCCATACTCATCTCATCAACCGAAGGATGCATTTCTTTGTCAATAACAATATCAGTCTCTTCTTTTGTGTAATCTCTAAAACATTGCAACCATTCTGTATGCTCTTTCTTTTCAACCAATGTAGTTAATAAAGGCAACGTTTCTTTGCAATCACCCCAAACCGGAATAGTTGTTTGAACATTCTTATCAATTTCAGCAGGGTCAATATCCAAATGAATAATCTTTGCCTGCTTTGCATATTTATCCAAACGACCGGTAACACGATCATCGAAACGCATTCCAATTGCAATCAAAACATCACACTCATTTGTCAAAACATTTGGACCATAATTTCCATGCATACCTAACATTCCAACATTCAGCGGATGGTTTGTTGGCAAAGCGCTTAAGCCAAGAATCGTCCATGCAGAAGGAATGCCTGCTTTTTCAATAAACTGCTTAAATTCTTTTTCAGCTTCACCAAGAATTACGCCCTGTCCAAAAATTACAAAAGGTTTTTTCGCTTCGTTGATAAGCTTTGCGGCTTCTTCAACATATTGTTTGCGAACGATTGGCTTGGGACGATAGCTGCGAATGTGATCGCATTTTTGATAACCATTAAAATCAAATTTTTGTACTTGTGCATTTTTTGTGATGTCAATCAACACAGGTCCCGGTCTGCCGCTTGATGCGATGTAAAATGCTTTCGCTAAAGCAGATGAAATTTCAGTTGCATCTGTTACCTGGTAATTCCATTTTGTAACAGGCGTTGTAATATTAATAACATCTGTTTCCTGGAAAGCATCAGTGCCCAATAAATGCGCAAATACTTGTCCTGTTATACAAACAACAGGTGTTGAATCAATCATTGCATCTGCTAAACCTGTAACCAAATTTGTTGCGCCGGGACCGCTGGTTGCAAACACAACACCTGTTTTGCCGCTTGTTCTTGCAAAGCCTTGTGCAGCATGAATGGCACCTTGCTCGTGACGAACGAGAATATGTTCAAGCTTATCGTGATGATCGTACAATGCATCATAAATAGGCATAATAGCGCCGCCGGGATAACCAAAAATTGTATGTACATCTTCAGCAATTAAGGCTCTCATCACTGCTTCAGAACCTGAAATATTTTCTGTTTTGATTGCTGTTTTTGGTTCCTGTAAAACTTCAAGTGTTTCCATAAAAAACATTTTTATTTAAACTTGAAAACAAAAGTTTTCTAAATTTTATTCAACAATTATTTTTACTTCTTTCTATAAACTCCCAAAAGATCAGTTGCACTGACATTTGTAAAGCCTGCCTGCCGCAACATAGTCACCAATTGTCCGCGGTGATATGTTGCATGATTGACGACGTGTGCAAACAATTGATAATACGGCATTGAAAACGCATCGCCGTTTAATCTTTTAAAATCAAGATTTGTGTTTAAATCGTTTTCATTAAATGCATCAATAAAAGCTTTTATTTCTTCAGACGTTTCTTTCCAAAGTTTAATGTGCTCTTCTTTTGTTCCTTTATATGTTGATTGCAGCCATTCCACAGGTTGTTTTTTAAATCTCTGCAGCCATGCTCTTTCTGCACTTATTGTGTGCAACACTGTTTCCTGTATGCTGTTAAAACTGCTGATGATTTCTTTGTTCCATTGTTCATCAGAAATTTGTTCCAGCCAACCACAAACAATTGTGTTCGCCCACAAATTATATTCTGCTATTTCTTTAAAATATTGTTTTGTCATACCCCTATCCCCTAAAGGGGAATTTTAATTTTAAATATTTACCTTACTCCCCTTTAGGGGATGGGGGCTCAATCTTCATCTGTTACACAACCTTCACTTGCTGTTTTTACAACACGTGCATATTTATATAAAATACCTTTTGTTGCTTTTAATGCCGGTTGTTTCCATGCAGCTTTGCGACGAGCAATTTCTTCTTCACTCACTTTCAAAATAAGCTTATTGTTGATGGCATCAATTTCAATAATGTCATCATCCTGTACCAAACCAATCAAACCACCTTCGTGGGCTTCCGGTGTAATATGACCCACAACAAATCCATGTGTTCCACCACTGAATCTTCCATCCGTAATCAATGCAACAGATTTACCTAAACCGGCACCGATAATAGCACCTGTTGGCTTCAACATTTCAGGCATACCCGGCGCACCTTTCGGACCAATATTTCTTATTACTACCACATCACCTGCATGAACACGTTTGCTTTGCAAACCTTCCAGCAAATGCGCTTCTCCGTCAAACACTCTTGCCGTGCCCTCAAAGCGTTCACCTTCCTTACCGGTGATCTTTGCAACACTTCCGCCTTCAGCAAGATTGCCATACAAAATTTGTAAGTGACCAGTTTTCTTTATTGGATTTTCCAACGGCATTACGATGTCTTGTTTTTCGAAATCCAGGTCAGGTGCATCTTTTAAATTCTCTGCAACTGTTTTTCCAGTTACTGTTATACAGTCGCCATGTAACAGGCCTTTGCTTAAAAGATATTTCATTACTGACGGAACACCACCGTGTTTTGCTAAATCCTGCATCAAATGTTTACCGCTCGGTTTAAAGTCTGCAAGCATTGGTGTTTTATCGCTGATGCGTTGAAAGTCATCAATCGTTAAATCAACATCAACACTTCTTGCCATCGCAATCAAGTGCAACACTGCGTTTGTACTTCCACCCAAAACCATGATAACAGTAATCGCATTTTCAAATGCTTGTTTGGTCATGATATCTTTTGGCTTGATATCTTTTTCCAACAATAATTTTATTGCATCACCAATCGCATCACATTCTTTTTGTTTTGCTTCACTCAATGCTGGATTGCTTGCTGAATAAGGCAAGCTCATGCCCAATGCTTCAATCGCACTTGCCATTGTGTTGGCAGTGTACATGCCACCGCAAGCACCAGCACCCGGGCAAGCATGGCGAATAATTTCTTTGAAAGAATTTTCATCGAGATTGCCCATTATTTTTTGACCCAACGCTTCAAACGTTGAAACAATGTTCAACTCTTCACCATTATAATGTCCCGCTGCAATCGTGCCGCCGTACAACATAATTGCAGGACGATTTAATCTTCCAATTGCCATGATACAACCCGGCATATTTTTATCGCAACCGGGAATCGCAACAATCGCGTCATAATATTGAGCACCTGCATTTGTTTCAATGCTGTCAGCAATTACATCGCGGCTCACCAAACTATAACGCATTCCATCTGTACCCATACTAATGCCATCGCTCACACCTATTGTATAAAAACGCAAACCCAGCAAACCACCAACCTTATTTATACTGTCTTTTACTCTCGTTGCAAAATCATTCAAGTGCATGTTGCATGGATTGCCATCCCAACCCATACTTACCACGCCAACTTGTGCTTTCTTAAAATCTTCTTCTTTAAAACCGATTGCATAATACATTGCCTTTGCTGCCGGCTGTGTTTCGTCTTGCGTAAGTGTCTTACTGTATTTGTTTAA
>JBEHXR010000138.1:0-9290 GCA_048498595.1 Bacteroidota bacterium
AGAATTTCCTGTTGGGTTATTTGGTGAGCAGACAAAAATGATTTTCGTTTTATCATATATCAACTGCTTGATTGCAGGAATATTCAATTCAAAATTATCTGTAAGTAAAACTTCTTTTACCTCCACATCATTAATAGCTGCTGATACTTCGTACATTCCATAACTTGGAGGAAAGATTAAAATTTCATCTTTACCGGGATTACAAAAAGCGCGAATCAATAAATCGATGGCTTCATCGCTTCCATTGCCAATAAAAATATTTTCAGTGTTTATGTTTTTTATTGAACTGATTTTTTCTTTCAGTTTTTTTTGAAGCGGGTCGGGATAACGGTGAAAGTTTTCCTGCAATGATGAGCCTAAACTATTTTCATTCGCATCTAAAAAAACCTGGGCATCGCCTTCATATTCTGAACGCGCAGAAGAATATGGAACGAGCTTTTTTATGTTTGCTCTTGTGATATTATCAAGATTGAATCTACTCATGTTTTATTTATTTCTTCTTATTGTAATTGCATTAGCGTGTGCCTGTAAACCTTCGGCGCTTGCCATTAGTTCAACTGTTTCAGCGATATTATTCAAACCATCTTTTGTCAATTGCTGAAACGTAATTTTTTTATAAAAGCTATCGAGTGAAACACCACTGTAAGCTTTGGCAAAACCATTCGTCGGCAAAGTATGATTTGTGCCTGAAGCATAATCGCCAACCGCTTCCGGTGAATAGTTTCCGATAAAAACAGAACCCGCATTTATAATTTTTTCAGACAATTCAACAGCTTCATTGCAAGCGATAATTAAATGTTCGGGCGCATATTCGTTAATCAATTCAATCGCTTCATTCAATGTTTTAACTAAAATTGCTTTACTATTTTTTAAAGATTGTTCAGCGATTTCTTTTCTTGGCAAATCAATCAACTGTTTTTTCAAACACAGATTTATTTCTTCGATTACTTTTTCATTATTACTGATTAATAAAACCTGCGAATCTTTTCCGTGCTCGCACTGCGACAATAAATCTGCTGCAACAAATTCTGCATTACAAGTTTCATCAGCTATAATGGCAACTTCAGATGGACCAGCAGGCATATCAATTGCAATACCTTCTGACGCAATCAACATTTTTGCATAAGTAATAAAGCGGTTCCCCGGACCAAAAATTTTATACACTTTAGACATGGATTTTGTTCCATAAGCCATTGCAGCAATTGCCTGCACACCTCCAATTTTATTAATTGTATTAATACCATTTTCTTTTGCCACAAATAAAATCGCGGGATGAATTGTTCCATCTTTTTGCGGCGGTGTACAAACAATTATTTCTTTACAGCCTGCAATCTTTGCCGGTGCAGCAAGCATAATTAATGTTGAAAATAATGGCGCTGTTCCGCCGGGGATGTATAAACCAACTTTTTCAATCGCAACAGATTTTCGCCAGCAGGTTATGCCCGGCATTGTTTCAATCTTTTTTACATCTTCTTTTTGTGACTGATGAAATGTGTTGACATTTTTTATTGCAGTTCTTATTGCTGCTTTTAGTTTTTCATCAATTGCTTCAGCAGCTTTCCATTCATCATCTTGTACTTTAAAATCATTCAATTCAATTCCATCAAATTGCTTTGTATATTTTTTTAGAGCTTCATCGCCCGTTGCTTTTACATCATTAATTATTGATTGTACTTTTTCTTTTATATCAGCAAAATCCTGTTGCGGGCGCAGTAAAATTTTGCTCCAATGTTCTTTAACCGGATATTTTATTACCTGCATCATTTATAAAATCAGTTTTTCAATAGGAGCAATTAAAATTCCTTCTGCCCCATTCTCTTTTAAATTTTCAATCACATTCCAAAAATCATCTTCATGCACTACTGAATGTAAAGAACTCCAGCCTTCAACGCCCAACGGCAAAATGGTTGGGCTTTTCATACCCGGAATAATTTTGCAAACAGTATCCAAATTTTTATTCGGCACGTTCAATAAAATATATTTATACTTCTTCGATTTTTTTACTGCTTCAATTCTGAACATTAATTTTTCAAGAATGATTCTTTTTTCTTCTGAAATATTCTTATTCTCAATCAGCACCGCTTCAGAATTTAGAATTACTTCTGTTTCTTTTAAACCGTTTGAAAACAACGTGCTGCCTGAACTTACCAAATCACAAATCGCATCAGCCAAGCCAACACCAGTAGTTATTTCTACCGAGCCGCTTATCTCATGTATTTCTGCAGTGATTTTATTTTCATCCAAAAACTTTTGCAACAAATACGGATAGCTGGTTGCAATTTTTTTATTCTGCAAAAAAGATACATCTGTATAATTTTCATTGCGGGGCACGGCAATAGAAAGCCTGCATTTGCCAAAACCAAGCTTGTCAACTATCTCCACATTTTTATTGCTTTCAAAAACTACATTTTCACCAACGATTCCTATATCAGCAACTGCATCTTGTACATATTGCGGAATATCATCATCACGCAAAAACAAAACCTGCAATGGAAAATTGATGGCTTCGTTCAGCAGCTTATGCATGCCGTTTTGAAATTCGATTCCGCATTCTTTTAATATCGAAATTGAATCTTCATACAACCGTCCTGATTTTTGTAAAGCGATTTTTAATTTCATTGTTCATTATTTAAAACAAAAAAGGCTCACTATTTAGTAAGCCTTCTTGATAGTTATTTTATTACATACAATCACAGCTTACCCATGTAAGGATAAATGATGATGATGTGTATGTGTGAAATTTTTCATTGTTGTGAGGTGCAAATGTAAGCATGAAAATGAAAAATCAAAATCAAATTTAAGTATTGATAAAAAACTGTCGTTATTGGTCTGACGCTTTTGAAACGTCTGACCAATGTATGTCGCATCACATTCTTATCTTCGTCGCATGGAAGAATTGTTACAGCAAGTTGACCTTTATAAAAAAGAGATAGAAAGTTTTATTGGTGCGAATGGCGATGCAGCAGAAACTTTTCGCATAAAATTCCTGGGCACAAAAGGCATTGTGAAAAACCTGATGCAGGAAATGAAAAATGTGCCAATTGAAAAGAAAAAAGAAGCTGGACAAATTCTGAATAGCTTAAAACAAGCTGCTGAAGAAAAATATGAAACGCTAAAAGCTGAAAGCTCAAAGCCAAAAGCTGAAAGCGAAGATTTGATTGATTATAGTTTACCCGGTGATGAAATTAATATCGGCACAAGACATCCTTTAAGCCTTGTGCGTAATCGCATTGTTTCTATTTTTAGTCGCCTTGGTTTTACATTGGCTGAAGGACCCGAGATTGAAGATGACTGGCACAATTTTACTTCGATGAACATGCCTGAAAATCATACGGCGCGTGATATGCAGGATACATTTTATGTGCATCAAAATCCTGATTGGTTATTGCGTACACATACAAGCAGCGTGCAGGCACGTGTGATGGAAAAACAAAAGCCTCCCATCAGAATTATTTGCCCGGGACGTGTTTATCGCAACGAAACAATCAGTGCAAGAGCGCATTGTTTTTTTCACCAGGTAGAAGGTTTATACGTTGATGAAAATGTAAGCTTCGCTGATTTAAAACAAACACTATATTTTTTTGTGCAGGAAATGTTTGGAGCTGATGTGCGCATTCGTTTTCGCCCATCTTATTTTCCATTTACAGAACCGAGTGCTGAAATGGATATCAGTTGTTTGATTTGCGGCGGCAGCGGTTGTAATGTTTGTAAACATACAGGTTGGGTAGAAATTTTAGGAAGCGGAATGGTGCATCCAAATGTGTTGAAAAATTTTGACATCGACCCTGAAGTATATACAGGCTTTGCATTTGGAATGGGCATTGAAAGAATTTGCCAGTTGAAATACCGCGTAAATGATTTGCGTTTGTATTCTCAAAATGATGTGCGGTTCCTGAAACAGTTTGCAGGTGTTGTAGTGTAAAAAGCCTCCCCTAAATCCCCTCCGGTTGGAGGGGACTTTGAAACACGCTACTTTTATATTGATTGCTTATGCAAAAAATTATAATCATTCTTTGTTTACTGATTTGCTCAAACTATTTGTTTGCGCAGGATGATTCAAGTGCGATTAAAGATGTGATGAATAAACAAATTGAAGCGTGGAATAATGGCGACATTGACGGCTTCATGCAAACATATTGGAAAAGCGATTCTTTAATGTTTGTGAGTTCGCCGCCAACTTATGGCTGGCAATCTACACTTGAACGGTACAAAAAAGCTTATCCTGATACTGCAACAATGGGCAAGCTTTCTTTTGATCTCATCAAACTAAAACAAATTTCTCCGGAGTATTATTTTGTGATTGGCGGATGGCATTTAAAGAGAACACAACAAAAAGATATTGGCGGATATTTTACATTACTGTTTAAAAAGATAAACGGCGAATGGGTTATTGTAGTTGATCATACAAGTTAAGCGGGCAAAAAATTTTCTTCTGCAGTATTCGTTGAAAATGCAAACATCATTCTTATGAAAACCTTATAGCCAATAAATATTCCAACAAAAGAAGCCAGTATATCAAGATAATCGAACGTGCGATGAAAAAGCGGAATTAATTGCAGGTACTCATCTATAATTACCAATAACAAACCTGAAGCACAAGTAAGTTTCACTTCGAAATTATTTCGCATTAAAAAAAAATTTCTTAACAACCAATAACCACCGAACGGCAAAAGAAATGTGCCTATTAAATTAGGTGCAACTCCTATAAACGGGCTAAGCCAGGCGGTATATAAATGAAAAGGGCGGATAAAAAATTTAATGATCCATATAAGCAAGGTTCCGCAAATAACAATAATGCGTGAATAGTTTTTTATTTGATACATATTTTATAATTATCAAACTATAAACATGATTTGTACGAACCATAACGGCTGAAAACAAAATTCGTTACACTAATCATTAAAATTCTCAATAGGCTTTTGCCAAATCTTTATGCAGATCCAAATTAACGTAACAAGGCTTATTACAAACCAGCAATAAAAAACAATGTTATACCAGCGAACTTTATCTTCAATAAAAGCATAATCATATTTTATGCCTAATGTAAGGTTTATCATCATCCATAACACCAAAAGCGAAATTGTTGCAACCAATCTTCTAAAAAATTCTTTTATACCAGGCTCCATATAATTAGCAAATTAGCATATTTGTGAATTAGCACATTAAACGCATTCATTTACTTTTGCGCTCTAATAAATCTTATGCTTAACAGAAAAATGCCGCCGGCTATTGTAGATGCAGTTGATTTTAATCTTCACTTAAAACCTTATAAATATTTTACGCTTGATAATAACATTCCCGTATATGCAATTGATGCGCCTGAGCAAGAAGTAGTTTTGATTGAATGGTTATTTTATGCAGGTAATTGCTATGAAGAAAAAAACATTGTTGCTGCAGCTACAAATTATTTATTAAAAAATGGAACACGCAGTAAAAATGCTTTTGCTATAAACGAACATTTTGAATTTTATGGCTCATATCTTAATCGCCATGCGCATCATGAAACTGCTTCGCTTAGTTTACACAGTTTAAGTAAATATTTGCCCGAGCTATTGCCGGTTGTTACAGAATTACTGACTGATTCTATTTATCCTGAAGAAGAGCTCGCGATTTACAAACAAAATCAAAAGCAAGGGCTTGAGGTAAATTTGAAGAAGTGCGATTTTGTTGCCAACCGTTTAATTGATGAAAATTTATTTGGCTTCAATCATCCTTATGGCAAGTATAGCTCAATTGCAGATTTTGATAATTTGCTGCGCGATGATTTGATAAAATTTTATGATGATCATTACATCAATGGAAAGTGTGCTTTGTTTGTTGCAGGAAAACTGCCATCAAATATTGAAGAATTATTGAACAAAAATTTTGGTTCGCTATCATTAAACAAAAAAGAATTGCTGCCAATAAATTATACTTCTCATCCTTCCACAACAAAAAAACAAAATTTAATTAATGATGAAAATGGCGTGCAGTCTGCTATAAGAATTGCAAGACATTTTCCAAACAGGCATCATCCTGATTTTATAAAAGTGCAGGTGCTGAATAATATTTTCGGCGGATATTTTGGCTCAAGATTAATGAGCAACATACGTGAAGACAAAGGTTATACGTATGGCATTCACAGTTATCTTGAAAATCATATTCATGAAAGTGCATGGATGATCTCAACAGAAGCGGGAAGAGCTGTAGCGCAGGCAACCGTTAATGAAGTGTATAACGAAATGAAACGTTTGCGTGATGAACCTGTTAATGAAGAAGAGCTGCATCTTGTGCGCAATTATATGGTGGGAAGTATTCTTGGTGATATTGATGGCGCGTTTCAAATAATTGCAAGATGGAAAAATTATATACTGAATAATTTATCAGAAGATTATTTCAACAATAGTATATCAACCATAAAAAAAATTACAAGTAAAGAACTACAGGAGCTTGCGAATAAATATTTGCAGCCTGATGATTTTTATGAATTAACGGTTGTATAATTATTTTGTTGAATCTGCTTTATAATAAGTAAGCGCTTCAGGCATCAACTCTTTTAATTTTTCTATGCGTGTTTCGTCACTTGGGTGATCGCTTAAAAATGTAGGAGGTTGTTGTGAGTTCTTTCCCAAGTTCATCATGCGCGTCCAAAATGGAATTGCTTCTCTTGGATCGTAACCAGCCATCGCAGCGAATATCAAACCATAATGATCTGCTTCTAATTCCTGGTTGCGACTGTTTGGCAACAAAACACCGAGTTGCGCTGTTGGTCCGTAAACATTATTAAAAATATTTACCGCTTTTGCATTTCCGCTTAATGCAACACCGCCAGCAACTTGAATGCCTTGCGCTAACAACTCCTGGCTCATTCTTTCTCTGCCATGACCTGCAACTGCGTGCGTAATTTCATGACCTAATACAATTGCTAACGATGTTTCGTTTTGCGTTACCGGTAACAAGCCAGTATAAACAACTACTTTTCCGCCGGGCATACACCACGCATTTACTTCTTTGCTTTCGACCAGATTAAATTCCCATTTATAATTTGAGATTTCGTTGGCAATACCCTTTTGTTTGTAATATTCTGTGATTGCATTTGCAATGCGCTGACCGACACGCTTCACCATTTCTGCATCGGTTTGTGTTGCAGGCACAACTTTATTATCAGTAAGAAATTGTTTATACTGCGTTAAAGACAATTGCTCCATCTGTTGTTCTGAAACAAGTGTTAACTGTTTTCTGCCGGTGATTGCATTTCTGCTGCATGAACTAATGAGTGCAAATAATACTATTGCTAAAAAAAATTTTTGCATAACGTATGAATGATAAAAATTATACCAATTTATCTTCTTTTCCTTAATCTTCTGCGCTTATCTCTGTGTTTAAGAATTGGCACCTTGCTTTCAGTTCCGTTTAATAAACGGTTGATGTTTTTTTGGTGAGTTAGAATAACCATTAATGCAACAGCAACAGAAAAAATTCTGTACAGCGTTACATCATCATTAAAAATAAAAAGAATAAAAACAGCGAATGCTATGCTTGAAAGAATTGAACTTAAAGAAACGAATCTTGTTAAATATAAAACCAAAATAAAAACGCCGACACAACAAACAGCAACAATTGGCTGGATGGCGAGTATCATTCCGAATAACGTTGCTACACCTTTGCCACCGCGAAACCCGGCCCAAATGGGAAAAATATGACCCGCCACTGCAGAAAGTCCAAGCCAGATCATAAAATTTGTTCTGTCCCAGTCAGCACTATTGGTTAAATAGTATGGAATTAAAATGTAAAGCGACGTAGCAACAACACCTTTTACCATATCAACAATCATTACAAAAGTTCCCCAGCGTGAACCTAATACACGATAAGTATTTGTAGCACCGGCGTTACCGCTTCCGTAATCGCGTATGTCAATACCAAAGAAATATCTGCTAACCCAAACAGCAGTAGGAATTGAACCAATGAGATATGCGGCTATTATTAATAATACTTCATTCATTGGAAGTCAAACAAGGTTAAGACTAAGAATGGCAAATATAAGTTTCCTACATTAAAAAACATTTTAAAAATGCATTTCTGCAACCGTAAGTAGTTTAAAACCAAAGAATATGCCCTTTTTGATTTATTTTTCAAGCGGATAATCATTAGTTTTTCTTATAGATTATCAGTTCTGAACCGGCTCCATTTTTAAAGTGTGCTTCATAAATCTTTCAATTGATTGCTGCACATCCAAAAGGTCTTTTGATTTTATATAACTACCCATAACGTGATCGCCAACATAAGGCATAGCTAATTCTACTTTTTCGTTGGCAGGCGTACCCAATTCTTTAAACATGTTAAGCATTGCAGGTACACTTACAACTGAATCCTGGTGCACATCGTCTTTATAATAATACATCATCAAAACAGGTTGTTTAACTTTTTCAAAAGTTTGTTTTGTCATACTTGTTTCAATTAATTCCTGTAATTGTACTGTTGATTCTAAAGGATAATGCCAGTACCAATATTGTTTATAAATTGAACGTGTATCGCTTGCTGTAATATAGTGACTGCCTGTTACAGCGCGTGCAATTTGTAAACCCCATGGATTGTTGAGTAAATAAGCTTTATCATTATTGATGGCAATGTTTGGCGACATCATTATTAAAGCGTAGATATCGTTTGGATAATCTGCTGCGAGTTTTAATGCAAGTGTTCCACCGGTTGATGTTGACATCAGGATTACTTTATTGCCAATTTGTTTTCCAATTTGTAATGCCTGCTTAGCACTCTCCCACAATTCATCAGCAGTTAAATTTATCATTGGATTTGTTGTATCAATTCCATGATCAGCCAAACGGCTTAAATATAAATTGCATCCAAATTCCTTTGCAATATTTATATGAATTGGTCGTCCTTCTTCCTCGCTTGCAGAAAATCCATGCAGGTAAACAATTGAATATTCCGTTTTTGTTTTTGATGAATCGAACCAAACAATTCTTGCTTCGTTGTTCGGCTTCAATTTATGTTGTGCTTCGCTTTGCGCGATATAATTTTCAAGCGAATCTGCGTTTGAAGGTACTTGTGGCAAAGCTGTCGAATAAACAGGCGCTTTTGGATGCGGACCTAATAAATAAAAAACAATCAGTATAAAAAAAATAATCAGTAAAACTCTTAACCTTTTTTTGCGAAGCATAAGCAATTGCAATTTTGTGTAACAAAGTAAATTTATAATTCAATATTTATGTATGAATTCTCAAACCGGTAAATGGATTATTGTAGCAGGCATTTTAATTGTTGTTATTGGAATCATCATTTATTTTTTTCAT
>JBEHXR010000139.1:0-9227 GCA_048498595.1 Bacteroidota bacterium
TATCATGCATTAAAACATTTGCACATGCCTTTTGTGCAGGTTGATACAAATTTTTATTGTGTGGATGATATGAGTTCAAATTATTATAACACGCTTATTCGGCAAGACACGGCACAACATAATTTCAACAGCTTTGAATATATGCGCCGGCAAGACAGTTTATATGAATATGGCGTTTGGATAAAATATAACAGCGATCCGGTGAATGCAGGCGGCGGCTCATGTATTTTTATTCATATCTGGCGAAACGAAAATTCGGGAACTGCGGGTTGCACAGCATCAACAAAAGAAAATATTTTAGAGCTTATTTATTGGTTGAATAAAAAGAAAAACCCTGTGTTGCTGCAGATTGTAAAAAACTAAGGCTGGTAAAAAACCAGCCTTAAATCAATTTATAGAATTAATATGAGGAGAAGAATGATAATAATAATACCTGCAAAAGAAATATAGATTCCACCACGCAATTTCATCGCCCGCATTTCTTTATTATAACGTCTTAGTTCTGCTTTTAAATCTTTGCGCTCAGATTTGGTCAAGGTTGATTTGTCCATGGTCTTAATTTCTTCAACTCTTGTTTTAATTTCTTCAACCCGTGCTTCTTTCTGTGCTTCGGTCATGGTAGCAACTTTCGCCTTAATGTCGTTGTTGTTGTTCGAAGCTGCCGCGAAAGAACTTAATGAAAGACTTGCGAGCATGCAGGTTAAAATAATTTGATGGAATCTCTTTTTCATATAAAATTATTTTAGTGTGAATTGTTATCGAAAATCAAAAATCTATCCAAAAATTTTTGCGCTTATTGTAGATTTAATTCGCATGCAGTTATCCCCAATTTATTGTGCGGATAAAAAACATTCATAGCTAAAACTATATTTGCCGCGATGGCAAAAGCTTCTGAAGATACGCCGCTAATGCAACAGCACCGGGCTATTAAACAAAAATATCCGGATGCTGTTTTATTGTTTCGGGTGGGCGATTTTTATGAAACTTTCGGCAGTGATGCGATTACAGCTTCACAGGTTTTGGGAATTACTTTAACCAAAAGGAATAACGGTGCGGCATCCAGCAGTGAACTGGCAGGCTTTCCGCATCACGCATTAGATACTTATCTGCATAAACTGGTAAAGGCTGGTTACCGTGTAGCTATCTGCGATCAGTTGGAAGATCCAAAACTTGCCAAAGGAATCGTGAAGCGCGGCGTTACAGAAATGGTTACACCAGGCATTGCTACGAATGAAAAATTACTTGAACTAAACAGCAATAATTTTTTAGCAGGCGTTCACTTTACAGATGAGATTTTTGGTTTGGCTTTTCTTGATATTTCAACAGGAGAGTTTTTTGTTGCAGAAGGTAATCGTGAATATGCTGATAAGCTGCTGCAAACTTTAAAACCGGCTGAAGTAATTTACCAGCGCAGCAATCAAAAAAATTTTAAAGAATACTTCGGAACAAAATTTTATACTTACACTTTAGACCAATGGATTTTTGATGAAACGTTCGCTACAGAAAATCTTTTAAAACATTTTCAAACACATTCGCTAAAAGGTTTTGGAATTGAAAACCTGCATTGCGGAATTATTGCAGCAGGTGCAGTGCTGCATTATTTAAAAGAAACAGAGCATCCGAACTTACAACACATTACAACCATTCAAAGACTTGAACGCGAAGATTATTTGTGGATGGATAAATTCACGATTCGCAATCTTGAATTGTTGAATACAGGAAATGAGCAGCAAAGCAGTTTATTAAAAGTATTGGATAATAGCGTTAGCCCGATGGGAGCGAGGTTATTAAAAAGGTGGTTGTTGCTTCCGCTAAAAGATATTCATAAAATAAATGAAAGGCTTTATGCTGTTGAACATTTTATTCTGCAAACAGATTTGCGTTTGAAATTGCAGCAGCTGATAAAACAATGTGGTGATGTTGAAAGATTGGTGAGCAGAATTCCATCAAAAAAAATTAACCCAAGAGATGTTATTCATCTTGCAAAAGGATTGCAGCATGCGGGTCTGATAAAAAAATTATGTGCAGCATCAGATAATGCTTATTTAAAAAGATTAGCAGATGCAATTAATCCCTGCAATTATATTTCTGAAAAGATTTTAAGTGAAATAAATGATGCGCCGCCTGTTGCAATCAGCAAGGGTTCGGTTATAAAAAAAAGCATTCATAAAGATCTTGATGAGCTGCGCGAAATTGCAAGCGGCGGAAAACAATATCTTATCAATATTCAACAAAGAGAAGCTGAGCAAACCGGCATCACTACTTTAAAGATTGGTTTTAATAATGTTTTTGGATATTATCTTGAAGTAACCAATTCACATAAATCAAAAGTGCCGGCGAACTGGATGCGCAAACAAACGCTAGCCAATGCGGAACGTTTTGTTACAACTGAGTTGAAAGAATATGAAGAAAAAATTACAGGCGCTGAAGAAAAAATTTTGCAGCTTGAAGCGGAAATATATGATAAGCTTTTAACTGAATTGCAAGATTACATTGCGCCGATTCAAAACAATGGAAACATTCTTGCTGTGCTTGATTGCCTTTGTTGTTTTGCAAAAAATGCGCTTCAATACAATTATAAAAAGCCTTTGTTGCATGAAGGCTTTGAACTGAATTTAAAAGCAAGCCGTCATCCTGTTATAGAACAAAATCTTACAGCTGGTGAAGAATATGTTTCAAATGATATTTTACTTGATCCTTCATCACAACAAATAATAATTCTTACAGGACCAAATATGAGTGGCAAAAGTGCATTGCTGCGGCAAACTGCACTCATTACACTGCTTGCACACATGGGCAGTTTTGTTCCGGCTGATGAAGCACAAATTCCTTTAACCGATAAAATTTTTACACGTGTTGGTGCGAGTGATAATTTAAGCGGCGGCGAAAGTACGTTCATGGTTGAGATGAATGAAACGGCAAGCATCATTAATAATATTTCTCAGCGCAGCTTGATTTTGCTGGATGAAATTGGTCGCGGTACTTCTACTTATGATGGCATTTCTATTGCCTGGAGCATTGCTGAATTCTTACATAACTCATCATCGGCTCCCAAAACTTTATTTGCTACACATTATCATGAATTAAATGAACTGGAGAATAAATTTCCGAGAATTAAAAATTTCCACATTACCAATAAAGAAGTTGGCAACAAAATTATTTTTTTACGAAAGCTTGCGCCGGGCGGCAGTACACACAGCTTTGGTATTCATGTGGCGAAAATGGCGGGCATGCCACAGCAATTAATTAAACGCGCCAATGAAGTTTTGAAGCAACTGGAAGAAAAAAATGATGAGACACATCAAACCAACATAAAAAAAATTGCAGCGCCACAAGTACAGCTTTCTATTTTTGATGCACACTCACAAACCTTCGAACATATCAGAGAACTTCTTGATAATATAGATATAAACCGCCTCACACCAGTAGAAGCGCTGATGAAGTTGAATGAAATTAAAAACCTTTTAAAATAGCTTCTAAACAAGAAGTGTCATGTTCACATTAATCTTTTTAAAACATTCTTACAAAAAATTATTTTGTTTTTAAATGAATGTTTTACATTTAGGCTTGTATTAACTAAAAACATTACCCATGCGCAAATCTGATCTTATCAATAACATATCTGATAAAACAGGCATTCCTAAAGTTGACGTGCTGGTTACTGTTGAATCCTTAATTAAGGAAATCAAAACTAACATTGCTAAAGGCGAAAACATTTACATCAGGGGTTTCGGCAGTTTTATTACAAAAAAGCGTGCTGCTAAAATTGGCAGAAATATTAAAAAGAACATTGCTGTGCACATACCTGAGCATTTCATTCCGGCTTTTAAGCCTTCAAAAGAATTTGTGAATGAAGTAAAGCAAATGCAACCTGCGCAGTAAATTTGCCTGCAAACTTTTTTAGTGAAAAAACAACAGTGGATTTTGATTGCAGTAGCAACTGTCTTGTTCTGCGGATTATATTTCTTTGGTAACACGGTTAATCCTCAGAAGCCGGTGATTAGTGCTGCGGGTACTTCCGGGCAACCTGTTTCAAATCTTTCTACACAAGATGTGCTTGTAAAATCAAAGCAAGGTTTGAATGCCACACAACAACAAAAGCTCACCCAAATGGAAAACAGCGTTGTACGCGGTGATGTTCATAACCAGCAAATACAAATAGATCACCAGCTTGCTTCGTATTGGATGGATAGCTTACACAATGAAGAAATTGGTGCTTACTATGCCGGTGAAGCTGCTAAGTTGGAAAATTCTGAAAAAAACCTCACATTTGCAGCCCATTTGCTTTTAGACAATATGATGGCAACAAGCGATGTTGCAATGCAACATTGGCTGGCAACACAGGCAAAAGAGTTATTTGAAATTGCTTTAAAGCTGAATCCGCAAAACGATTCATCAAAAATTGGGTTGGGTGCATGTTATATGTTTGGAAATATTTCTGAAAATCCTATGCAGGGCATTCTTGCCATAAAAGAGATTGCAGATAAAAATCCAAATAATATCTATGCTCAAATGATGCTTGGTTTAGGTGGTATTCAAAGCGGACAATACGATAAAGCGGCTGAAAGATTTTTGAATGTTATCAAAATTCAGCCAGATAATATCGAAGCAATTTTAAATCTTGCGCAGGTTTATGACAGGCAAAACGATAAAGCGAATGCAATAAAATGGTACAATGAAGGATTAAAATATATCCAGGTGCCTGAAGCAAGAAATGAAATACAAACAAGAATAAAATCTTTACAATAAAATTATTAATTATTAAAAAATTCAACAAGTATGCCTTGTGGTAAAAAAAGAAAACGTCATAAAATTGCTACGCACAAAAGAAAAAAAAGACTGAGAAAAAACCGTCATAAGAAGAAAAATAGATAAATTGCAGACCGGCGTTTTATTACGCCGGTCTTGTTTACCACTCCATTATCCCGCTTTCCTTTCCTTCCTTTTTTAGAGCAGTGCATTTTTGCACAGTGTAATTATTGTATGGTTATAAAGAACAATTAGTGAACAAAGAGATGATAATTAACGCAAACCCTAACGGTGTTGAAATTGCGTTACTCGAGAATAAAAAGTTAGTGGAGCTCCATCATGAAAAAGCAGATGCGGTTTTTGCAGTTGGAGATTTATATCTTGGAAAAGTAAAAAAACTCATTCCCGGATTGAATGCTGCTTTTATAGATGTTGGTTACGAAAAAGATGCTTTTCTGCATTACACGGATCTTAGCCCGTTTATCCGTTCCATTTTAAAATTTACGCAAGATTCTATTAATGATAAGTCGGATCAGATAGCCGATTTTTCAAAATTTAATCTTGAACCTGAAATTGTAAAAACAGGGAAAATAAATGAAGTAATAAAAGGCAAACCTGAAATTCTTGTACAAATTTTAAAAGAGCCGATTGCTGCAAAAGGACCAAGATTAAGCTGCGAGATTTCTTTACCGGGAAGATTTATTGTAATAACTCCTTTTAACGATGTAATAGCCGTTTCAAAGAAAATTCATAGTGCAGATGAAAGAAAGCGCCTGCAAAAAATTGTAGAATCAATCAAACCAAAAAATTTTGGCGTAATTGTTCGAACCGCAGCAGAAGGAAAAAATTCAGCAGAGTTGCATGATGATTTAGCGCAACTGATTGAAACCTGGCGAAACATTCAAAGAAATTTAAAGAATGTAAAAGCGCCTGCAAAAATTTTAAGCGAGCAGGATAAAACTACCAGCATTCTCCGCGATTTATTAAATGAAGATTTTAATCGGGTTGTAATTAATGATAGAAACATTTATAACGATACACGTTCTTATATCCAAAAAATCGCACCAGAAAAAGCAGAGATTGTTTCTTATCATGTAAATGGCGCACCCATCTTCGATCAATTTGGAATTACCAAACAAGTAAAGGCAACTTTTGGAAAAACGGTAAATCTTCCCAGCGGTGCTTATTTAATTATTGAGCACACGGAAGCGTTGCATGTAATTGATGTGAACAGCGGTTACAAAAGTGTAAGCAATAACCAGGAAGAAAATGCGCTGGCAACCAATCTTGAAGCAGGTGAAGAAATTGCAAGACAGTTGAGACTGCGTGATATTGGCGGAATTATCGTGGTTGATTTTATTGATATGAAGTTGCCCGATAACAAACGCAAGTTGCAGGAAGCGATGGATGGTTTTATGAAAACGGACAGGGCAAAACATGCCGTGTTACCGATTTCAAAATTTGGATTGATGCAAATTACACGGCAGCGTATGCGCCCCGAAGTAAACATTAATACTTCAGAGATTTGCCCTTGCTGTAATGGAACGGGAAAAGTTACTTCTACTTTATTATTAACCGATGAAATTGAAAACAGGTTAAATTATCTCATCACCCATAAACATAAAAATCTTACCATTTTTGTTCACCCAATTGTTTACTCGCATCTTACTAAAGGTATATTTTCTTTAGCATGGAAGTGGAATCGTAAGTACAAAACCAAAATAAAAATAAAGCCAAACTCAGATTATTATTTTACCGAGTTTCATTTTTTTGATGCGCATGAAGAAGAAATTAAATTTTAATAACAAAGCCGTACTGTTGTAAGGTTTTTCATTTATAGAAGGTTTAGCATATAATTCAGTAATTAATTTTTACAAAGTATTTTCGCGCTGATGTAATTCATCAGTAAACTTATTAATACATTTTTATGGCATACGATGTTATTGTTATCGGAAGCGGACCCGGAGGTTATCCTGCAGCAATCCGCGCATCTCAATTAGGTTTTAAAACAGCAATCATAGAAAGAGAATTGTTAGGTGGTATTTGTTTGAACTGGGGTTGCATTCCAACTAAAGCTTTATTAAAATCTGCGCAGGTTTATGAAAATATAAAACATGCAGGCAACTATGGTTTATCGGTTGCTGATGGAAAACAGGATTTTGGTGCAGTGATAAAACGCAGTCGTGGTGTTGCCGATAAGATGAGTAAAGGCGTTGCATTTTTAATGCGCAAGAATAAGATAGATGTGATAATGGGTAACGCAAAAATTATTTCAAAAGGAAAAATAGAAGTAACAGGCAGCGATAATAACAAACAAACTGTTGAAGCAAAATATATCATTATTGCAACGGGTGGAAGAAGCCGCGAATTGCCCAACTTAAAACAGGATGGTAAAAAAATTATTGGTTATCGCGAAGCAATGATTTTACCGCAACAACCAAAAAGTATGATTGTTGTTGGAAGCGGTGCAATCGGTTCAGAGTTCGCATATTTTTATAACAGCATGGGAACAAAAGTTACCATCGTAGAATTTATGCCAAGAATTGTTCCGGTTGAAGATGAAGAAATTTCCAAAGAGTTGGAAAAGCAATATAAAAAGCAAGGCATTGAAATTATGACGAGCGCTACCGTTGAAAAAGCAGATACATCTGGAAACGGTGTTCGCGCAACTGTAAAAAAACAAGATGGAAGCACCGTGACATTGGAAGCTGACATTTTATTAAGTGCTGTTGGCGTTGTTGCCAACGTTGAAAACTTAGGTCTGGAAGAAGCTGGAATAAAAACAGACAGAGGTAAGATTGTTGTTGATAAATTTTTGCAGACAAACGTTGCGGGGTTTTATGCGATTGGAGATTGCACGCCCAACCAGGCACTTGCACACAAAGCAAGCAGGGAAGGCATTGTAGCGGCTGAACATATTGCTTTTACAGAGAAGAAAATAGCGCATCATCCCGAACCGCTTGATTATGGAAATATTCCGGGTTGTACTTATTGTTCACCTGAAATTTCAAGTGTAGGTATGACGGAGAAAGCTGCAAAAGAAGCTGGCATAAATATTAAGATTGGGAAATTTCCTTTTATGGCAAGCGGAAAAGCAACTGCAGCCGGCGCTACAGAAGGTTTTGTAAAAGTGATTTATGATGCGAAGTATGGTGAACTTTTAGGCGCACACATGATTGGTTATAACGTTACAGAATTAATCGCAGAAGTTGTTACCGCGAGAAAATTAGAAACTACCGGTCATGAAATTCTTGCTGCTGTGCATCCGCATCCAACAATGAGTGAAGCAGTAAAGGAAGCAACTGCTGTTGCGTACGGTGAAGCCACAGATATTTAATAGTTAGCTGTAAACAGTTAGCAGCGAACTGAAAATCGCAAACTCAAAACTGTAAATTGTTCATGCGTACCAATTATTCATCAGGCGCTAAGTGGGAAGATATTGTTGGTTATAGCCGCGCTGTAAAAATCAACAATGTAATTGAAGTTACAGGCACTGTTGCAATTGATAATGAAGGAAAGACTGTCGGTGTTAATGATGCTTACCTTCAGACAAAACACATCATACAAAAAATAGAAAAAGTTTTGCAACAAGCTGGTGGAACATTAAAAGATGTTGTGCGCACAAGAATGTTTGTTACAGATATTTCCCGCTGGGAAGAATACGGCAAAGCGCATGGCGAATTTTTTAGCAAAATAAAACCATGCACTTCAATGATTGAAGTAAAAGGTTTGATTGATAAAGATTATTTAATAGAGATCGAAGCAACTGCAATCTTACAATAAATAACTCCGTAAAATAAATTAATTTTATTGTATGGATGTGAATGAAGCAGTTCCCAAATATTACCCTAAAATGTCTCCATCTGAATTTTTAGATTGGGAGCGTAAGCAGGAATATAAACATGAATATATAAATGGCGACGTGCTGGCGATGTCTGGTGCATCAATAAATCATAACCGTATTTTTTCAAACATTCATGGAAGGATATGGAATTTTTTGCATGATAAATCATGTGAGATATTTGGAAGCGATTTACGTATTGCTGTCAAATCGAAAAATTCTTTTTTTTATCCTGATGCAATAATCGTATGTAATGAATTAGATTTTGATGAAAATTTCATTAAGGATACAGTAAAAAACCCGACAGTGATTTTTGAAATTTTATCGACCTCCACCGAAGATTACGACAATGGTAAAAAACTATTTTATTACATGCAGATTGAATCATTAAAACAGTATATTATTATAGATTCAAAGAAAGTTCATGTGAGAGTAATAACCAGAAGAAGCGAAGAAAGAACATGGAAATTTGATGAACTGATTAATACAAAAGATAAAATTTTTATTGAGCCAATTAATTTTGAAATTTCTATTGAAGATTTATATAGCGGTGTAAAGCTTTAATTACTTCAATGCATCAAGCACCTTAAAAATCTTTTGCGTAACATTGCCTTTGCTTTCATCATAATTGTTTACA
>JBEHXR010000140.1:0-9218 GCA_048498595.1 Bacteroidota bacterium
AATCTTCGGCCATCGTCAGATACATATACACATGCGGTGATGTATAAACATTTTGAAACAATTCGCGGCATTTCGCACACCCATTCAACATACGCAACCGCGTGGGCGCAAAGTTTGCGCGATATTCCTATTTACGGTACAACGCATGCAGATCATTTAACATGCGATGTTCCTTGTGCAGCACCAATGAAAGATGATCGCATACATGGAAACTATGAATATGAAACGGGTTTTCAAATTGTGCATGAATTAAAAAACCGAAACTTAAGTTATGAAGAAGTGGAAATGATTTTGGTGGGCAATCATGCACCTTTTACATGGGGCAAAGATGCGGCGAAAGCAGTGTACAATAGTGCAGTGCTTGAAGAGATTGCAAAGATGGCTTACCTCACTGAAAACATTAAAGCTGACGCGCTGCGTTTGAAAGATTCACTCATAAAAAAACATTACGAACGCAAGCATGGGAAAAATTCTTATTACGGACAATGACGATTCAAGAAAAATAATTCAATAATGATTAATCTAAAACAACTCGAAGTTTGGTTTATAACCGGAACTCAGCATTTATATGGTGAAGAAACATTAAAGAAAGTTGCTGATCATTCAAAAGAAATTGCCGGTTTTTTAAACGCTTCAAAAGATATAAGTGTAAGTATTATTTATAAACCAATTGTAACAACGCCTGAAGAGATTTTATCTGTTTGTAAAGAAGTAAACGCCTCAAAGAATTGTATTGGCATTATTACATGGATGCATACTTTTTCTCCTGCGAAAATGTGGATCAATGGTTTGAAGATCTTGCAAAAACCTTTGCTGCATTTGCACACACAATTTAATCGCGATATACCATGGAATGATATTGATATGGATTTTATGAACCTTAATCAAAGTGCACATGGCGACCGTGAATTTGGTTTTATAGTAAGCCGTTTGCGCATGGAGAGAAAAGTTGTTGTTGGTTATTGGAAAGATGAATCAACTTTAAAAAGCATTGATGTTTGGTGCCGTGCTGCTGCAGGTTGGAACGATTGGCAGGGAGCGAAGTTTGTTCGCTTTGGCGATAACATGCGTTATGTTGCTGTAACAGATGGTGATAAAGTGGAAGCAGAATATAAGTTTGGGTTTTCTGTAAACACACATGGCATTGGTGATTTGGTGAAAGTAATAAATGAGATAAGCGATAAAGAAGTTGATGCGTTGATTGAAGAATATGAAAGCGCTTATACATTAAGCGCATCCTTACAAAAAAAAGGCAAGCAAAGGCAATCATTAAAAGATGCAGCAAGAATTGAGTTGGGTTTAAAAACATTTTTGCAAAACGGAAATTATAAGGGGTTCACTGATACATTTGAAGATCTTCATGGCATGCAACAATTGCCGGGTATTGCAGCGCAACGTTTAATGCAACAAGGTTATGGTTTTGCGGGCGAAGGCGATTGGAAAACAGTTGCGTTGGTTCGTGCCATGAAAGTGATGGGCAGCGGATTAAAAGGTGGCAATAGTTTTATGGAAGATTACACGTATCACTTCGAACCCAAAAATGAAATGGTTCTTGGCGCGCATATGCTTGAAATATGTTCTTCTATTGCAGATGGAAAACCAGGTTGCGAAATTCATCCGTTAGGAATTGGTGGTAAAGCAGATCCTGTTCGTTTGGTGTTTAATGTTGCTGCAGGAGATGCATTGAATGCATCCATCATTGATATGGGCAATCGCTTTCGTTTGCTGGTAAATGAAGTGCAAGCCATCAAACCAAAACACAAATTACCAAAGCTGCCCGTTGCAAGAGTTTTATGGAAGCCAATGCCTGATATGAAAACAGGTTGTGCGGCGTGGATATATGCCGGTGGTGCGCATCACACATGTTTTAGTCAAAACTTAACGGCAGAACATTTGGAAGATTTCGCAACGATAGCGAATACTGAATTTGTTTTAATTGATAAGAACACAAATCTTCATCAATTAAAAAATGAATTGAAATGGAACGAAGTTTACTATCAATCTCACTAATACTTTTCAAAACCAAAATACAACAGCCATGACTTCTTATTTGAGTTCAATTGACTGGATAGAAATAATAATCTATTTCGCACTGATTGCAGGCATTGCATGGTGGTCAACAAAAAAGAAAAAAAATTCCGCAGAAGATTATTTTCTTGCTGGTCGCCATTTAGGTTGGTTCCTTATTGGTGCTTCTATTTTCGCTTCTAATATCGGTTCAGAACATTTGGTAGGTCTTGCCGGTTCAGGCGCAACAGATGGTGTTGCATTGGCCCATTATGAATTACATGCATGGTGTTTATTGGTTCTTGGTTGGATGATGGTTCCGTTTTATATGCGTTCGAAAGTTTTTACCATGCCCGAATTTTTGGAAAGAAGATTTTCTCCAAAAGCACGAACAGTATTGTCTGTTATTTCACTCATCGCATATATACTTACAAAAATTGCAGTAGGTCTTTATGCAGGCGGAATTGTATTTAGAGTATTGTTGCCCGAAGTGCATTTGTGGGGAATGGATAGCTTTTGGATTGGCTCTATCTTATTAATTATACTCACCGGTATTTACACAATTTTAGGTGGATTGAGAGCAGTAGTTTATACAGAAGCTGTTCAAACATTTATAAAAATCATCGGCTCTTTAATGATAACATATTATGGACTGCATGCACTTGGCGGTTGGGGTAAGCTGAAAGAAATATGCGGCAGCGAAATGTTTAATCTATGGAAGCCGATGGTGCCGCATGGTGTGCAAAGTACATGGGCGCCTGTACAGGAAGCTGGTAAAGAAGCCTGGTATTTTAATAGTAATTATCCGTGGCTGGGCATGTTGTTCTGTGCGCCGATAATTGGTTTGTGGTATTGGTGTACCGACCAGTATATTGTGCAACGTGTGTTGGGTGCGCCGAATGCAAATGAAGCAAGAAAAGGTTCCATATTCGCAGGCTTTTTAAAACTGCTGCCTGTATTTCTTTTTATTATTCCGGGTATGATTGGCTTTGCGTTAGCGAAGACTGGAATCAATCCTGCTATCCAACATGATTTAATGGACGCTAACGGACACATTATTCGCGATAGAGCGCAGGAGGTTTTTCCATTACTTGTAATAAATGTTTTGCCGATTGGTGTAAGAGGAATTGTTGTTGCGGGTTTATTAAGTGCATTGATGAGCGCATTAGCAGGTGTATTTAATGCGTCATCATCATTATTTACAATGGATTTTTATTCGAAGTTTAAACCGCATGCAACTCAGAAAGAATTGGTTTATGTAGGAAGAGCAGCAACTGTTGTAATGGTTATAATTGGTTTATTGTGGATTCCTGTAATACAAGGTGGTAAAGGTTTGTACGATTATTTACAAGGTGTACAAGCCTATCTTGCTCCGCCAATATTTGTAGTTTTTTTCTTTGGAATTTTTATGAAAAGATTAAATGGCAAAGGCTGTCTTGCCACTTTAATTACAGGTTTTATTATGGGTTTATTCAGATTAGTCATTGATACACCTGTAAAACTCGGCAACGGTTTTACATATACAAAAGGCTCGTTTCTTTGGATAGTAAACAATATCTTCTTTCAATATTATAGTTTGCTAATAACTATTGTTTGCATTATTGTATTTATTGTTGTAAGCTATGCAACAAAAGCACCTGATTACGCAAAAATATCAGGGCTTACATTTTCAACATTAAGTGATAAAGACAAACAAGAATCTCGTTCTACATGGTCCACAAAAGATGTTGTATTCTCTGTGTTGTTAGTGGTAGCTATTCTTTGTATTTATCTTTATTTTAGAGGATGATATTCAAACGTGAAAATGTAAAGAAGCTAAATATTAAAACGAAACACTTTAATTATTCGGTTGAACTTATTTTTTTAATCTTAGTAACAGGTGATTTAGTTTGTTCGAATACATGAGACCTTATTAACTTTTGAATGATTTGATAAAGCCTGTTTATATAAAGAATTTTTTCTGTCGAGACTTATTGACCACCTATAAAAATTTTTTGGCTGTCTTAGTTGGCATATTCAATTCGTGCATTACATTCACATTTCACGATTGACGATTCAAAATACAATACTCATGAGCCAGCTTGCATCAGCCGATTATCTTGTCTTTATTATTTACTTTGTTATTGTTGCTGTATATGGATATTTAATTTACAGAAAAAGACGCAGCCGCGAACATGATTCCAAAGCATTCTTTCTTGCAGAAGGTTCATTAACATGGTGGGCAATTGGTGCATCGCTTATTGCATCAAATATTTCAGCAGAACAATTTATTGGCACCAGCGGCTCGGCATTTAAAATGGGTCTTGCTATTGCAAGCTATGAATGGATGGCTGCAGCAACACTAATCATAGTTGCTATATTTTTTATGCCGGTTTATCTCAAAAATAAGATATATACAATGCCGCAATTTTTAAATCAGCGGTATAACAGCACAGTGGCAATGATAATGGCTGTGTTCTGGTTGCTATTGTACATAGTAGTAAACCTGATGTCAATCTTATATCTTGGCGCATTAGCTATCAGCAGTATTTCAGGATTTAATATTTATGTCTGCATTTTGGCGCTTGCATTATTTGCAATTTTTATTACGCTTGGAGGAATGAAAGTAATTGGTTACACCGACGTAATACAAGTTGCTGTTTTAATTTTAGGCGGATTAGCTGCAACATATATCGGATTAATGCTGATTGCAGAAAAAAATGGTGACACAGGAATTTTAAGCGGGTTTAAAATTCTTACTACACAGGCAAGCGATCATTTTCACATGATATTTAAACGCGATAATCCTAACTACATGGATTTGCCAGGGCTCTCTGTTTTAATTGGTGGTATGTGGATTGCAAATCTGAATTATTGGGGATGTAATCAATACATTACACAACGTGCATTGGGGGCTAACATGCCCACTGCAAGAAATGGTTTATTGTTCGCTGCATTTTTAAAATTGTTGATGCCTGTTATTGTAATACTTCCCGGCATTGCTGCATATTATCTGCATCAGCAGGGAATGTTTCAAACAGAAATGCTGAGTTCAAAAGGTGTGGTTGATGTAAACAAAGCTTATCCTTCTTTATTAACATTATTGCCTGCGGGATTAAAAGGATTATCATTCGCTGCTTTAACTGCTGCTATCGTTGCTTCACTCGCAGGAAAAGCCAACAGCATCTCTACCATTTTTGTGTTGGATATTTATAAAAAAGCATTACATAAAACAGCAAGTGAACAACATCTTGTTCGGCTTGGACGAATTGTTGTAATCATTTCTATGATACTTGCTATTTTACTTTCATTGGCACTTGGCGATGCATTGATGGGTGAAGGCAAACAAGGATTTCAATATATACAGGAATACACAGGGTTTGTTTCGCCAGGTATTTTTGCAATGTTTATTCTTGGTTTCTTTTGGAAGAAAGCTACATCGAATGCTGCATTGTTTGCAACCATTGGTGGTTTTATATTTTCAGTGATTCTGAAATTTTTACCAATGATGATGAACCTTTCTTTTCTTGCACCGATTGGTTTTTCAAAAGATAATGGCACCGGTGTTTATGAAATTCCTTTCCTTGACCGTATGAGTATTGTGTTTATTATAAGTATTATTGGAATGGTACTTATAAGCAATTATGAAAATCGTAAAGGCGTTAAACCACATGGACTGGAAATAGATAATTCAATGTTTAAGGTATCTACAAAATTTGCAGTGGGTAGTTTAATTGTTGTTGGAATTCTTATAGCGCTTTATACAGTTTATTGGTAATTCATTGTTATAGCAGTTGCGCTTTAAAAGTTAACGGCAATTTTTTATATTGAAATAATAGTTTTAATTTTTAGAAATGAAGATTTCAAGAATATGGCATGGTTACACAACACCTGAAAATGCAGATGCGTATGAATTGCTTTTACGTTCTGAAATATTTCCGCATATACAAAACAGAAATATTAAAGGTTTTAAAAGCATCCAATTATTAAAAAGAAATTTCAACGGCGAAACTGAATTTATAACCATTATGGAGTTTGATAATATACAGGCTGTAAAAGATTTTGCAGGCGAAGATTATGCGCAGGCAGTTGTACCGGAAAATGCACGCAAAGTTTTAAAACGTTTCGATGCCACATCGCAGCATTATGAAGTTATAGTTGATGCTAAGTAATTTCTTAAACTTAATTATTTCTTGTAGAAATATCTTCATTTTAACTTCTTCAAACTATATTCACTCAGCAATTAAATTTGACTATTATTAATCAAGACTATTAGTTCAGCAGACAGAAATAAATGAAATCTTTAAAGGAATACGTATATGGTTTAATGGATAATAACAAACCGTGGTATCTTGTTTATCATGATAAAGAGCATACACAGGAAGTTTTATCATCTGCGATGCGCATTGCAAAACAGGAGAGGGTTAGTGAAGAAGAAATCTACTTGCTGGAAACCGCGGCTTTACTGCATGATATTGGTTATTTGTATACAGCAATAGCACATGAAGAAAAGAGTTGTGAAATTGCGCGGGAAATTTTACCGCGATACAATTTTACATCTGCAAAGATTGACGAAGTATGTAAGATGATAATGGCTACAAAAATTCCGCAGCAGCCTACAGATCATCTTTCGCAAATTTTATGTGATGCTGATTTAAGTTATTTGGGAACAAACGACTATGCGGAAGACGCGGAAAAACTTTTTCACGAACTTAGAAATTTTAACCAGGAAAAAACAAGAGAAGAATGGCTGCAACAACAAATAAATTTTTTAAAAGCACATCATTATTTTACTGCAACCGCCAATAAAGAATTTAAGCGCAAAAAAAATCAGCATCTTTCTTTTTTAAAATCGCAGTTGTCTGTGAAAAGTAAACATGTAAAATATAAAATGTTTGGGGCTACAACAGATATAATCCTGGTTATGCTGGGTATTCTTTTATCTGGGTTTGCACTAAAATATTTTATAGTGCCGAACGATTTTTTTGATGGCGGCATCAGCGGTGTTTCATTATTGATACATAAAATTTTTGGTGTTAACCTCGGAGCCGTTATTGCACTGGCTAATCTTCCATTTATAATTTTAGCAAGAAGACTGGTTGACTTTAAGTTTGCACTGGCAACTGCTATTTGTATATTTCTTTTGTCAACATTTCTTTTTTTAGTTCCCGATCATCGGTTGGTAGACGACCGTTTACTGGCTTCTGTGTTTGGCGGATTTTTTTTAGGAATTGGAAATGGTCTTGTTATTCGCGCAGGCAGCTCATTAGATGGAATAGAAATATTAGCGCTATATACAAGGCGTAAAACAAGCTTCACCACCACTGAGATTATCTTTGTGATCAACTTTATTATCTTTCTTATTGCCGCTTTGAGATTTGACTTAAATACTTCCATGTATTCAATGATCACTTACTTCACTGCATCAAAAACCGTGGATTATGTTGTGGAAGGTATTGAAGCATACACAGGCGTTACTATCATTTCAGGTAAGAGCGAACTTCTTAAAAATAAATTAGTGAATGAACTTGGGCGCGGTATTACAATTTATAAAGGTGAGCGCGGATACTTGCCCGGAAATTTTGAAGTGCATAGCGATACTGACATCATTTTTACTGTTATAACACGTCTCGAATTAAGAAGATTGAAAGAAGTTGTATACGATACAGACCCGATGGCTTTTGTTTTTGCCAGTGTTATTAAAGAAGCATCCGGCGGCGTTTTGAAAAAGCGTAAAGTGCATGAAGACGCACATAAACCTGTGCACAAAAAATAATTATTCTACAACCTCATAAATCGTTACAGGCATTGCCTTATGCTTTAGTTTTACTTCACCTGCGGCTATGCAGTGAAAAGATTCTTTTACCTGTTCATAAGAAGATTGCGCGATTAAAATTTTACCGGCTTCCGCTATAGATTGTAAACGTTGTGCGGTGTTTACAACATCTCCTATAACTGTATAATCAAGACGGCGCAATTGCGCAGAACCGATATTTCCCGAAACAAGTTCGCCGCTATGAATGCCAATTGAAACCTTTGGCAAAAATGCAGGAAGTTCAGGTTGTGCTGGTAAACTTTCAATACGTTTTCTTACAGCAAGGCATGCATCTATTGCTCTGTCGAGATGATAATTTCCTTTGAATACAGCAAGAATTGCATCGCCTATAAATTTATCTACATGACCATTCTGTTCAATTATCTCATGTACCATCACATCAAAATATTTGTTCAGCATTTTTACAACAACATCTGCAGGCTCTGTTTCTGTAATGGACGTAAAGCCGCATATATCAATAAACGCAACCGTTGCATCGATCGTTTCATTTTGCATTAAAGAAGATTCGTATTCTTTACCGCTCATGAAATTCAGCACCGTTTCATCAACATACATTTTAAGAATGTTGTTTTCTTTTATTGCTTCTAAAGTTTTATGAAGAAGCCTTACATGATTAATTGTTTTTTGTATAGTGATGTTCAGATCATCAAAATTTACCGGCTTTGTTAGAAAATCAAACGCGCCGCGATTCATTGCCATGCGTATATTTTCCATATCGCCATAGGCAGATACAATTACAGCTTTGGTAAGTGTATTCAAATCGTTCAGCTTGCTTAATAAAGTAAGCCCATCCATTTCGGGCATGTTGATGTCACTCAGCAAAACTTCAATATCTGAATGTTCTTCTAATTTGGTTAATGCTTGTTTGCCATTGTATGCAAACACAAATTCATATTGCCCATCTCTTATCTGGCGCCTGAATTTTTGTTTGATCAATGCTTCCAAATCCGCTTCATCATCTGCAACAAGTATCTTAGCCATTCGTTTGTGATTTGAGTTTTTCTTTAAGCAAACTAAAGTCGAGCGGTTTGGTTAAAAAATCATCAGCACCTAAGCTTACAGCCCTGTTATAATTTTCTTCATCGCCATAAGCAGTTATCATCATTACAACAGGTGGCGGCACAGCGTAAATTCCTTTAATTCTTTGTAATAAATCGAGCCCACTCATGCCCGGCATATTTATATCTGATAATATTAACACAACTTCATGCTCATGTTTATTTAAATAAGTAAGCGCTTCTTCACCCGACATTGCAAATGCAAATGAAAAATCGCCATTACGGATTTCTTTTCTAAAGCGTTGCTCAAATAAAGTTTTGATGTCTTGCTCATCATCAACAACCAATATTTTCATAGAGAATTATGTTACTGATATATAAATTGTGAAAGGTAAATT
>JBEHXR010000141.1:0-9170 GCA_048498595.1 Bacteroidota bacterium
CCTTCCTTATTAATATGTTTCCAAAATGCTTTTTGTTTAAACATCCATTGGTGGATTTGTGGTGAAACACCGCCCATAGGGTTATCCGGACTTCTGTTATCTCCTGCAAAAAATCCATCCAGTGATATTCCGCAGTCGAAAATGATTTTGCTCATAGTTTTTATCTGCTAAATGTTATTTCAAATTATAGCTTCTTTACAATTTCCAATGATTTTGTTACGTGTTCATCGGGCTTTATATGATCGGTTGCTGAAGAGAAGACGGCTACAATCTCATCCTTTTTATTAATAACAAATGTTGTTCGCGGAATAAAGCCATGCGTAACCTGCTGGCCGGTTACATCTTTAACATCCGGTTGCGGAGGTGTTACTTCCAGTCCATAAGAAGCTGCAATTTTACCATCTGCATCTGAAGCTACCGGAAATTTCCCTGCACAATAATCCGGGCTGGATGAAAACGATTTCAATCGTTCAATATCATCTGCGGATACACCAATAATGGTTGCACCTGCCGCGGTAAATTTATCTTTCATTTCGGCGAAAGTATGTGCTTCCAGATCACAGCCGCCAGTATAAGCAGCAGGATAGAAATATAATACTACCGGTCCTTTCTTCAGCGCTTCTTTTAAGCTAAAATCAAATTCATTACCGGCCATGCTTGCCTTGGTAGTGAACACAGGTGCTTTAGCACCGGTTGACAACGTCTTCATTTGCGCAAAGCTATGTGGATTAATGAAGAGCAAAAACGCAGCAAGTAAAAAGAGGGAAAGAAAATTTTTATTTGACATGGCGAATTGTTTTTGAATACAATTATGAATTATAATTAGTACAAACTTACAGGAATTGCAAATAGAAAGCGGTGGCGGGCAGTCGCGATAACACTGCCTGAACACAGAACACTCTCAGCAAACCGGGATAATTGTGGAATACTTTAGAGATGCCTTACATCTTCCTTAAATACTCTTTAGGTATGGAGGAACATAGCTATAAATTAGCTATAACTAAGCTATAAGTTAGCTATAAGTAAGCTGTAGGTTATGCTTGTCTTATACTGTCTTATACTGAAAAAACTTTACAGGTTAGGAAGATATTACTGTATTTACTTTACAGCGTTTGCCATTGTATGTTTGATAAGAAAGTCCGCAATTCACCGCGATGCACAATTGCGCTGTTAGCCCCTAATTTGTCGTAATTACACAGGATGTAATTGAAAGCATACCATCAACTTTACACAATTCAAACGTTATAAACTCTGATGTATGAAGCTTGATATTTATGTAAACTATCCCGGAAACTGCCAGCAGGCATTCCGTTTTTATGAACAGCATCTTGGCGGCAAAATCACCATGATGATGACACACGAACAGCAACCCGGCGCAGCAAACATATCTGAAGACTGGAAGCACGCCATTCTTCATGCAAGGATGGAGATTGGGGATGCAATATTAATGGGCGCTGATATTCCCAATGCAGAGCCCATGCGCAGCGCTTATCTTACCCTGCGGCTTAACACGCCGGAAGAAGCGGAAAAAGTTTACGCCATTTTATCTGAAGGTGGTGAGATTTTTATGAAGATGGAAAAGACTTTTTTTGCAAGGCGCTTTGCTATGCTGCGCGATCAATTCGGAGCTTCCTGGATGCTGCTGTGCGAAACCCCGGAATAAACTGTTTCGTTTGTTACTATTTATATAGTAAGAGCAGGTATGTGCAATGCCGTAAATGAATTAGCGTGTTGTATAAGCGATATGTTTATGTTATTAATGCATCACGAGACTGCACTCAACAGTTACATTATATGCCGGGCTGTGGTGTATATTAAAATTGTTCCCCGATCAATAAAAATACTGCGCTTAGTGCAAGCATTATTATTATAAAAGGCATAATGAATTTCAACCAGGCTTTATAACTTACCTGCACCATAAGCAATGCAGGAAAAACTGAACCTGTTGGAGAGATGAGGAACATAATACCAATACCCCACATATACGCGTTTACAATTTCACGACCGGGGATATTCATAAGAAGGGCTAATGCACCAATGATAGGCATTGTGAGCACTGCCATGCCGGATGATGAACTCACAAGCACAGAAAAGAAAAAATAGAAAACCATTACTCCAATCAGAAAAACGGCAGGCGAAAAATGTTGTACCAAATTGGATGTATAAAAGAGAATAGAATCCGCAACAAGCCCGTCATTTAAAATTACGGTTACACCTCTTGCAAGCCCCACTATAAATGCAACGCCAAGCAAATTTTGAGCACCTGATATAAACTCGCTGACGAATGTTTTTTCCTTCATGCGGTGTATTAATCCAATCAATATTGCTGAACCAAAAAACAGGGCTGACATTTCTGTTGTCCACCAGTTAAAAAAAACAATACCGATGATCATGGTGATGAACGTCGCGATAAATATCAATAACAATATACTTGTTTTTGTACCCAGTTTTAGTGAAGCAGTTGTATCCGTATTTATTTCAAAAGGTGATTTAACAACACCATCCGTTTTATACACTATAGATTGTGCCGGATCTCTTTTTATTTTGTTAGCATATCTCAGCACATACCATGCATATAAACCCGCAGCTATAACATAAAACAGCAACCGCTCGTATAAACCATCTATCCAGTTAATGCCGGCAGTGTTTGATGCAATGATCACTGAAAACGGGTTGGTAAAACAAGCGGCAAAACCAACGGCAGCGCCGCCAAAAACAATAGCCAGCGGTATCATTAAATCATAAGCCGCAGCAAGAAAAAGCGGAACGAGCACCGGATAGAAAACGATCGATTCCACATCCATGCCATACGAACCACCAAGAAACGAAAAGATAAAAATGAGTATAACGATGAGCAGCTTTTCTTTTCCTTTCATGCGCAGGGCTAAATAGTTTACGCCCCTGAACATAGCGCCTGTTTTATTGAACACACTCATAAACCCGCCAATGAATAAAATAAACAACGCTATGTCAATACTGTCAACAATACCTTTAACCGGAGCTTCTAAAATTTGAATGATGCCTTGCCGCCGGCGTGCTAATTTTCTATAAGTGCCCGGCACCGATACCGGTTTCCTGATATCACCGGCAGCGAATTTTTCTAAAGGAATTTTTATTGAAAGACTATCTAATGTGTGTTGGGTAAAAGGCAGCGATATGTCACCGGAAGTTGAAGACATTTTAAATGATTGGTTACCGGTTGCCGATAACTTGCTGTATGTGCCTGCAGGTAATACCCATGTTGCCATTGCTGCTAATACAATAGCCACCATCATTAAAGTAAGCGGTGCGGGTAAGGTTTTCAGTTTTATGATCTTCATAACCGGTTAAAGTTTTTATATTCTTTCAGTTGCCATGCATGTTTTTTCTATACTCATTGCTTATGAAGATCTCTTATTTGAATTTATTATTAGGATACATTGTTTGTTTCTTTCTAATGGTATTATTGTATTGCTCACTGTGTTTTGGTCTTACTTATGTTATTAATTAATCAAAGATGCTGCTTCAGTTTGGTTTCAATGCGGAAGATAGCATTTGTTGCTTAAACACAATGTGCTTGCACAGTTATGCGTGTTTACATTCTTTAACTGTTATATTTTTTTAATTTCTGATTTAATTGATTGCTGCAAGGTATAAATCAGGGTACGGCACCTACTTCCTTTTCATCAAACCTTGCTGTCCAGTCAATATTTTCAATTTCTAATGTTTCTCTTAGCAACCTGGATTCGGTAGCTAATGCATTTTCTGTAGAACAATCGAGAATTCTTTTTTTAGCTTTCTCGAGCTCTTTTACCATTTTTTTTGATACAGCAATATTTCGCTTCCATTCGCCAAAATATTTTATGCCTTCCAATGCAGCATAAAAGGAAGGCAACACCAGTCCAACAAATAATAATAAGGAATGAGGAATATTACGGGTGATGTTGTTGCCGGGATAAAAATACCCGATCGCATCAACGATGAAGCTTAACGGCGAAACCACGAAAAAAATAACCTTTATTATTTGCAGCCAAACATCCATTCGTTTGAGTTTTTTTTCAAACGGTTTAATTCTTACCCTTTCGTGATATTCAGCCTGCGCCTGTGCTAAACTCCAGATCATTCTTTTTGCATTATTGAGATTGCCCGTTTTTTGAATAGCATTACCCATTTCTTTTTCAATAACCAGTATTTCTTTATCCAGGTGTTCATCATCAAACTCAATTTCAGGAATAGGAATTCCTGCATTTCTATACCATAGCAACGTACGTAAATGCTCTGCATTTCTTCTGTTTAATAGAAAGAAGTTTTTCCATCGTTTGGCAAACACTGTTAAAAGAATAAAAGACAAAAACAGAAAGGTTATTTCACTTACGGATAAGAGAAACACAACTGATGTAGTTAGTGTTTCTATAAATGATTGTTTAATTGCAAAGCTTAATACTGCCAAAAGTCCGCAGATGATCCCGGAAATCCATGCAGATTCAAAACGATGCTTTTTATATGTTACGGCTTTTTTATCCAGCAAATCAAATTTATCCTGTATAACATCACCTGCAAACGCATTGCGCTCATCATTTCGTTTTGCTTCAATTATATACAGCTGTCTATCTTTTGATTTGGCATACGTAACTATATCTGCTGTACCACCCATTCCCGCTGCAGGCTTTTTGTTCCATACAGCTATTATCGCATCTGAAACATCTACCAGCTTTTTGCCGTTCTGCAAATAAGCTTCATTCCGTTGTTGCTGTGTTTGTACTGTTGCCTCCTGAACAATAATGCTGCTGCTCTTTTCAAGAATATTATTCAGCCGTTTAATATCGGCAGCTGTAAAGTCTTTTTTATATTCATCCAGGTTAAAAGGTATCATTGCGTTTAATCTTATTCCCTGCCTTATCGCTTCCTCAGCAAACAACAGATCTGCACCTGAAGCGAGTGCTGAAATACAAACAAGTGTAGGGTTTTCTTCAGTATAATTAGTGAGTGCTTTAAAATATTCCAGGCTTAGACGAATTTCACTGGCTACTTGGTTTGGATATAATAAGTTTCTGTGACCGGTAATGCCAATCTTAATCATAAAATCAGTAAGTTTTAATAGAAATGAAGATAAACAGATTATCTGATGGCAGCTATAGCCACGCAATGTTTATATGCAAGCAGTAAGTAAAAAATTTATTATAGTTTTATAATAACTGCATTGTATTTGCGGTTGATGCAGCGCCTAACAACACTAATAGTACATGACCAAAAAAACATACTTTGAAAACAATCGCCTTGATATATTGATCCTCGGACCGATGGGGGGCGATAAAGGAAAGGACTCATCTACTTCTGTTATTGGTAAAGCTGTTGAACAATTACTTGCCGAGGAAACAGCAAAAGAATTACTGGCAAAAACAGGAACAAACAAGCATTATGTACATGTACCGGAAGAGTGGAATGAGCAGGAAATCATTAATGGCGTTTTATCCCGCCTGGATATTGCAGATCTTGTTATTATTAATCTTACGCCGAAAGACGGAATAAGCGGCGAATCCAGTCCTAATGTATATTATGAATTAGGGCTTGTGCATGCATTAGGTTTACCGGTTATGCCCATTTACCAAACCGGCACTAAAGTTCCTTTTTATCTTCTTACCACAAGAGGTTACCTTGTAGATGAATTTACCATAGAAGCAGTTATGCATGAACTGCGTTTACCCATTCAAAGATTTATTGACTTAAATGATAATACCGACTTTTCAGATAACCGTGTTACTCAATTTTACGATCATCTTCCCATTATTGATATTAGTGCAGCCGTTGGTTTAGCTACAGGTTATTATTACAATTTTGTAGGACGGTTATTGCGGGACGGAAGTTTTATAACGTTATACCCGGACAAAATAAAGCACCTGGTTATCGTTAGACCTGATAATGTTTTAGACACTTATGAGCAAGACCTGGAGCAGATGAAAAAGGTTTTATCTGCAGCAGGCTTTACACTTACTGAAGACAAATTAGAACAACCACCCGGCGATCGTAAAGGACCTGCATGGATCAATCATGTTAACGGCATTGTGATTGACTTACCTCGTACAATTTACCCGCTTAAAATTTCTCCAAGATTATTATCACTGCAGGATAGGTTTGATAAACCCGGAATGAGTGCAGCGGGCGTTCAGCAGAGAGACATTGTTTTACGACAGGTAAGTGAACAATTATTAGACAGGGTACAGCGTGCCATTTTATACCACGTTAATAAAGAAAGAGAAGGCTACCGGAAAAGATTATTGCACTTTGCAAGAATAGAAGAATTACCGGCTCTAATCAGAGCGCTTGCCTGAAATAAAGGCCTGCTATTCTGAAAAAACGATTTTTATTTTTAATATGCCATAAAATGCAGAACCGTGTAGATCCATTCGGCGAAATTTTTGAAACAAAAGCACGTGGTTTATGGATGGGTAATCGCGGAAATCTTCACAACGAAGAAGGTAAAATTGTGCGGTCATTTAAATCAAAAGCATGGATAACATGCAAACTTGAATTTAATGGCAGAAAGCGCCATATAATGACGCCCGGCTTTTATACTGAATTATTTTTCTTAGATGAAGCAACAGCTTTTGCCGCCGGGCATCGTCCTTGTTTTGAATGCAGGAGAGAAGACTATAACAGGTTTAAATCAGCATGGCTTAAAGGAAACCCGGGTTATAAGTTTGCGGATAAAACTTCTATACAGGAAATAGATGAAATTATACATCAGCAAAGAATAAATGGAAATGGTTTAAAAAACACGCACACAGAAAACAATACTGATCTTCCTGACGGTAGTTTTATAACTGAAAATAACCATCCATATCTTTTATTTAAAAAGCATTTGTATTTATGGACGTCTTCAGGTTATACGCAATGCAAATGTTTAAAAGCTGCAGGTAAATCAACCGTGCTTACACCTGCATCTGTTTTAAATGCATTCAGAGCAGGTTACACGCCTCACATTGGTTTAACAGGAATATGATCAACAACTTTACCGCTCCATAGTAATTATATCAGCAGATACATATCAATATTCAATCTTTCTTCCTTCGCTTACAACAATGTCAATCAGTTCATGCATGTCTTTTTCTGTTGTTCTGAAGTTCACAATGCAGGCAAGTAAACAATATTTTCCATTGATCACACATTGGAAAGAAAGGCTACGCCAAACAGCTACCATTCTATGCATAGCTGGGAATGATGATTTCGTTTATTCAACTACTTGTTGGGGCGACACTAATAAAGGCAGAGATGATATTGATCAGGAAAATAAACCTGTTTTAGGCTGACTATTTCAATTTCCAATATAAGGGTCTTTAATTTTTTTAGCTACATAACTAATATTTGAAAACTTAACTTCACAACGCTCACCTGTTGGCGACTGTGCTAAAAAGCCTGCATAAAAATTTCCGGTTGTATCAAATTGAAAATGTCTTATCAAAAACCAATCTGCGCCATCAAGTGAATAATACAGTGTTATTACATTACCCGCTTTCGCAATTTTATAAAACACTTTATTTGTTGGTACCTGCACTGAATTGCAATCATCAGAAATATTTTTTGTTACAACACTTACCACTCTTCGCGCACCCGTATAATCTTTTTCAAAGCAAAACTTAACCCAGTTCAAACTGTCTTGTTTTAGAACAATTGCACCACCATCCCATTTACTTGCAAAAGCATGTTCAATAGAAGCGGTGAGCACAAAATCTGCATCAGGCTTAAATAAAAGTTTGGGTGCATTATCAGTATTGTAAGTAACATTTGGGTCTCTGAACATATCTGTTTTTGCACCGGCAATTATTGTCAGGCTGCTGTCTGTAACCAAATAATTTTGAGGTGTGTTTTCCCAAAACATTTTAAAGGGAATTGATTTTACCTGTACAATATTTTGTTGTGCCGATAGAGTAACATGAACAAGAATAAGTGCAATTATTACTAACCTGCTGATAAGTTTATTTTTTTGCATTCTGCTAATTTAAATTGTTCACCGGAATTTTTTGTTTTATGTCCTTTTACACAAATGCTTTTTACAAAGAAATATTTTTAAGAAAAGAAACTATGCCAAACAGTTACACATTCTACGCCGCGCCTGAGTTAAGAAATTGAACGTGCTTTTATGCTTCGATTGCCGCAATGTTGTTGCTTGCACACATGGCTTTAAGAGACAGACATCGCGGGGAAGCGAAAATTAATCTTGCTATATATCTCATTATTTCATTTATAACTATTACCTTAATGGTGTAATTAATCCGTCCAAACCAAAACGCTGTCAATTCACGCTACTTAATCATCAATGCAATAAACCAGCGTCATTTTTTTTGGACATGTCATTCATCATTTTAAACAAGCAACATGAAAAAAATTATCTGCTTACTCTTTGCTGCGATATTTATATTTAACTGCCGCAATGCTTTTTCGCAAACATCAGTTGTAATGAAAGCGCTTGATGGAACTACCAAATTAAATGGCGGTTCTACTGTGCCGGGCCATACAAATGAAATTGATGTTCTCTCTAATTCACAGGGCGAAGATTTTTGCCTCACCTGCGCCAAACCCACTATTTCAGATTTTTCTTTTATGATTACGCTGAGTCCTGCTGTTATATCATTTAAGAAATTATTGCTTAACGGCACAAAGCTTACATCAGTAGATATTACTTACATTAAAGGCGGAACAACCCCGGTTACATTTTACAAAGTACACATGGAAAATGTAACCGTAACAACTGTTCAGGAGTCAGCTTCAAATGAAATTCCGACCATAGCAGTTTCTTTGGCTCCTGCCCGGGTAGCATGGCAGCAAAGCAATCTTGTAGGAACTTCAAGAACTTCTTACGGATGGGATATTGCTAATAATGTAGAATGGATTTATGCTTTTTGATAATTGATTCATTTGTGATAAAAATTTATACTGATGAAAAAATATTTGTTTCTGTATGTTTTGTTGGTTGCCTGTTTTGCAGAAACCTCACTTGCACAACTGCAGCTAAACAAACCGGTTGCTAAAAAAGAGCCATTGCTAAAGATACCTATGGTACACATTACACCTGTTGAAAGCCTGTTTATACCTGTGCATATAGATACCATAAAACCGTTTTCCGTATCTCTTAAGCCCATAGTGTTTGATAAAAATGAAAATGCTGCCTGTGCGCATTTTAAAAATCTTAAGGC
>JBEHXR010000142.1:0-9163 GCA_048498595.1 Bacteroidota bacterium
AAAACAACACGCCGCTCATTTCTAACTCAAACAGGTATTACTGCTGCAGGCATTGCAATTGCGCCATCATTTTTATCAAACAAAATAAAAAGCAAAGCAAACTATGCCGGTAAGAAATTAAATGTTGCGTTAGTAGGTTTGGGAAGATATGCCGCTATTCTTGCAGATGGATTGCAAGTGTCTGAATATTGCAAACTCAATGGTGTAGTAACAGGTCATCCTGAAAAAGGCGAAGCATGGAAGAAGAAATATAATTTAAGTGATGAAAATATTTATAACTATGAAAATTTTGATTCAATCACCAACAATAAAAATATTGATGTGATCTATGTGGTGTTGCCAAATTCAATGCATAAAGAATATACTATTCGTGCCGCAAAAGCGGGCAAGCATGTGATATGTGAAAAGCCGATGGCCATTTCATCACAGGAATGTAAAGAAATGATTGATGCATGCAATAAAGCAGGTGTGCAACTTGCGATTGGTTATCGCTTGCATTACGAACCCTATAATCTTGAAATGAAAAGATTGGGTCAGCAAAAAGTTTTTGGCCAAGTGCGATATGTGGAAGCAGGGTTAGGTTATCAAACTATAAATTTTGAAGGCAGCAACAGCAAACCATTTGATATAAATGATCCGAATGAATGGCGATTAAATAAAAGGTGGTCTGGCGGCGGTGCATTAATGAATCTTGGAATTTATTGCGTACAAGGCACCCGTTATATTTTAGGTGAGAACCCAACATCTGTTATGGCACAATATGGACCCATACACGATGTAAATCGTTTTGCGCAAGTTGAAGAAACTGTTGTGTGGCAATCGCAGTTTAATAGTGGCGCGATCGCGAATTGCAATACATCTTACGGTTATAATATTGATCGTTTATATGCATCTGCAGAGAATGGTTTTTTTCAGTTAGCACCCGCAATAAGTTATGGACCTTTCAGAGGTACAACAAGTAATGGCGATATGCATTTCGCTGACATCAATCAACAAGCTGCGCAGTTAGATGGCATTGGAAAATTACTTATTGAAAATAAGCCATTGCCTGATCATATTTCAGGTAAAGAAGGTTTGATCGATCTGTGTGTAATGGAAGCTATTTATACAGCTGCGAACACAGGAAAAAAAGTTGATGTAGTGTATCTATAAACAATCTTGTTTTGAACACACTTTAGCATTCAGTAAAATAAAATTAAAATGTGAAATTTTATTTCCTGCAAAGCAAGTCTTTTGCTAATATCTAATTATTCTGTATTCACTTTTGCGGTGGCAACGTTTCATCAAGCCACTTAAAAAACTCATGTTGCCAAACTAAAGCATCTTGTGCTTTTAACACCCAATGATTTTCATCAGTCATTATAATGAACCTGCTTTTAATACCTTTTAATTGTGCAGCCTGAAAAGCTTGCTGCGCTTGTTCAAACGGCACACGATAATCTTTGCCACCTTCAAAAATTAAAATTGGCGTATTCCATTTAGCAACAAAATTGCTTGGACTTTGACTGAATGAACGTTGTGCAGCAGCATTATTCTTATCCCAGTAAGCGCCGCCCTTCTCCCAATTTTCAAACCACATTTCATCTGTTGTTCCATACATACTTCTAAAATCAAATACACCATCATGGGCAATAAAAGTTTTAAAGCGACCATTATGCATTCCTTCCAAAGCGTAAACACTAAAGCCACCAAAGCTTGCACCAATACAACCTCTGCGCGCTGTATCAACATATTTTGATTTTGATACAGCATCAATGGCACTTAAATAATCTTTCAAGGGTTGTCCACCCCAATCTTTACTAACTTCTTCATTCCATTTTGTTCCAAAACCCGGCATTCCTCTTCTGCATGGCGCAACAATAATATAACCCTGCGATGCCATCAATTGAAAGTTCCAACGGAAAGAATAAAATTGTGTAAGTGCACTTTGCGGTCCGCCCTGGCAATATAAAAGCGTTGGATATTTTTTTGTTGAATCGAAGTTTGGCGGAAGTATAACCCACACCACCATTTTTTTATTGTCAGTTGTAGTAACATATCTTTTTTGCCAACTGCATTGTGCAAGATTATTATTTATGCTGTCGTTTACGTAAGTCAATTTTTTCATGCTGCCGTCATTTACATCAACTGTAAAAATTTCTGCAGCGTGATTAAAGTCTGTTCTCGTTACAAACAGCGTGTTATCTGTTTGACCAATGATTCCGGTAATATCAAAATCACCATTTGTTATTTGATGAACATTTACAGCCATTCTTGTTAAGCCGGGATAATTCACTTTAAACAATTGCAGTGTTCCATCTTTTGGTGCAATGAAAAAAATATTTCTATCATCATCACTCCAAACAAAACTTTCAACATTTATATCATCACGGCTTGCTGTTAAGTTCAATTTTGTTTTGCCGTTTGATACAACAATATCCTGTTTGTCTGCTTCGTATCCATCAGTCTTTTGACTAAGCCACGCTAATTCTCCTTTTGAATTGTAGGATGGATTGATATCATAACCCATCATGCCTTCGGTTAAATTTCTTGTTTCACCTGTTTCAATATCATATTCGTACAAATCTGTATTGGTACTGATGGCATAAGCAGTGCCTTGTTTTTTCTTTGTTACATAAACAATATGTTTTCCATCAGGATTCCATAAATAATCTTCATCACCACCAAAAGGTTTTTGCGGACAATCATAAGGTTCATTAGGCATTAAATCTTTTTTAGCTGTATCACCAACAGCGCTTAAAAAAATATGACTGAACTTTCCATCTTCCCATGTATCCCAATGCCGATACATCAGCGAATTATAAATGCGCACGTTGCTCTTGGTTAGTGTTGGATAAAAATCAAAACCATAAACGTTCATAATTTTTACATCGCTATCGCTAATCTTCCATCTTCCATCAGAAGAAATATGTGTGTTGTTAACGAGCGAATCTGCATTTGTAATTTCTTCTGCAGTGCCGCCATCAACAGGTATGCGATATGTTTTGGTGATGTTTTTATTTGCTTCAACATCAGGCGTAGCCACAGAATAAACAATATATTTTTTGTCTTTTGAAATACCAATTGCATTAAGCCTGTGCAATTTCCAAAGCAGTTCAGGCGTTAATAGATTTTGAGAGAACAAGATTGCGGGAACTGCTATAGTCAAAAAGAGAAGCATACTTTTTTTCATAATAATTGCTTATGAGGCGAACTTAAAATTTTGTTTTCGCCTGATGAATAATAAAAATATTTCTGAATAAAAATATACCTTTATTGAGTATTAATTAACCCCGGTTGCAGTAAGAAAAATACCTGATTTTCGTTTTAATTTTCAACGCTATGACTACCGACTGTGAATTAATAAACACAACTGACACTACAAACGTTCTCTATTACCAGGCATTACTTTCCGGTATTGACGACGTTGTAATTTCTACTGACACTAATTTTATTATTCAAACCTGGAATGCGGCTGCAGAAAAAATTTATAACCTCGCCGCTGCCGAAGCAATAGGTAAGCGTTTTACAGATATTATATTACATGAGTATGTAAACGACAGCACTGAAGAAGTTCTGCGAAAGCTAATAAAAGAAAATCGCTGGAAGGGTATTGTTAGAATATTAAATAATAACGAAGATGTTTTTTTAGAATCATCTTTCACAATAGTAAAAGATGAATACGGCAAAAAAATTGGTTATATAGGTATTAGCAGAAACGTTACTGCAGAATTACAAACAAGAAAGTCGCTTGAAAATTTTGCATCTGTTTTAGCATTGCTTGATGAAAGTTTTTTGATTATTGATAAAAATTATCGCATAATATATCTGCGTCCTAAAGGAAATGTTGAGAAATTTTTTAAATCTGATTCTAAAGTGGGAGATGATGCACTTCAATATGTTTCTAAAAAATATTTTCAGCAAGTAAAAGAAAATTACGAACGTGCATTTAAAGGCGAAACTGTTAACTACGATATTGTATCTGATACAGAGCCAAAACTATATTTTAATCTAATGTATTCACCTTTAAAAAATGAGTTTGGAGAGATTACAAATGTGTGTGTAATTATAAAAGATTTTACCGCACAGAAAGAAATGGAATTACTTCAGCAAAGAAAAAATGCTGTAGAAAAATATTTGTATGAAAGTCGCCAGCTATTTGAAGAGTTTATGGAGAATAGTCCGCTACTTGCGTGGCTGGCAGATGGTGATGGCGTAATACATTATATGAATGAATGTTACCTTAAATCGTTTGGTTTTACTAAAGATGATATTGGTAAAAATATTCTCGGGCTTTATTCCCAGGAAATAGCTGAAGCTTATTTGGCAAATAATAAATTGGTAATCGACAATAAAAGTGTTGTTGAAACGATTGAAAAAGGAAGCGTAGCTGAGCAGGTTAAAACTTATAAGACAATAAAATTTCCTATTCGGTATAAAGATCGTAATATGATAGCAGGTTGGGCTGTAGATATAACAGATCAAATAACAGCACAGGAAAATTTGTTGCAATTAAATCAGCATAAGAATAAACTTGTTTCAATTATTGCGCACGATTTAAGAGCGCCATTAGGAATAAATGCATCATTCTTAAAAACTATAATTAGCGAATTTGAAACTTATGACAAAGACGAACTTTTAGATTCAATAAAAATAATATCAAAAAGTTTCACTCAGTGTTATGAACTTGTTGACGAGTTATTGCGATGGGGCAGAACGCAACTGGATCACATTAAGTTTAATCCATTGCCGATAGATGTTCAAACAGAAATATTAAAAGTTACTGAGAGCTTGTGGGATCAGTCAGACAAAAAAGGGATTCGCATAGACACTGAGTTTAATTTCCTGGGTGAAATTTTTGCAGATGCAGATATGTTTGCCATTGTGCTGCGAAATTTTGTAACAAATGCCATTAAATTTTCACATGCAAATACTGTAATAAAAATTACCACTGATTTATTTGAAGATAAAGTGCGGGTAAGTGTTATTGATAACGGTGTTGGAATGAATGAAGAACTTGTAAAAAAACTTCTTGATAAATTAAATTATGAATCTGAGTTTGGAACAAAAGGAGAAAAAGGTACGGGGCTCGGTTTAATCATATCAAAAGATTATATAGAGCAAAACGGTGGTAAAATGGGTATTGAAAGTAAAGAAGGTGTTGGCAGTAATTTTTACTTTACTGTGCCCGTTAATAATACTGAAAAATAATTATAACTCAGCAATCAGCTTTTTAAATATTGCCGCCATTTTAGGTTCTGCTTTGTTGGCGGCATCAAGCACTTCGTCGTGTGTAAATTCATTGCTTTCATCGCGAATACCCATGTTTACAATAACGCTCATTGCAAAAACTTTTAAGCCTGCATGTATTGCTGCAATTACTTCCTGAACTGTACTCATACCAACTGCATCTCCGCCAATAGCTTTAATCAATTTATATTCTGCACGCGTTTCAAATGAGGGTCCGGTAACGCCGCAATAAATACCTTCTTTTACTTCATGGTTTAATTTTTTTGCTATTGATTTTGCTTTGGAAATAATTTTTTTATCATACGGCTCGCTCATATCTGGAAACCTTGTTCCAAATTCTTCTTCATTTCTTCCAAGCAAAGGGTTAACAGTAAACAAACTGATATGATCGTTGATGATCATTAAATCACCCACTTTAAAAGAAGTATTAACGCCGCCGGCAGCATTTGATACGAGCAAAGTTTTTACACCAAGCATTTTCATTACACGAATTGGATAAGCAACTTGCTGCGGAGTATAGCCTTCATAATAATGAAACCTGCCAGACATAACAACAATTCGTTTTTCATTTATTGAACCAAAAATTAATTTGCCGCTATGACCTTTCACAGTGCTAACAGGAAAATGTGGTAAATCACTATAATCAATTTCAAACTCGGGTTTTAATTCCCTGGTAAAATTTCCCAATCCACTGCCAAGTACAACACCAATAACAGGCTCTGCATTGAATCTTGTTTTAATGTATGTAGCTGTTTCAATTAATTCTGTAGTTAAACTATACTGCATAAAGCATCAAAGATAAAGATTGAATATTTGACGAAACGTTATCGTAATTGTGTGTGATGTAGGCTCAACAAAAATATTTATGTATGGCTTGAATTGTTGCCCGGATATACTTTAATGACTAACAGTTGCTTAACATTTGGTCATTTACCCTATTTTTGCCGACCATTTAAAAATCAGTTTTTATATATGAATGAGACTCTATTTCTGCTTGTCCCGGTTATGGGTATAATCGGACTACTTTATACGTTTGTAAAATTTAACTGGGTTAACAAACAGGAAGCTGGCAGCGACCACATGAAAACCATCAGCAAATACATAGCTGAAGGTGCAATGGCTTTTTTAAAAGCTGAATGGAAGATACTTGGATACTTTGTAGTGATTGTTGCTTTATTACTTGGTGTAATGGCAATGAGTAATCCAAATTCTCACTGGTCTATTGCAATTGCTTTTATTATTGGCGCCGTTTGCAGCGCAACTGCAGGTTATATAGGAATGAAGGTGGCTACGAAAGCTAATGTTCGTACGGCACATGCAGCAAGAACAAGTTTATCAAAGGCATTAAAAGTTTCTTTTACCGGCGGTTCTGTAATGGGATTGGGCGTTGCAGGTTTAGCTGTACTTGGTTTAAGTTCTGTGTTTTTAATATTGAAACACATTTTTGCGCCGGGAGCTGATGCTAACTCAGAAGAAATGGTAAAGACGATTGAAATACTTACCGGATTTTCTTTAGGCTCCGAATCGATCGCATTGTTTGCCCGCGTGGGTGGAGGTATTTATACAAAAGCCGCCGATGTTGGCGCTGATTTAGTAGGAAAAGTGGAAGCAGGAATTCCTGAAGATGATCCACGTAACCCTGCTACCATTGCAGACAATGTAGGAGATAATGTAGGCGATGTTGCAGGTATGGGCGCTGATCTTTTTGGTTCTTACGTTGCAACTATTTTAGCTACGATGGTACTTGGACAAGAAGCTTATTCACCCAACGATAATTTCGGAGGTTTTGCTCCAATACTTTTACCGATGGTAATTGCGGGTGTAGGTATTTTATTTTCAATTGTAGGAACCTTGTTTGTAAAAGTGAGTGATAGCGCCGGTATTAGTACATCTAATGTGCAGAAAGCATTAAACATGGGCAATTGGGGCTCTATTATTCTTACAGCAATTGCAAGTGCTTTTTTAGTTTATTATATTTTGCCCGATTCTGCTGTTTATTTAAGAAGAGATTTTATAATGAATAATCCTGCGCAAATTGTACCTGGCGCTGTTTCTATTACACGTGGTGGTGTGCTCGGCGCTATATTGGTTGGATTAGGTGTTGGTACTTTAATGAGTATGATTACGGAGTATTATACCGCTATGCATAAAGGTCCTGTAAAATCAATCATACGTCAATCAGCAACAGGTCACGCAACAAATGTTATCGGTGGATTAGCTGTTGGAATGGAATCAACTTTACTGCCAATAATTGTTTTAGCTGCTGGTATTTGGGGTTCTTATGCATGTGCAGGCTTATATGGTGTTGCTATTGCAGCCGCAGGTATGATGGCAACTACTGCAATGCAATTGGCGATTGATGCATTTGGCCCTATTGCTGATAATGCAGGTGGTATTGCAGAAATGAGCGAATTGCCTAAAGATGTACGTGAAAAAACAGACGTACTCGATGCGGTTGGTAATACCACGGCAGCAACAGGTAAGGGCTTTGCAATTGCATCAGCGGCACTTACCTCATTAGCTTTGTTTGCAGCTTATGTTGGTGTAATAAATCATAACGGTTATAACATGGCCGGCATTGATATTTATAAAGCAAAAGTTTTAGCCGCATTATTTGTAGGTGCAGGCATTCCATTTATATTTTCTTCATTGGCAATACGTGCAGTTGGTCAAGCGGCAATGGCAATGGTTGAAGAAGTACGCAGGCAGTTTAGAACAATTCCCGGAATTATGGAAGGTACCGGCAAGCCAGAATATGAAAAATGCGTTGCCATTTCAACAGAAGCATCTATCAAAAAAATGATGTTACCAGGAGCAATTGCAATTATTTCTCCTTTAATTATCGGCTTTCTTTTAGGTCCTGAAGCATTGGGCGGTTTTCTTGCAGGCGCAACAGTTAGCGGTGTGTTGATGGGAATGTTTCAGAATAACGCTGGCGGTGCCTGGGATAACGCTAAAAAAAGTTTTGAAAAAGGCGTTGAAATAAATGGCCAAACTTATTATAAAAAAAGTGAGCCACATAAAGCTTCTGTAACAGGTGACACAGTTGGCGATCCTTTTAAAGATACATCAGGTCCGTCAATGAATATTCTTATTAAATTAATGAGTATTGTTTCTTTGGTGATTGCACCTACATTAGCACAGTTGTATCAAAACACTAATACAACAACTCAAACAAAAGTGAAAACAGAAGTTACTGCTACTGCTTCAGTTCAAATAAAAAAATAAGATGCTTTTATTATATAAAAGGTTGTCTTGAAAAAGGCAACCTTTTTGTTTTATTAATCATTATATGAGAATATTTTGGATGATATTAACCGCATGGTTATTGTGTTCTTGTAATACAAATACAAACAATAATAACGCAAACGATTCTGTAATTTATAGTACAAGTAAGATCCCGGAGAAAAGATCGGCTATAAACCCAAATCCTGTAAAAACTTATTCTGAAACTGTTAAGAGTTTTGCAACTACTGACCAATTTAGCGTTGAATTATTTGAAACAAAAGAAACATTCGATTATCTCATAAAAGTATCTTACAAAAATCTTGAAGCAAAAGACACCTTGCATGTACCAAACTTTGGTGAAGTGCCGGCTGTAGAAATTAAAGAAGGAGCTAAGAGTCCATCATGCATTGTAGGCTTTTTAGATAGTGCCAAACAATTCAGGGAATCGAAACTTATTTATTTTGAAGATGATAAAATCAAAATACATGTACTTCAACATTATGGTGTTTTTGTAAAATAGTTTTATCTTCGCAAGGCTGCTGCAAAATTTTTAACCTTAGTATAAACCAAAATGATTTTCAACTTAAGAACCACTGCATTAAAATTATTTGCAATTATTTTAATCTTTTTAAGTTTTCAAACTATTGCAACTGCCCAACAAAAGCCAAATGTGATTTTTATTTTAAGCGATGATGTTGGCTATGAT
>JBEHXR010000143.1:0-9117 GCA_048498595.1 Bacteroidota bacterium
TATTCTTTTAAACAATGTTGAAGGCTTGCAGTTGATTGAAATGAATGATGTGGAAACCTGTTGTGGTTTCGGCGGAACATTTGCCGTAAAGTTTGAACCGATAAGTATTGCAATGGGTGATCAAAAAGTTACAAATGCAGCAGATACAAAAGCTGAATATATTATAAGTACAGATATGAGTTGCCTGATGCATATTGATGGTGTGATAAAAAATAAAAAAGCTTCTTTGAAAGTTTTACATCTTGCAGACGTGCTCGCTAATTTTTAATTTTGATTTGTGAAATATCAGCCCGGCGATGATATATTAGTCCTCCATACAAAAGAAGAAGGAAAAGTTATAGAAATTCTCAACAAGAATATGTTGCTGGTTGAAGTACGCGGTGTTCGTTTCCCCGTTTATACGGACCAAATTGATTTTCCGTACTTCAATCGCTTCTCCAATAAAAAAGAACAAGTACCAAAAAAGACTGCTAAAAAATATATTGATGATGTGCCGAAAGAAAAAAGCAACACATCTACACAAAAAAAAGAAGAAGGCGTTTGGCTTTCGCTTATTCCGAAATTTATATTGGATGATTTTAATGATGAAGTAGTTGAACTATTCAAGCTATATCTTATAAATAATACTTCTGCTGGTTATAAATTTCAGTACAAACAATTATTTTTTGGTGATGAAGATTTTGAATTGAAAGGAGAAATTCTTTCGAACAAAGATTTTTACCTGCATGATATTCCGTTCAGCGATTTTAATGATAACCCTTCTTTCAATTTTAATTTTAGTTTGATAACACCTGATAAAACAAAAGCGGATCATTATGAGGAATCCATCAAACTAAAACCAAAACAATTGTTTCAGCGCATTGAAGAAATGAAACAAAAAAATGAACCAACGATAACATTCAAATTATTCGATCAATATCCTGATAAAAAAATAGAAGAGAAGATTGAAGTGCCTGACAGAGTTCACAAAAAATATAAAGCATACGAAGCAGAAAAAATTCGTGAGCATTTAGAACCTGCAAGAAGTGTAGTTGATCTGCACATAGAAAAATTATCGGATGATTGGCAGCGGTTAAGCAATTTTGAAATACTTACCCTTCAACTAAAAGAATTTGAGAAATGGTATGATTTGGCGGTTGCGCATCATCAGTCAAATTTAATTGTAATACATGGAGTAGGCAGCGGGAAATTAAGAGATGAAATTCATGAAATTCTTAAAACAAAAAGAGAAGTAAAGACTTTCGTAAACCAATATCACCCGCGTTTTGGTTATGGCGCTACAGAAATTTATTTCAATGCCTGAATTTCAAAACAAAAAAGCGTAACAAATGCTTGTTACGCTCAACTATTAATTTGAAATTTTAAAAACTACGCAGTAACCTCTTCAGCAGTTTTATTAAATTTTTTGCGAATGATATTTAATGCAGCGCCTGCTTTAAACCATTCTATCTGTTGTTCATTATAAGTTTGATTCACTTCAATTGTATCAGTCTCTCCATTGGCATGATGCAATAAAACAGTAAGTGGTACACCTGGCGCAAATTCTTTCAATCCAATAATATCAATCGTATCATCTTCCTGCACTTTATCATAGTCATCTTTATTTGCAAATGTTAGTGCAAGCATTCCCTGCTTCTTCAAATTAGTTTCATGTATGCGCGCAAAACTTTTTACAATGATGGCTCTTACACCAAGAAATCTCGGTTCCATTGCAGCATGTTCGCGGGAACTTCCTTCACCATAATTTTCATCACCTACTACAACAGTTCCAATGCCTGCTGCTTTGTATGCGCGTTGTGTTGCAGGCACAGAACCATATTCACCGGTTAATTCATTTTTTACAGAATCAGTTTGATTGTTGAAATAATTAACCGCACCAATTAAAAGATTGTTTGAAATATTATCTAAATGTCCGCGATATTTCAACCAGGGTCCTGCCATTGAAATATGATCGGTTGTGCATTTTCCTTTTGCTTTAATAAGCAGCTTTAAGCTTTTCAGATCAGTGCCTTCCCATTCAGCAAAAGGAGCAAGCAATTGTAATCTTTGCGAGTTAGGATCAACTTCAATTTTTACATGGCTGCCATCTTCTGCAGGTTGCTGATAACCCGGATCATCTACTTCAAAACCTTTTGGCGGTAATTCATAGCCGTGCGGCTCGCTTAATTTTACATCTTCACCTTTATCATTTTTTAATGAATCGGTTAAAGGATTGAATGCGATCGTTCCTGCCATTGCCATTGCGGTTACCACTTCAGGCGATGCAACAAAGGCATGTGTTGATGCAAGCCCATCATTACGCTTTGCAAAATTTCTATTAAAAGAAGTGATGATGGTGTTTTTGCGATTAGGATCATCAATGTGCCTTGCCCATTGACCAATGCAAGGTCCGCAGGCGTTTGCCAAAACAATACCACCCACGCTTTCAAAATCATTTATAAAGCCATCCCGTTGTATTGTGAAACGAACTTGTTCTGAACCCGGAGTGATAGTAAACTCGCTTTGCGTTTTCAAGCCTTTGCTTACTGCATCTTTTACAATAGAAGCGGAACGGCTGATATCTTCATAAGAAGAGTTTGTACAACTTCCAATTAAAGCAACTTCAAGTTTTGCAGGCCAACCATTTTTTTCAACAGCTTCTTTCATTTTTGAAATTGGCGTTGCAAGGTCTGGTGTGAAAGGTCCATTTACATAAGGCTCGAGTTCGCTTAAGTTTAATTCCAAAACCTGGTCATAATATTTTTCAGGATTTGCATAAACCTCTGCATCCGGGCGAAGATGTTCTTTTATTCCGTTTGCCAGTTCAGCGATGTCTGCACGATTCGTTGCTTTCAAATATTCAGACATCTTTTCATCATAAGCAAACAAAGAACAAGTTGCACCAATTTCTGCGCCCATGTTACAAATAGTTGCTTTACCTGTTGCGCTAAAACTATCGGCGCCTTCACCAAAATATTCTACAATTGCGCCGGTACCACCTTTCACAGTTAGTTGCCCGGCAACCCAAAGAATAATATCTTTTGCACTTGTCCATCCGCTTAATTTTCCTGTAAGTTTTATACCGATAAATTTTGGCCATTTTAATTCCCAGGGCAAGCCTGCCATTACATCGCACGCATCGGCACCGCCAACGCCAATTGCAATCATACCTAAACCACCTGCATTTGGTGTGTGGCTATCTGTACCAATCATCATTCCGCCGGGGAAAGCATAATTTTCTAATACAACCTGGTGAATAATTCCGGCACCGGGCTTCCAAAAACCAATACCATATTTATCAGAAACCGAAGAAAGAAAATTATAAACTTCTTTATTTACATTCAATGCAACAGCAAGATCTTCTTTGGCACCCACTTTTGCCTGTATCAAATGATCGCAATGTACAGTGGATGGCACTGCAACTTTTGGCCTGCCAGCCTGCATAAACTGCAGCAAAGCCATTTGCGCAGTTGCATCTTGCATAGCAACACGATCGGGCGCAAAATTTACATAGGTTTTACCGCGTTCAAAAACTTCCGGCGTTTGTTCCTGGGATAAATGTGCAAATAAAATTTTTTCAGATAATGTTAAAGGACGATCAAGTAATTTTCGGGCTGAAGCTATTTTGTTTGGTATTTCATTGTATACCTTTTTAATCATTTCGATATCAAAAGCCATGTGAAGAAATTTTTGTTTTAATCCAATTAAATGTTTGCAAATTTACATTAAATGAGCTATAAATTTTTTTAATACCGTATCTCTAATCGCAATTAAAATCTTAATAGCATTATTTCTAACCTGTGCGAATAAAAAATTTTTACGTATTTAATGAACGGATAATTTTTTTTATATTGCAATCATGTACAAACTAAAACAACTCATTGAGTGGCGCTTATTTGGGGTGTGTGAACCTTTAGGAGAACGACTCGGTATTTCCAGCAGCCGCATTCGAATGTGGTTCATATATATTTCTTTTTTAACCCTGGGATCACCACTTATCATTTACATGGTAATGGCCTTTTGGCTAAACATAAAAAAGTATATTCTTTCTGCTAAACGTAACCCACTTAAATATCTTTAAAAGCAGATATTTTGATAAAGATTGAATATTCACACACTAACTACAATAATCTTTTCCGGCACCTTACAAAGCTGCTGAATTTAAAAGTAAAAGATAACACCGGAATATTACCTGCATCTGTAGGTGATGGAACTATACAATTAATAAATCTTCAAAACGGCATACAGATTATTTTGTTTGATTACATGCTTAAGGAAGATGTTATTTACCACAGAAAAAAAACAACACAGAATTATTATATAATGCGCATTGATGAAGTTGCCGGTGAAAATGAAAATTCCAAAGCAGCTTTATTTTTTTCTGATGCAAGCACAGAATGGTATTATATGGCGCCCGCAAATGTGCGCTTAAAAACAATGCACATTCTGTTTTCAAAAAACTGGTTACAGGAAATATTAATTAATGAACCAAAAGGAGAAGTGCTTATATCAAATGTACTTTTATCAAGCACCATATATCATTACGAAATATTAGATTCAGAATATAAACGCCTGCTTACGCACATAACAAATCGCACAAAAGATTCTGCTTTCGAGCATTTGATAATTCATAATACAATTATGTTTGTTATCGAACGCTTCTTTACAAGGCATTATAAAAAAATTTCAGAAGAGTATAAACCGCTTAAAGCATCTGCAGATGAAATGCAACGTTTAAAAACAGTAGAGTCAGAAATATTAAAAGATTTTTCTTATACGCCGCCAAATATTAACCAGCTTTCACGCATGGCTGCTATGAGTCCTTCAAAATTAAAGTTGATATTTAAAGAAGTGTTTGGCATGCCTGTCTATCAATATTATCAAAAGCACAGAATGCAAAAAGGAAAGGCAATGCTTATCACACAAAAATATTCTGTTAAGCAGGTTGCTGCTGAATTAGGTTACACGCATGTAAAAGATTTTAGCAAAGCCTTTCAAAAACATTTTGATCAATTTCCTGATGAACTTATTAACTAAATAACATTGCATCTCGAATACAATACATATAACAGTACAAACATTCTGCATGCCTTTGGCAATCTTTGCGGTGTTCGTGCAGATAATAATAAAATAATTATCCCCAATACCTGCGGTGAAGGATTTATGCATGCGTTTAATTTTAATTCCGGAATTTCTGTTTTGGTTTCGGATATAACGATGAAAGAAGACCTGGATATTAAACGAAATCAGCACGCATCTTCTCAATATTTTACGCTGCTGTTTAATGAGCTTGCAGAAAAAACAAGTCATGACTATAATGAAAAATTAGCGTTTGATAAGTTTGATCTGCGAAAAAAAATTGTTCGATTATCAAGTTCACTCATTCCTTCAAACAGCATTTTACCGGCGAGTTCGCGCATACAAAGTGTATATATTATTTTTAATAAACAGGCGCTGCTGAACTTTATTGATTTTAAAACTGCAGAGGAATTTATCAATGTTTATTTTTCAATTTATGTAAAGAAAAGTTTTCTTGCACCGATGAATGCAGAATATCGCTGGATTATACAAGACCTGCAGCATGAAGTGGCAAAACACCCGTTACAAAACTTATTTGTTGAGAACAGGATAATGTTATTGGTTGAAAAATTTCTATACAATTTTATGGTGCGTGAAAAACACACCGGAAAAAAATTACAGTTTAAAGAAGAAGAACTGAGCCGTTTAGTGAAAGCAGAAAATATGCTGCTTGCAGATTTTTCTAAAACAGCACCTACAATAAATGTATTGGCAAAAGCTTGTGCGATGAGCCCCACTAAATTTAAAAATGATTTTAAAACACTATACGGATTACCGGTTTATGAGTATTATCAAAAAAACCGGATGGCGTATGCGCGCACATTAATTCAGCATGGAGAAAATTCCATCAAGCAGGTCGGTATGATGGTCGGTTATAGCAACCTTGGTCATTTTGCGGCTGCATTTAAAAATGAATATAATATGTTGCCGAGTGAGTGGCTGCAGGCAAACCGTTTGCATCCTGTTACGAATGAAGAACCCAAACCAAACGTGTCTTTATAATGCTTTTCTAAGTTTTACCAACTGTTCTAATAACGGCTCCAGCAAATCAAGTTGTAACATATTTGCGCCATCGCTTTTTGCAATTGAAGGCTTTGGATGTGTTTCAATAAATAATCCATCTGCGCCCGCTGCAATAGCCGCTTTTGCAATGGTGCCGATGAGTTGCGGATTTCCACCAGTAACGCCGCTTGTTTGATTGGGTTGTTGCAAACTGTGTGTGCAATCCATTACAACAGGAACGTTGTGTTGTTGCATCCAGGGAATGTTGCGATAATCAACAACCAGATCCTGGTAACCGAATGTATTGCCGCGTTCAGTTAAAATAACTTTGTTGTTGCCTGCTTTATCAATTTTTTCAACAGCAAACTTCATAGAAGGCCCGCTTACAAACTGGCCTTTTTTTACGTTTACAATTTTTCCTGTATCAGCAGCAGCAATCAACAAATCAGTTTGCCTGCATAAGAAAGCCGGTATTTGAAGTATGTCGATATATTTTGCAGCGAGCGCTGTTTCATCATGTGCGTGTACATCACTTGTTACAGGCAAGCCAAATGTTGTATTTATTTTTTTAAGAAGTTGCATTGCCGCTTCATCACCAATACCTGTAAAAGAATTTGCACTCGTGCGGTTTGCCTTTCTATAACTCGATTTAAAAACATAAGGAATAGCAAGCCGTTTGCAAATGGTTGAAACTTTATCTGCAACTTGCATTAATAACGCTTCACTTTCTACAACGCAGGGACCGGCGATTAAAAAGAAATTGTTTTCGTCGTATTGCTGGTTTGCAAACAGCTCTTTTAAAAATTGTGGCAACATGCCGCGAAAGTACGAAGTAAGAAATATGATTTAAGGCGCGGGAAGTATAAATGAGTTAATTAGTTTTGTTCCATCAGCCAACTTAGCTCAGATGGTAGAGCAGCACATTCGTAATGTGCGGGTCGTCAGTTCGATTCTGATAGTTGGCTCTAAAGCTTATGAAAAAAGTTCTATCATTTTCAATATTAATTTTTATCAACACTTATGCAATCGCTCAAAGCAATCAACAACAAATTGATTCTGTAAATTCTCTTGTTGTAAAATATTTCAATGCTAAAAATGCAGACTCACTATATGCGCTCAGTGGCGAAGCATTTAAAAAACAACTCAGCGCAGATCAATTTAAACAAATCTGTAACAACAATCTTTTTCCGCTGGGTATAATGCAAACAACTTTTGAAAGCAATACCAGCGGCATCAATAAATACAAAGTATTTTTTTCAACAGGTACCACACTCGCATTGTATGTTGGTCTTGATGATAAAGACAAACTCTATACTTTTTTATTCAAACCATATATTGATGAAACAAATAAAAAGACAAGCGTTGCTGCTAACAATACTTTAAGCAGTGTTTTGGATAAAGCTGTTGACAGCATTGTAAAACCTTACATCACACTTGCAGCAACATGTGGAATAAGCATTGGTATTCTAAAAAATAATGCTATGCATTTTTATGGTTATGGTGAAACTACAAAAGGTGATAAACAAATTCCGGATGAACATACTTTGTATGAGATCGGTTCTATTACAAAAACATTTACTGCTATTTTATTAGCCGATGCCGTGAACAATGGAAAAATAAAACTCGATGACCCGGTTAATAAATATATGCCAGATTCAATTCCTTTGCTGGAATATGATAGCACACAGGTAACAATAGAAATGCTATCGAATCATTCTTCCGGTATTCCGCGCATGCCAAACAATTTTGATGATGTGGCAACCGATCCGCTTAATCCTTACAAAAATTACGATGAGCAAAAGCTTTTTACTTTTTATAAAACCTTTAAGCTTGACCGTAAGCCGGGAACGCAATATGAATACTCGAATCTTGCCGCGGCAACTTTAGGTATCATACTCGAACATATTTATCACAAAAGTTTTGAAGAACTGGTAAAAGAAAAAATTTGTACACCATTGCACATGAACAACACATATCAATTTATACCTGTAAATGATTCTGCGCGTGTAGCAACCGGTTATAGTGAGGATGGGGAATACAATGGTCCGTGGAATTTTGAAGCATTTGCGCCAGCCGGTTCATTGCGTTCTGATGCAGCCGACATGCTGCTGTATGCTAAAGCAAATTTGGGTGATGCGCCTTCTGCTTTAAACAAAGACATACAGCTTACGCATGTAATTACTTTTACTGATGGGGGAAATAAAGTTGCGCTTGGCTGGCACTACATAAAAGCAGGCAACGATGAAATACTTTTTCACAACGGTGGCACAGGTGGTTACAGGAGTTACCTGGGTATTAACCTTGATAAAAAAATTGCTGTTGTTATTTTATCCAATACTGCCATCAGTGTTGATGATGTGGGCAACGAATTGATGAAGTGGGTAGAGAATAATTAGTAAATATTTTTCAGCATCTAACCTAATTAATTTGCACATGCAATTTTTTTCATTGCATCTTATCTTCGCAGGCATTAAATAAAGCAGATGAACATAAAAAAATATTTTCATTGCCTTGCATTTATCGTTTTAGTTTTTATTGTTGATATTTCTCATGCGCAAACTCCTGCTACTTTTAACAGTGCAGACATTTATCTTCAGTTAAAAAAATTAAATGTACTTGGTAGTGTGTTGTATATCGCTGCACATCCTGATGATGAGAACACAAGATTGCTGACCTATTTTTCAAAAGAAAAGTTGTACCGCACGGGTTACATGAGTTTAACGCGTGGTGATGGCGGACAAAATTTAATAGGCGATGAGCAAGGCATTGATTTAGGCTTGATAAGAACACAGGAACTTTTAGCTGCAAGAAGAATTGATGGTGCAGAACAATTTTTTAGCCGCGCTTATGATTTTGGTTTTTCAAAAAGTTCTGATGAAGCGTTGCGTTTATGGAATCATGATAAAATTTTAAGTGATGTAGTTTGGATGATCAGAAAATTTCAACCCGATGTGATCAATACACGTTTTCCCGGAGATGCAAGAGCAGGCCACGGTCATCATGCGGCATCTGAAATTTTAGCGAAAGAAGCGTTTACCGCTGCAGCAGATCCAACTA
>JBEHXR010000144.1:0-9061 GCA_048498595.1 Bacteroidota bacterium
AGCAGGGGAAAATCAAATATTTTAAAAAATGATGGCGATGTATAAAATACACCGCTTTGCTCTTTAAAATTTTTTACAGCCGTTCCGTTATCGTCAATCACTTGCAACTCGTCATTATGACTTGCATAAACAGGAGCCACTTGTTCAAGTTGAGGAAAAGTTGTTTTCAAATTTGCAGGCATTTGAAAAGGAACATTTTTCGCGTAAGTGATATTTCCTGCATCTTCATGATGTTGTTCAGTCAATACGCGATAGATGTGATCTTTCTTTGAATGAAAAGTATCGTAGCTTGTTTGATATTGTATAATAATAAAGATCATCATACAAACAGCAATACCAACTGCTAAGCCTGCGATGTTGATAATAGTGTAATTCCTGTTGCGGGTTAAACTTCTGAATGCGGTTTTGAAATAATTTTTAAACATGGAAGTTGATTTCTGATTTATTAATTCACGATTAACGTTTGACGATTCACGTTTATCATTCTGTTCTTAAACTCTTCACCGGATTACCCGTTGCTGCTCTGATTGTATTTAAACTCACAACGATCAATGTTAACAGGAACATCGAAATGCCAACAATGATGAACAGTAAAAAATGAATGCTGATGCGGTAATTATATTTTTCCAGCCAGTTACTCATTAACCAATAAGTAAGCGGAACAGCAATCACAAATGCAATTACAACCAGCTTTAAAAATTCCTTTGATATCAGCATCAGCAATTGCTGAACACTTGCGCCAAGCACTTTGCGTACGCCAATTTCGCGGAAACGTTTTTCAATGGTGAATGATGCTAATCCTGCTAAACCAAGACAACAAATAAATATGGCAAGTGCAGAAAAAATATTCGTGAGCTTGCCAATCAATTCTTCAGTTAAAAATTTCTTTTCAAATTCCTGGTCAACAAACTGGTATTCAAAAGGCACAGATGGATTATATTTTTTAAACACAGTTTCTAAAACTGCAATCGCTTTTTGAGCAGGCACGCCTGCTTTAATGCGCATCGTGTTTGTGCTTGAATTATTCGGATCAAAAACCATCAGCATAGGGTAGGGTGGTTCGTAAGGAGAAGTCATGATCACATTATCTGTTACGCCGATTACAGTGTAGTTTTTTCCGTAATGCATTTGCATGCCGATGGGATGTTTCAGTTTCATTGCATCAACGGCAGCTTTGTTTAACATCATAGAAGTTGAATCTGCAGGCGTTCCTGTAAAATCATGTCCCTGCAATAATTTAACGCCCATCGTTTTTGCAAAATCAACATCTGTACCCAGTCCACCCATAATAATTTGTGCATTTGCGGGTTTGCCATCATAATCTGGGGCACCTGTATTCCACCAAACTTCTGTAATAGGTGATGATGTTCTTGTAACGTTTGTAATAATACCTGATGCAAGCAAATCGTGTTTTATTACAGCAAAGTTTTTATCAGTATCAGGTGTTGAAGGAATCATCACAAGACCGTTTGGATTATAACCCATGTCACGATCCTTTACATGCTGTATTTGCTGGTAAACAATGATGGTTGCCGATATTAATAAAATAGAAATTACAAATTGAGATGTAACCAATATGTGTCTTGGCAATATTGTTTTTTTGCCTGAAACATTTGTTCCTTTTAAAACTTTTACGGGATTGAATGAAGAAAGATATAATGCAGGATAACTTCCCGCAACAAATGCAGTAAACAAAATAATACCAAGCGCCATCACCCAGAATAAAGGTTGCATTATGTTTAATGAAAGATGTTTATCTACCATTAAATTAAATGATGGCAGCAATAAAGCAACTGTGATGATAGCAAGAATAAAAGCGATGAATGTTAGAATGAACGATTCAAAAAAGAATTGCGTTATTAATTGTTTTTTATTTGAACCAAGTGTCTTTCTGATACCAACTTCTTTTGCACGTTTCTCACTTCTTGCAGTGGAGAGGTTCATGAAGTTGATGCAGGCGATCAGTAAAATAATAATTGCAATCACAGAAAATAAACGCACATACTCAATCATGCCGCCGGTATTTTTACCATTTTCAAAATCGCTGTACAAATGCCAGTGATTCATCGGGAAAACAAAATAACTGCTGATCGCATCATTGCCATGTGATCTTTTGATTGCAGTTATATTCTTATTTAATACAGCTGTATCAACGCCGGGCACTGTTTGTATAAATACATTCCACGATGAATTTATCCATTCATTCATTGCGTGTCTTGTATCGGAATCATCATAATTAAAAGGTGTTATCCAGTCAAATTCAAAAGTAGAATTGTTTGGCGGGCGTTTAACTATCGCGGTAACTTTTACGCTTCTGTTGTTATCAATAGTAAGCACTTTGTTAATAGGATCTGCGTTACCAAAAAATGCTTTCGCTGCATCATCAGTAAGCACAATTGAATTTGGATCTTTTAAAGCAGTTGCGGCATTACCTTTTACAAACTGCCATGAAAAAATATCAAAGAAATGATCACTCACAACATAACCGTCTTTCTTTATTTTATTGTTGTTGTATGCAAGCACATTTTGCTGCTGGTAGGTAGTAACAACGGCATGCTTTATTAGCGGCGAACTATTCTCAAGTGCACTCGCAAGTGGCATTGCCATACTTCTGTCGGTAAAAACCTGGTTATTGAAATTACGGTTAGCAATAACCTGGTAAATATTATCATAGTTCTTTTGAAACTTGTCGTACGTAAGTTCATCATATACCCACAACAAAATAAAAATGGTACATGAAATACCAATCGTTAAACCAAGAATATTAGTAATAGAAAATCCTTTATTTCTAAAAAGATTGCGCCATGCTGTTTTGAAATAATTTTTAAACATTGACTACGATTTATATGATTGAACTTTAACCTGGTTTGTTTATTCACGTTGCCCCGAATCGTTCCTTTCGGCAGGCTTTCACGATTTACGTTTGACATTCATGATTATTACTCCATTCTTAAACTTTTCATCCCGAAATAATCGGGATTCCATCACTCCGTTCGGAGTGATTTCACAGGATTTGCAATCGCCGCTTTAATTGATTGAAAACTGATTGTTATAAACGCAATCAGTAATGCTGTAATACCTGTAATAAAAAAAACAAACCAGCTGATACTTATTCTGTATGCAAAATCCTGTAACCAATCGTTCATAAAATACCATGCGATTGGTGATGCAATAACAATTGCTATAATTACCAGCCTGAGAAAATCTTTCGAAAGCATCGCTGTAATACTTACAACTGATGCGCCTAACACTTTTCTGATGCCGATCTCTTTTGTACGATGTGCAACAATGAAAGTCATCAACCCCAATAATCCGAGACAGGTTACTAAAATTGCCACACCGCAGAAGATCGACATAAGTGTTCCTAACTTTTGTTCTGTGCGATACATTGCATCATACTCATCATCCAAAAAAGAATAGTTGAAAGGACGCGCCGGCACATAGCTTTGCCATGTTTTTTGTATGCTTGATAGTACACCGGGCAATGCGTTTGGTGCTACATGTACCAATAAACTTCCAAAGAATTGCGGATTATTAAACAGAACCACCGGTTGAATTTTATCGTGCAATGAACTGGTATGAAAATCTTTCATCACACCAACGATAGTTCCTTTACCGGTTAAGCCGAGCAGCACTTCTTTATTTAAAACATCTTTTGGTTTTAAATTATAATGTTGAAGAAAAGCTTCGTTCACCATGAATTCATTCACCGTATTTTCTCCATTTATTTTAGCAGGATCGAAATTTCTTCCTGCTAATAATTGAATGCCCAATGTGGAAAGATAATTCGCGTCACCTGCAATGCCGCCTACAACATGCCAGTCATCATTAGAAGTAGGATTAGGATTGAGAGAAAAACCATTGCCTGTAACCGTTTCAAAAGGAGAGCGCCATGTTAATGCAACATTCTGTACACCACTTGTAGTTCTGAGTTTATTTGCAAATGCATCTAATTTATCATCAATATCAGCGTTACCATGAATCAGCAACACATGATCTTTATTTAAACCTAATTTATCTGATTGCATGAACTGCAGTTGCGACCGAACGATGATTGTTCCTAATATCAACGCCACAGAAATAGCGAACTGCAACACGACTAAACTTTTTCTTAGCGTTACACCAGAGCCGCCTGTTTTAGCAAACGATCCCTTTAATGTTTCTACAGGTCTGAATCTTGAAAGTATTAAGGAAGGATAAAATCCTGCGAGCAGTGAAATTAATATGATGCCAATAACAATACTTAAAATAAAACTGCCATCAAAAATGTAAAATGGAATATTCTTACTTAATAAATTATCCAGGTAAGGCAGCAATGCATCAACCGCAATAACAGAGATGAAAACGGCAGTGAGTGTAAGCAAAAAAGATTCCGTAAGAAATTGTGTGAAGAGTTGCCAAAAACCTGCGCCGATCGTTTTTCTTATGCCCACTTCTTTTGCACGCACTGTTGCTTTTGCAGTTGATAAGTTTATATAATTTGCACATGCAATTAATAAAACCAATATTGCGATGGTAATAAAAATATTAATGTATTTAAAGTCAGTTACCGCAATTGAATTTTTATAGTTATACACCTGCGTATCAAAATGAACATCTTTAAGCGGCTCTAATCTTAAATGCAAAGAATTTTGCGAAGCCGATTGATTATTTCCCGGAGGATTTACCCATGCATCAATTTTTTTATAGAGTGCGTCAACGTTTGTTTGTGGTTTCAATAAAAGAAAAGTAGTATAGTCGGGATTGTTCCATGATTGCTGCGATTCAAGACTGTCAAATCCCTCGAGGCTGTAAAATGAAGTAAGAAAGTCAAAGCTGAAATGTGAGTTTGAAGGAATATTTTCAGCCACCGCAGAAACAGTGAACGCTTTTTTATTATTAAACAATAATACCTGTCCGATAGGATTTGAATTGCCAAAATATTTTCTTGCAATGTTTTTTGTAATTACAACAGTATTGGGTTTATCAAGCGCCGTTTGCAGGTTACCGCTTGCAGTTTTAAAATCAAATATTTTAAAGAAGTTAGAATCGGCATAACAAAAATTGTTCTCATCAAACAAAACATTTCCGTGCCTTATAGTTCTTGCAACCCATTCGGGAGAAAAACGTGTGGCATCTTCTATTTCAGGAAATCTTTTTTTAAGCTCCGGCGCAACAAAAACGGGTACTGATGGCGAAACGGTTTGATTGCCGCCCATCAGCACATCATAATTCACCCTGTAAATACGATCTTTTTTGGTATGAAACTGATCGAAGCTTAATTCATATTTTACAAAAGAAAGAATCAACAGGCAACATGTAATGCCAATTGTAAGCCCTGCTAAGTTTGTTATGGTATAAGGCAGATCTTTTTTAAGCGATCTGAATGCAGTTAAAATATTTCTTCTGAACATAAAAGTTGATTTCTGATCTATGATTTTATATTCACAATTGAGTTTCACATTTATTCGCTTCTCAAACTCCTCACCGGGTTTGCAACTGCTGCTTTTACAGATTGAATACACACCGTTATCAAGGCAAGACCTATTGCTATCAATGCCGGTAATAAAAACATCCACCATTCAATTGAAATGCGGTAAGCAAAATCCTGCAACCAACTGTTCATGGCAAGCCATGCAACAGGAATAGCAATCACCGTTGCAATAGCAACTAACTGTACAAAACTTTTACCAAGCATTATTGTTATAGAACCAACTGATGCGCCCAGCACTTTTCTGATACCGATTTCTTTTACGCGCTGTGTTGTAGTGAAAATTACAAGCCCGAGTAAACCAAGACAAGCAATAACAAATGCGAGTATGGTAAACACAAATGATAGTTGTTCCTGCTTTTGTTCGAATGCATATTGCTTTGCAAAGTTTTCATCAAGAAAATTAAAGTCGGCTGTATTGTTTGCATCGAATTTTGCGTAGGTGTTTTTAAGATAAGCCAATGCCTGCGCTGTTTTCCCTTTCGCCAATTTTACGTACAGGTTGTCCTGTTCATTTACTGCAGGTGGCATCATCATCACCATCGGTTCAATTTTATGTTGTAATGATGCAACATGAAAATCTTTTACCACACCAACAATAATTCTGTGGCTCACATCAGCAGAAGGATTGGGCTGATACTGCATCTTCTTTCCGATCGCATTTTTATAACCAAGTTCTTTCATCAAAGTTTCATTAATAATAACAGCACCATACTTATCGGTCTGCATGTCTGCAGAAAAATTTCTGCCCTGCAGCAAATGAATATTCATTGTTTTTAAAAAATCTTCATCAATATATAGCTGCTTTGCCATTTGCGTTGATGTTTGCATCACGCCATTTTTTTCAAAAGAAAAATCATGTCCGCCCAAATCATTATTGCCGATAGGATTTCCCGCAACGGCTACACCTTCAATTAAAGGGTTTTGAAGCAAAGCATTTTTTAAGGCCGGAATTTCACCGCGCACTTTTATATCGTCAATATGAAAAGTAAGTACCTGCTCTTTATTAAAACCAAGGTCTTTATTATTTACAAATTGCATTTGTTTGTAAATAATAAATGAACCACTGATGAGAAATACCGCAATCACAAACTGAAACACAACAAGCGATTTTCGCAATAGAGAACTTGTGTGCATATTGCCTAACTGCCCTTTGAGTGAAGGGATCAACTTAAAATGCGAGAGAAATAATGCAGGATAACTTCCGCTGATAAAACCTGTAAGCAGCGCAAACAAAACAACAAATGCAATTGTGTTTATTAAACCAAATCGCCAGATGTTTAAATTTTTTCCTGCCAGTTGGTTAAAAGCAGGCAAACTTAATTGCACCAATACACATGCAATAACTGCAGCAATAAAAGTAATGAGCATTGCTTCAGAAATGAACAAGCCGGCAAGATTACTGCGCGAAGAACCAATTACTTTTCTTATACCTATTTCTTTTACACGAATTGCAGAGCGTGCCGTTGATAAATTCATGTAATTAATTAAAGCGATCAGCAAAATCAAAATGCCAATGGCGATGAACATGTAGATTCGGCTGATGCTGCTGTTGGTGCTTAACTCATAATCTAAATTTGAATGCAGATGAATTGAAGTTAGTGGCTGCAGCTCCATGTGAAAATCCTTTACGCCCATATCTTTTGCAATTGTTTGCATACCGAAAGCATTCAATTTTTTTGAGAATGCATTTACATCAGTTCCTTTTTTAAGCAGGAGATAAGTATAGAGATAAAAATTTTGCCAGTTGCTGTTATCAAATGTGCCGAATGAACGAATGCCGCTAAACTGCAGGTGAGAATTCTGCGGCATATCTTTTATAACACCCGTTATTTTGTTTGGCTCGTTATCAAAATATAATGTTTGATTGATTGCAGCAGATGCATCACCAAAAAATTTCTTTGCCAGACTTTCTGTTATAACAACAGATTCCGGTTGCGCCAAAGCAGCAGATGCATCACCGTATAAAAATTTGTAATCAAATATTTTGAAGAACGCGTTATCAGAAAAACAAATGTCGTTTTGCTTAATGATCTTATCTCCGGATTTTATTACTCCACCACCTTCAACATCAATGCGTGTGGCATATTCTACTTCTGGAAAATTTGCTGTTAATGCAGGCACGAGTGGCGGAGAAGTTAATGGAAAATTGATGCTGCCGCCATTCCAGTTTGCATGTTCTGCAATGCGATAAATTCTATTTGCATTTGTAAACGAACGATCATAACTCAATTCATCACCAACATACAAAGCAATCAACCAGGTTGCTGCCAAACCAATTGCAATACCACCAATATTTATTAATGAATAAATTTTATTGCGCTTTATATTTCGCCAGGCTGTTTTAAAATAGTTTTTAAACATAGAGGAAATTTTTGATTGCTGATTTGTTGATTGATCGAATATTACCAGTTAAACACAATTATAGCTACAACAAAAAAACTTTCAATGGTTATGCCAATGCAAAAACCCTTTGCACACAAAGGCTTTACGAAAACAGGTTAAGTAAAAGTGTACGAAAGCGGACACTGTCTTGTGCGGGCACGAACAAGAAGCAAATAGGTTAACAACTTGCTTATTCCGTTCTCAAACTTTTCACAGGATTTGCTATTGCAGCTTTGATAGATTGAAAACTCACGGTAATTAATGCAATGGCAATGGCTAATAATCCTGCAATAAAAAATATTACCCAGCTTATATTTATTCTGTATGTATAATCCTGCAACCATTTGTTCATTGCATACCAGGCAACAGGTGTTGCGATGATGATTGCAATGCAAACGGGTTTCACAAAATCAAGCGACAATAATTTTGTGATATTAAATACAGATGCGCCTAACACTTTTCGTACACCAATTTCTTTTATTCTGCTTTCAGCTACATAAGCTGATAAACCAAACAAACCCAGACACGAAATGAAAATTGCGAGGAATGCAAACAAACCTGCCATTGTTTTTGTATGTTGTTCATCAGCAAATTTGTTTGCATATTCCTGGTCAACAAATTTGTAATCGAAGGGATAAGCCGGATTATATTTTTTAAATATCGCTTCTGTTTTTGCAAGTGCATCTGAAGTTGGTAATGATGGATTAAATTTTATATGCATTGCCGTAAACCAGGCACCCGGACCCATGATTATGGTTGGCGGAATTTCATCATAAGGCGAGCCTTCAACATAATTTTTTACAACGCCTACCACTTGCCAGTTTCTGTTTTCAAACGGGTTTGTTATTATTTGCCCAACAGGGTTTTTAAAACCCATCAGTTTTACAGCGGCTTCATTCAGCACAACAGAAAAACTGTCTGACGGATATTTATAAATATCAATGTCTCTTCCTTCAATTAAATGCATGTTGGTAGTTTTCACGAGGTCTGCATCCGAACTGTATAAAGTAAGTGTTGTATTTGTATCTGCAGGCGTTTCATTCGACCATCTTAATCCCCACGAGTGTGCCCCGCCATCAGTTATTCCGCCCATATTTTTTGTTACCGAAGATGCAACGCCTGAACTAACTAATTCCTGCTTAATTAAAGAGTAGTTTTTATCAATATCACCAACAAAATCTACCTGCACCAAATTGTTATTTGAAT
>JBEHXR010000145.1:0-9038 GCA_048498595.1 Bacteroidota bacterium
AGTTAAGAAAAAAGATAAAACAGAAAAAAAAGATGATGCATGGCGCAATACTTCTGTTGAAGAAAGACTGAAACATTCTTTGGTGAATGGCATTACAGAATATATAGATATTGATACAGAAGAAGCAAGACTAAAATATCCAAAGCCTTTACATGTTATTGAAGGTCCGTTGATGGATGGAATGAATGTAGTAGGTGATTTATTCGGCAGCGGAAAAATGTTTTTGCCGCAAGTTGTAAAAAGCGCACGGGTAATGAAGAAAAGTGTTGCAATTCTAACGCCTTACATTGAAGCAGAAAAAGAAGAGCGGCGATTGGTGCATCTTGCTGCAGGCACAAAAAATGAGGAAGAAGGTGGTGCTGCCAAAATTTTGTTAGCTACTGTAAAAGGTGATGTGCATGACATCGGAAAAAATATTGTTGGTGTGGTGTTGGGTTGTAATGGTTACGATGTAATTGATTTAGGTGTAATGGTTCCAGCAAATAAAATTCTTGAAACCGCAGAAAAAGAAAATGTTGATGTAATTGGTTTAAGTGGATTAATTACACCTTCCCTTGATGAGATGGTGCACGTAGCGCATGAAATGAAACGTCGTAACATGACACAGCCTTTATTGATTGGTGGCGCAACAACATCGCGTATGCATACGGCCGTAAAAATTGCGCCGCAATATGATAATGGTGTTGTGCATGTATTGGATGCATCGCGCAGTGTAACCGTTGTTACAAATCTTTTGAATAAGGAACAAAAGGCTGGCTTGCTTAAGCAGGTAGAGCATGAGTATAATAGCTTGCGCGTTCAATTTCAAAATAAAAATGCGCAGAAAAATTTAATTAAGTATGAAGAAGCCGTTGCATTAAAAGAAAAATTTGATTGGGAAAATTATCAGTCAACAAAGCCTGCTATTGATGATATGAAAGTGTTTAAAGATTTTGATTTGGGGATAATTGCAAAATATATTGATTGGGGACCATTCTTTATTGCATGGGAAATGCCCGGTAAATTTCCCGAAGTATTAACCGATAAAGTTTTTGGAACTGAAGCCACGCGTTTATATAAAGATGCAAATAATCTTCTGAAAAAAATTATTGCGGAAAAATGGTTTACCGCTGAAGGTGTAATTGGCTTTTGGCAAGCGCAAAGTAATAACCGTGATACAATTATTCTTCAAACAAAACATGGCGAAGTGCATCTTGAAAACTTACGTCAGCAACAAAAGAAAGCAGCAGGGCAATCAAATTTTTCTTTAGCTGATTTTGTGTCTCCGAGTGCTTCTGATTACATGGGCGCATTTGCAGTAACAATTCACAATGCAAAAAAACATATAGAAAAATTTGCAGCGGAGAATGATGATTACAATAAGATCATGGTTCAAATTTTAGCAGATAGATTAGTTGAAGCTTTTGCTGAATGCCTGCATCATGAAGTGCGCACAAAATACTGGGGTTATGCAAAAGATGAATCTTTATCAAGCGAAGAATTAATCAAAGAAAAATATACCGGTATTCGTCCTGCGCCAGGTTATCCTGCTTGCCCTGACCATACAGAAAAAACAAAGTTGTTTGAGTTGCTTGATGTGACAAACAATATCGGCATCAAGTTAACTGAAAGTTTGGCAATGAGTCCGCCGGCTTCTGTTTGCGGCTGGTATTTTGCGCATCCGAAAAGTCATTATTTTGGCTTGGGAAAAATTACACGCGACCAATTAGAAGATTATGCAAAGCGAAAAAATATAAGTATCGAAGAGGCTGAAAAATGGTTGCGTCCTAATCTTGATTTCTGATGCAAGACTCTTTACTCGCTGCTTTACAAAAAGCAAAACATTATTGCGCTTACCAGGAAAGATGTCATAGTGAAGTACGTGATAAATTGTATTCATTCAAACTTCATAAAAATGAAGTTGAACAATTGCTTACGCAATTGATTGAAGAAGATTTTTTGAATGAGGAGCGTTTTGCGATTGCTTATGCCGGTGGGCATTTCAGAACAAAACAATGGGGAAAAGAAAAGATAAAATATGCTTTAAAACAAAAGCAGGTAAGCGATTATTGTATTCGTAAGGCTTTAACTGCAATATCAGCATCAGACTACAACAAAACATTTTTTAATGTTGCTGATAAAAAACTGAAAACATTAAAAAGCGAGAAAAATATTTTCATCAAAAAAAGAAAAATTAAAGATTACCTGCAACAAAAAGGCTTTGAGATAAAATTGATAAACGATTATCTGAAAGCGATATAATTTTTGCACAGAATACATAGAAACGCAGAAGAGATTTGAGTATTGAAGAAGTTGAAAAATGGTTGCGTGCTAATCTTGAATAATGTTTAGTCGAACTTAATAAAAAGGAGTTTGTTTCATCAGCAAACTCTTTTTTATTTCATTACATTTGGTAAAACAACTTGCTTAGCCGAACTGCCACAATAAAAGCTAATTAAACAATACCAAACATTATGAACGGGAAAATATTATTCTGGTCAATCGCTGTGGGCTTAGGTGGTTTATTATTTGGGCTTGATGTAGCCGTGATTTCCGGTGCAGAACAAGCCATACAAAAATTATGGAACCTTAGTGATTGGGAACACGGAACTGCCATTGCAATGGCTTTGTATGGAACTGCATTCGGTGCTGCCTTTGGAAATATTCCTGCAAATAAAATCGGGCGAAAGAAAACTTTGGTGTGGATTGGTGTTTTATTTTTTATTTCTTCCATTGGTGCAGCAATGTCAACCAACGTTTACCTTTTTATGGTGTTTCGTTTTTTAAGTGGTCTTAGCATCGGCGCTTCGTCAGTAGTTGCACCCGTTTATATTTCAGAAATTGCGCCGCCAAAATTTAGAGGCAGACTTGTTATATCGTTTCAGTTAAGTGTTGTATGCGGAATATTGCTTGCTTATTTTTCAAATTATATGCTGCAAGGTGTTGGCGGCAATAACGACTGGCGTTATATGCTGGGTATGGTTGCCATTCCTTCGTTATTATTTTCATTGTGCATGCTGGCTGTGCCGGAAACACCGCGTTGGTTATTATTATATAAAAATGATGAAGCGCATGCAAGAAGGGTTTTATCAATAACAGAAGACAATGTTGACAAAACCATTGCTGAAATACGCGCTGCAGCAACGCATGTTAAAGAACCTTTATTCAGCAAGAAATTTTTCAAACCATTACTGTTAGCGTTTTTAATTGCAAGTTTTAACCAGCTTTCAGGTATAAATGCCATTATTTATTTTGCGCCGAAAGTTTTTGAAATGGCTGGCATTGCGCGCAACGGTGCCTTATTCAGCACTGTTGGTATTGGCGTTGTGAATTTAATTTTCACAGTAATTGGCTGGTCGTTGATTGATAAGTTTGGAAGACGAACCTTAATCATCATTGGTTCGTTTGGTTACATTATTTCGCTTGCATTAATGTCGTGGTCATTCAGCAGCGGTAATCACGAATACATAGTATATTATACATTTCTTTTTATTGCTGCACATGCTGTTGGGCAAGGCGCTGTTATTTGGGTTTTTATTTCAGAAATATTTCCGAACTCCGTACGTGCCGGAGGCATGTCGTTCGGTTGTCTTACACACTGGACGTGGGCTGCAATTGTTGCGCAGGTGTTTCCATATTTTGCAGCTAACATTGGCGGCAGTTTTATTTTCGGTTTCTTTTGTTGCATGATGGTTTTACAACTGCTGTTTGCATGGAAACTTATGCCCGAAACAAAAGGAATTGCTTTGGAAGATATGGACAAACAAGTTGTGCTGCATTAATGTTGAACATTCGTCCCATTTATATGTTTAATATTAAATGAGCAAGGTTTATTCACTAAAAGCAATTCAAAAAATTCCTGTTGATTTAGAAACTGCCTGGGATTTTTTCAGCAAGCCTGAAAATCTTAATGCCATCACGCCAAAAAAACTTGGCTTTAAAATTTTAAACATCAGCAAAGCGTATAAAGAAGGAATGTATGCAGGGCAAATTATTGAGTACAATGTAAAGCCATTGCTTGGAATTCCTTTATACTGGATGACTGAAATAACGCACGTTAAAGACAAAGAATATTTTATTGATGAGCAAAGATTTGGTCCATACAAGTTGTGGCATCATCAACATCATTTTAAACAAATAGAAAATGGAATTGAAATGACAGATATTGTTCATTACAAAATTCCTTATTGGTTTGTTGGCGATATTGCAAACGCACTTATTGTTCGAAAACAATTAAAAGAAATTTTTGAATACCGCTTTAAAATGATTGAAGAAAAATATGGAAGATGGTCAACTTATGAAGGCAGTATCCAATTCAAATAAAAAATCCCGCAATAAGCGGGATTTAAAAAATTATATAAGTGCTGTTACAATTTTTTTATCATCACATTTTTATACCACACATTAAATCCGTGATCCTGCAATGCAATATGACCATCCTTAAATGTTCCAAATGCAGGCCATTGTTTAAACTTGCTATTGGCGATCATTTTTTTCCAATTGTCATCAAAAATATGTGTGTCTACCACATGCGTTCCGTTTAAATAGAAATCAAGTTTACCATTGTTGCTCACAATTTCAGCAGTGTTCCATTCTTCTGCTGGCTTAACTGCACCGGGTGTTGCCTGTATCATATCATACAAACTTCCTGCGCGATGTGAGGGAGTTTTATTGTCTTCATTTTTTGCATCATCTAGCACCTGCATTTCAGGTCCTGTTTTGTAGGTATCTTCATATTTTGGTTTATCATCTTGTACATAAAATAAAATACCGCTGTTACCACCGTTTGCAATTTTCCAATCCACCTTTAAATCAAAATTTGCAAAACTATCATTGCTTACCAAATCACCATCATCTCCTTTTGTATCAGGATTAAAATGAATCGCGCCGCTATCAACACTCCATTTCGGGCTTACAGTTGTTTCGCCGAAAGTATGCCATCCATTTAATGTTGAACCATCAAACAAAGAAATCCAGCCACTATCGTTTGTGCTCATAGAACTTGTTGTATCAGTAGCTGTTGTATCAGTTGTGTTTGAATTTGAAGAAGAAGAATTGCATGCAGCAAGAATGATTGTTGCAGATAGAAATGAAAGTATTTTTTTCATGTAAGATTTATTTGTTTCTAAGTAATAAAATATATTTTACCATTTGTTCAGCATCTGCCTGCGAAAGTGCAGGGTGTGGTGTCATAGGAACAGTTCCCCAATTGCCTGAGCCGCCATTTATAACTTTTTGTGCAAGCATTTTCACATTAGCATCCGTATTCTCATATTTATTTGCCACATCGCGATAAGCAGGTCCGGTAACCTTTTCATCTACTTTATGGCAGGTAAGACAATCGTTTGCTGCAACCAGTGAAAGGCCCTTTTGGTAATCGGGATTTGTTGTTATGTCATTCGTTGAAGAAGCTGAAGATGTTGTGTCGGCATTATTATTATTGCCTGAATTACCACCACACGCAGCCAGCAACCCAAGCACTAAAGCGGAGATAAAATACTTTTTCAATTTGTATTGTTTGAAGATGAATAAATAATTCTTACAAATGTATTAACCCCTTCAAATCAATAACAAATTTATTTTGTTGTATCTGATGAATTTCTCAACGATAATATATATCGCACCATTTCCTGCGCTTGTGGTTCCGGTAGATTTGGATGCGGCGTCATTGCGTTTTGACCCCACAAACCTTTTCCGCCTGTAATTATTCTTGATGCGAGATTTTGAACATTGCCCTGGTTGTTTTCATACCGGTTTGCAATTTGCTGGTAAGAAGGACCAAAGCTTTTCTCACTTATCTTATGACAGGTTAAACAATCATTCGCTGCGATTAACTGCGCGCCCGAAATGTTTTGCGCGGTATCTACTTCAGTGCCGCCTCTGTTTTGTATTTCTGTGGTTGCATTGGCGCTATCACTTTTCGCTGTTTCGCCAGTTCCTGCACCACACGCTGCTAAAAAAGATATTGCAATAAAAATTATAAAGAACCTCATGGGTAAGTTTTTAAAACTTACTACAATCCTAATACCAACTTGTTTAATTTTTCATCAGCGCCGGTGGATGCAAAGTCGTCAAAGGCTTTATCTGTTACATGAATGATATGCTCTTTAATAAATTTTGCACCTTCTGTTGCGCCATCAATAGGGTGTTTTAATGCACATTCCCATTCCATAACAGCCCAACCTTCAAAATTATATTGTGCCAGTTTACTAAAAACAGAGTTGAAATCAACCTGACCATCGCCTAAAGAACGAAAACGACCCGCACGATTGATCCAGCTTTGATAACCGCCATACACACCTTGCTTTCCTGTTGGATTAAACTCTGCATCTTTTACATGAAACATTTTTATACGCTCATGGTAATTATCGATGTATTCGAGATAGTTTAAACATTGTAAAACAAAATGGGATGGATCATATAACAAACATGCTCTTGCATGATTATTTACTTTTTCTAAAAACATTTCATACGAAACACCATCATGCAAATCTTCTCCCGGATGAATTTCATAACACAGATCAACGCCGCATTTATCAAACTCATTTAAGATCGGCAACCAACGATTAGCAAGTTCTGTAAAACCTGTTTCTACCAGACCTGCGGGGCGCTGCGGCCACGGATAAACGGTTTGCCACAACAATGCACCGCTAAAAGTTGCATGTGCATTCAATCCTAAATTTTGCGAAGCCTTTGCTGCATATTTTAATTGTTGCACTGCCCATTCCGTTCTTGCTTTTGGATTGTTGCGCAAATTTTCCGGTGCGAATCCATCAAACAAAACATCATAAGCCGGATGCACAGCTACCAACTGACCTTGTAAATGTGTTGACAGTTCAGTTATTTGTAATCCGCATTCATTAACGGTTCCTTTTAATTCATCCGCATACGTTTTACTTTCTGCTGCTTTTTGCAAATCAATGCACCGTGCATCCCACGTTGGAATTTGCACGCCAACGAAGCCGATGCTTTTTGCCCACTCGCAAATTGTTTTTAAATTATTGAATGGCGCTTCATCGCCCATAAATTGTGCAAGAAAAATTCCCGGACCTTTTAATGTTGTCATCGCTTTTATTTTACAATTGAAGTTTTAAAATGAAGTTGCAAGACAGATGGAAGATGTGATGCAACATATTTATTGAAAGTAAATGCTTTTATATTTAATATCATCACACAACAAATTCCGTCCACTTTTTATCGCTTTGGCTTGAGGCAACAACGTTATCAATAAATGCCATGCCTCTTACACCTTCATCAACTTTTGGATAATCCATCATTGCTGCAGTTGGTTGTTCACCGTTCATTTTTGCCATTAAGCTTTGTGCAAAATTTCGATAGATATTTCCGAATGCTTCTAAATAACCTTCGGGATGACCACCCGGTGTTCTGCAATTTGCTTTGGCAATATCACTTAGATAAGCTTGCCCTGCGCGATAAATTTCTGTTGGTTTATCCAACCATTTTACAAGCAATGTATTTGGTTCATGTTGTGCCCATTCAATACCACCTTTTTCGCCGTAAATGCGAATCTTTAATGCATTCTCCTCACCGGCTGCAACCTGAGACGCCATTAAACAACCGGCTGCGCCATTATCAAATCGTAATAAAACATTTCCGTCATCATCTAAAGCTCTTCCTTCAACCAAAATATTTAAATCAGCACACAGCTTTGTAATTTTTAAACCTGAAATATATTCTGTAAGATGCGCAGCATGTGTTCCAATATCTCCCATTGCACCTGCCTTGCCGCTTCTTTTTGGATCTGTTCTCCATGCAGCTTGTGCATTGCCTTCACGTTCGCTTAGTTTACTTAACCAGCCTTGCGGATATTCCACCCATATCTTTCTTATTTTTCCAAACATACCTTTTGCAAACATTTCTTTCGCCTGCTTCACCATCGGGTAACCGGAATATGTATGCGTTAAACAAAGTGATAAACCTGTTTCTTCAACTTTTTTTTGCAACTGTTTTGCCTCATCTAACGTAAACGTCATTGGCTTTTCAACCACCACATTAAAACCATGTTCCAATGCTTTTATTGCAGGATCGAAGTGCACAAAATTTGGGGTAACGATGGTTACAAAATCAATGCGCTTATCTGCAGGCATCTTACTTTCTTTTTCAAACATTTCATCATAGGTCATGTAAATTCTGTCTACAGGTAAGAACAACATTTCGCCGGAGTCTTTTGCAATTGCTTTATCATGACTTAATGCGCCGCAAACCAGTTCAATCAATCCATCCATATTTAATGCGAGACGATGTATAGCGCCAATAAATGCGTCTTTGCCACCGCCGATCATTCCCATTCTTAATTTTCTGTGTTCCATTAAAATAATTTTAGTGAAGAAAAAATAAGTGTGAAACTTACAATTGTAAGCATACAATTTAATATAACGTGTTGTAAAAATATTACTGAATTCGATAAAAAAATTTTCATTTTTTATTTTGAAAAAACAAATTCACTACATTTAGCGCAGATTGTCTTCGAGCAAACACTAACTACTTTAAAAATTCTAACGAACCATGTCAACAATCAAACGTAATCAGTTATTCGTTGCAAGTTGCTTAGCACTTTTAGTTACTTCGCTTTCATTTGGAATTCGTGCAGGCCTTTTGAATACATGGGCGCATGAGTTTGGATTAACATCAGAGCAAATAGGAATTATAACCAGCACAGCCTTTTGGGGTTTTCCATTAGCGATTGTTATTGGCGGAATGGTAGTTGACATTATCGGAATGAAAAAATTATTGGTTGCTGCTTTTGTTTTTCATGCTTTAGGTATTTTTCTTACAATTATTGCAAGTGGTTTCTGGCCATTATTTATTTCAACATTGCTTATTGGCATAGGCAATGGCACTGTTGAAGCTGCATGCAATCCACTTGTTGCAAGTTTATATCCAACCAATAAAACAACACGTCTTAATTATTTTCATTTATGGTTTCCCGGTGGAATAGTTATAGGTACTTTGATTGTAAGATTTTTCGGCTCGTATATTCCTGATTCAATTTATTTATCTAACTGGAGAGTGCTTGTTGGCATTATGTTTTTACCAAC